>JAKIWX010000001.1 GCA_022749845.1 Thermoplasmata archaeon
ACGCTCCTCCTGATCGGCGCCGCTAGCGCGTCCCCCGGCATGCCGATGGGCGGCGCGAAAGCGCCCGTCGGCTCGAGCATCCTCACCGGCTCCGAGCTCGCCAAGAGCTCGTTCATCACCAAGCCCGGCGCCCCCGCGAGCGCGACCCACAACACCACCGTGCTCCACCCGACGCCGCTCTCCACCCCGATGCAATTCACGGTCGGATTCCCGGTCCGGAACGTCGACTCGCTGAAGACTCTCCTCAACGAGCAGTCGACGCTCGGTTCCCCGCTGTTCCACCACTGGCTCACCCTCCAGCAAGAGCAGTCGATGTTCGGCGCCGACCCGGTCGCTGTCCAGAACACGATCAATTACTTCACCTCCCTCGGGTTCAAAGTCCAGACCCAAGGCCTCGTCTCCGTCTCCTTCCTCGGCAACACCGGGATGGTGAACGGAGCGTTCCACACCGAGATCAGCACCGTCCGGACCGCGAACGGGACCGCGGCCTACAGCTTCGCCACGCCGCTCTCGCTCCCTGCGACGCTCGCGAGCTCGATCACGACCGTCAACGGCCTCGACACGACGAGCCAGGCCCGGTTCACGAGCCATCTGAACCCGCAACTCCAGGCCGATTCGCTGTACGGCGCCTCGGGGATCCCGCTCGGTCAGAGCCGGCCCGCCGACCAGAACCTCACGAACCTTACCCCGATGTTCAACCTGACCAACCACGCGTACGGCTGGGTGTACTACTACTCGCACCACCTGAAGCGGAACAACGCGCTTACGTTCGTGACCTCCTCCGCGCTCAACTACGTCTACAACGCCGATCCGCTCCTGAACGCCGGCTACAACGGCGACTCGACCGGTACGCCGATCACCATCGCGGTGGTCGTCGCCGGCGGCATCAACCCCGACGACATCCAGTTGTACAGCAAGTACGTCTGGAACAACCCGAACCAGATCATGAACCGCCTGACCGCCTACGGCGTCGACGGTTCCTTCGGCACGAACGGGACGCTCTACTACACCGACGTCGGCTCCAACGAAATGGCGCTGGACATCGAGTACTCGGCCACGATGGCGCCGGGCGCGCGCATCCTGCCCGTCTACGGGCCTTGCCTGTGCTTCACCGTGATCGACGACGACTACGCGCTGCTCGCGGGCATGTCGACGGCCGTCAACGTCGTGTCGAACTCCTGGGGCGGGGCGGAGGACGGGTCGAACTACTACGGCCCAACCTGGGAGAACGGCATCACCATGCACAACTACGTCATTCTGATGGAGGCCCGGGGAACGACCGTGCTCGCCTCGAGCGCGGACGGCGGCGGCTTCGACACCTCGACCGGCGAGCTCTCCGGGAGCGCGCCCGCGACCGACCCGTACATCCTATCGGTGACCGGCGTCCGGACCGCGCTCGGGTCGTACGCGCCGGGCCCGTACCCCACGCCCAACATCGGGACGACGAACTTCTCCCTCTTCACGGGCCAGGCGCCGGCGAACTACGAGATGCGGATCGCGACCGCCACGCACCTCCTGTACCAATCCTACTGGTACACTCCGTTCTCTAACCAGACGCTCACCCGCGCGCCCCCCGCCGCCTCCGGTGGGTTCGGGACCTCCGCGTGGTACAACCAGAGCTGGTTCGAGCACGGGATCGGGATCCCGGACCTCGGCCGGTCGTTGGGCAGCGGGGTCTCCGCGGAGTCGGACTTCAATCAGACGATCCTCTTCGACGGCCAATGGGTCTGGGGCATCGGCGGGACGAGCGAAGCGTGCCCCACGACCGCCGGCATGATCGCGCTCATCGACGACTACGAGCGTGCCCACGGTCACGGCGCCTACCTCGGCAACGGCAACGTGCCCGCCTTCCTCCTCGGGAACGCCTGGTGGAACGGCAACCTTACTCTCGATCCGTACGCCGATGTGACCAACGGCACGAGCTACTGGGGCAACCAGGGGGTCGCCTCGGGTTGGGCCTGGCCGCCAGGGCAGAAGTTCCCCGTCTCCGCCTCGGGCCCGACCTACGGCAACACGACCGTCGGCTGGGACTTCCCGACCGGCTGGGGAACGATCAACGTCGCGAACTTTGCCTACGACCTGAACACGCTCTACAGCCTCCCGGGCCAGTTCCAGGGGTTCTACAGCTCCAACTCGTCATGGGACCTTTCGAGTTGGGCGAACTTCGCGTTGAACGACAGCTACACGATTCACGTGAATGCGTCGGCGGGGCTTCAAGCCACGAATCCCCACGTGACGCTGGTGTTCATCACTGACGCGGGCGTTCGGACGTCTTGGCAGCCGACGCTCACCGTGACTGGAGCCGTGCCAGGGTACGAGTTCACCCTCGACACGACCGCGGGAGTCTTCACTGGTCCCGGCTCGATTCTCTTCGAGTTCGGTAACTCGACCACGCCGACCCTCGGCTTCGCCTACTCGTACATCGCGGCGGACGTGCCGAAGAGTGGGGTTCTCAAGGTCTCCGTGATCTACCCGACGAACGGCTGGATCAACGGCGGCGTCCCCGTCGTGAACACCTACCTCGGCTGGTTCGGAAACGTCGAGGACACCACCGGTGCCCCAAGCCCGTACGCGAACGCGGTCATCGTGCAGGTGACGCTGAACGGCCAGCCGGTGTACAACGCCGTCGTCTCGGGGACGCTCCCGAGCGCCTACCTCGTTGTCGGCGAGGGGACGGCGATGATGAACCGCCTCTACTACCTCGGAAAGCCGAGCGCCGCGCTCTACACCCCCACCGAGTCCGTGAGCTACACGAACGTCTCGGGCGACGCCCTCGTGACCACCCAGAACATCCAGGTCCCATCGAACTACGTGATCAAGGCCTCGTACGGGACGCTCACCGCCAGCACCAACATCACGATCCATCCCCAGCTCAACGTCGGGACCACGGATTCGTATGGGGGACAGTACTCGGCGTTCAACTTCCCGAAGTTCATCCTGCAGTTCTACCACAGCCCGACGAGCCCGGCCGCGCAGAACTCGTTCGCGAACAACTCGTACAATGAATCGGGGGCCTACCAGCTCATGTACGGCTGGCAGGGACAGTACTTCCCGGTGACGCTGAACGACTACAAGGGTAGCCGCGTGGCGAACGACCGGGTCTGGCTCGGGACCCTCGACCTAGGCGCCTCGACCCGGTTCCGGACCTACGAACCGAGCGTCGGGGTCGTGGGCGTGACGAACGCCTCGGGAACCGCCGCCTACACCAACTCGACGGGCCAGGCGAACATCCAGCTCCCGGACAACCTCTCCGGCCCGGCGGGGGGCAGCTATGCGTTCCTCTTCAACGGCGGGCCCTACGCCGGCGAGGTGGTGCCGATCGATTTCGTCGCGGCGGACACTCCGGGCCAGCGGAACATCACCTCGACCTACACCGAGCCGTGCGCCACCCCGAACCCGCTCGGCGGATCGTTGAGCCCGTACGTGCTCATCCAGTGCACGTACAACAACTCCTTCCAGCGAAACTACACAGCGTCTCCGCTGCTCGTCTTCCCGGACCCTGTCACGGCTTGGACCCAGACGCGGCAGGGAGCCTTCCTCGACTTCTTCGGGTCGGGCTCGAACATCTCTTGGGGCGTCACCGTGCACCTGCCGAACAACGACCCGTTCCTCAGCGGGATCGGCTACAACTGGAACCCCGGGACCGAACACGTCGTCTCGGTGCGGGCGTGCGTCGACCCCGTGGATACGGCGGCTTGTCTTGCCGGCGTGCCCGCGGCGACCGCGAATCCGCCGGAACCGAACTTCCAGGATTGGAGCGTCTACGGGAACCTGAGCGCGACGTACGGGCCGGGCATCCACCACCTGCTCGTGGTGGCGACCGACTCGGTGGGGCACATCTTCACCTACAACCACATCTTCATCGTGGGCTCGGTCACCATCACCGACCTCACCACGAGCAACGTCTACTCCACCATCCCGTTCAACCTCACCTGGACGATCAACATCCCGTTCCAGCAGGTCTCGAACAAGACGTTCAACCAGTCGCTCGAGGTGCTCTACGTCACCTCGAACTGCCAGGGGTTCCGGTGCCCGCGGGTCGAGAACCTATCGCTGCCCGTGAAGCCCGAGCGGACCGACTACAACCAGAGCATCAACCGGACGCTCCTTACCGAAGGAGGGTTCTACGCGGGTTCCGGGGACCTGCCGCCAGGCCAGTACGAGCTCATCGTATGGCTCAACGCGAACCATTCGGGGAGCGTGTTAGCGCAAGCCAACACGTACCTCGTCTTCGATGCCCTCCACGGGCAGATCGACGGACCGTCGCAGAACGCTCTCGTGCCGTTGGGGAACGTCACGATCTCCTACACCTACACAGGACTGTACGTGCAGAACGCGAACGTCACGGTCTATCCGGGCTCGGCGAACACCCCCGTCTACACGGTGGGGGCGCTCGTCGCCGGCATCGCGACGAGCGCGAGAGGGGGCTCGACCACATGGACGAGCACCGCCGCGGGCTCGTACCGCATCGTGCTGCAGCTCGGAACGCCGTACCAACCGAACTACGTGGCCACGACCTGGATCAACGTCACGCTGACGAGCGCCCTCGTCTGGTTCAACGGGACCTCCGGACAGCACCCGATCGCCGGCCTGCCGACGGTGATGACCGGAACGATCCTCGCCATCGCGGGCCTCCTCGTGGGGCTCATCGTGGGCCTCGCGGTGGCTCCCGCCTTCCGCCCGCTCTCGCCCCGCGCCGCCTCCGAGGGGGCCGCCGCGGGCAAGGGCTCGCCGAAGCCGTGGGAGGAGGGCTCGAGCGCGGGCGGCGGCGGGAAGAACGAGTGCCCCCTCTGCCACGAGAAGTTCGAGACGACGCATGCGCTAGCGCAGCACGGCAAGATCCAGCACGGGCTCGAAGAATAACCGCAAAAGCGCCCCCGGTCGACGGCCGGGGGCGCCCATTTTCCGCTCCCGGGCGCCTAGCGTTGTTCCGAGAAGTTTAAATCATCAAAGTCGTCCGGGCGCCTATGTTCCACCTGACGTGGGCACGAATCGGGACCGTCGCCGCCGTCTTTGTGCTGTTGGGGTCGCTCGGGTTTGTCGCGCTGTCGCACGGCCCGTCCGTCTCCGCACGGGGCCCCGGTGAGGTGGCGACCCATGTCAACGTCCTCCCCGCGGCGCATCCCCGCCCGCTCGTCGTACCCTGGACCTCGAGCATCGTCATCACGAGCACCTACTCGGGCGGCCAACAGCTCCCGATCACGGTCGCCTACACGATCAACGTCACGAACGCCCCGCTCAACGCGGCGAACGACTCGGTGAGCCTCTCCATCTGGAACGGCGCGAACCTGATCGCCAACGTGAGCGAGCCGGTGGCGACGAACACCACCGCCTACACCACCACCGTCGGCTACGGGGTCCTGACGAGCCTGAACTTCAACGGTGGCACCCTCCCGACCACCCCCTACCACTTGATCGGCTGGCTGACCGCTAACAACACCACCGCCTACAACGCGACCCTGAACGCCCCGCTCGCGACGACGGTCCAGTCGGCCCCCGTGACGGTGACGCTCCTCATCACGAACCTCGCGGGTTCGATCACCCCGCCCGCGGCGTTCGAGCCGAGCGGATTCCTGCTGAACTACACCTACGCGATCACGGGCTCGACGGGCGTCGTGAGCGACTCGAACAACATGACCCTCAGCCTCCAGGTCAAGTACGTGCCCAACGGCCTGGCGCTCAACCACTCCGTCGTCCAGGCCGCCTCGACCCCCGGAACCGGTACCCCGGTACCCACGTCGGGCCAGATCTCCTTGGACACGAGCCTCATGCCGTTCAGCGGGAACTACCTGTTCACGCTCTGGATCACGGCCCAGGACGCCTTCACCGGCGCCCAGGCCCGGACGATCGGTCCGGCGGGCCACGTGACGATCGCGGTCGGTACTCCGGCTACCTCGATCCTCTACCCGCTCAACGGCTCGAGCTACGTCGCCGGGTCGAACATCACCATCTCCGTGGACTACACGGGAGACTACGCCTCCACGGCGCAGGTGACGGTGTTCAACTCCGCGAGCGCGGTCGTGTTCACCCAGGGAGTGTTCCGACCCGGGCTCGGCGCCCACGCGACCGCGGTCGTCTGGCTCGCGACGCTCACCGGGAAGTTCCTGATCGAGCTCAACGTAACGAGCCCCTACCAGGGCGCTGTAGCCTCCTGGGCGAACGTGACGATCGCCGCCGCTGCGCTACCGCCCGGCTCCCAGACGATCTGGATGAACGCGACGAACTACCAGAACACCACGGTCACGAACGCGAAGCTGCTCGGGCTCACGCCCGGAGCCGCCGCCGCGGTCCTGCTCGTGGTGGGGCTCATCATCGGCCTCATCGTCGCCCTCGCGCTCGGCCGGATGATGTGGGGCGGCTCGACCCCGAGCAGTGCCCAGCCCTGGAAGAGCCAGACCGGCGGAAAGCCGAACGAGTGCTCGGTCTGCCACCAGTCCTTCGCGACCGCCGACGAGCTCAAGGAGCACTCGAAGGACGCTCACGGCATGAGCTAGGGTCGATTCGGGCCCTCGCGCGAACCTTTTCCCCCTTCCCTTTTTCTTCTCAGCTTCGCGGCGGGCCCCGCCACGGCCGTGGCTCAAACGAACCGCAACTTGGGGTACCGCCGCCGCCAGGCGAGCACCTCGGCCCCGACCCGCCCGCGCTTCGGCCCGCCCCGGAGGAGAAGGGAGGCGAGCCGCGCCATCTCCGCCGGCCGGAGGCCGAGGCGGCTCACCTCCGCGGTCCCGATCCGCCCCACGAGGTCCGTGAGGAGGCGGTTGCGTTCCCAGCGCCGGGCGAGCTCCCCTGGCCGGATCCTGTGCTCTGCGAGCAGGCGAGCCGTGTCGAGGTGGAGCTGGTGGGAGCGGGTGAACCCTCGCGCCTCCGCCTGCACGGGGAAGCCAACTGCCGTGAGCTCGCGCCCCAGAGCCTGGGCGTTGGCGACGGTGGTCCGGGCATACTCCTCCCCGACCCGCTCGAGCTCGAGGAGCGTCTGGCCGAGAGAAGCGATCCGGTGCCAGTGGGCGTTGTCGAAGACCCTCCACACGAGCGCAGGGGCGATCTCCCGGAAGAGGTCCGAGCGGTTGGTGTAGAGAAGCCCCCCCTGCGGGCCCGGGAACGACTTGTGGGTGCTGCCGAAGACGACGTCCGCCCCCTCGACGAGCGGGTCCTGGAACTCGCGCCCAGCGATGAGGCCGAGCACGTGGGAGGCGTCGTAGAGCACGAGGGCATCGTGGGCGTGCGCCTCCTCGGCGATCTCCTTGAGCGGGTAGGGGAACAGGACGAAGCTCTGGCCGAGGAGGACCGCGGCGGGCCGCTCCCGCCGGATCTCCTCGCGCACGAGCTCGGCATCGAGCGGCTCCGCCGGCCCGTTCGCGGGGATCGGCCGGACCTGGTAGCCGAGGACCGAGGAGAGAAACCCTGGGGCGTAGCCGTCGTAGCCTCCCGCTTCCGGAGGGACCGCCAGGAACTTGGAACCGGGCTTCAGTAGCGGGACGAGGGCGCTCATCGCGGCGATGTGGCCCGAGAGCGGCCGGGTCGTCGCGTGGCGCGCTCGGAAGAGCCGCTCGGCGGCCCGGTCGGCGAGCGCCTCGATGGCGTCCGTGTACCGGGTGCCGGTGTAGCTGTTGTCGATGCGCTCGCCGTGGAACTCGGTCTCTACGGGCAGGGTGTAGCGTCCCGCCAGGTCGGAGGCGAGATACCGCCGTGCGGTCGGGGAGACGGCGTTCTCGCTCGCGAGGAGGTTGAACACCTCGGAGCCGCGCCAGCGGTTGTGCGCCCGGACGAGCCGGGCGAGCTCCTGCTCGTTACTGAGTGGGGCGGTCCTGCCCACGGTTCTCGCCCGCCCGGAGAACGCCGTACTCCCGGCTCTGCTTGCGGCGCTCGATCGCGCCGCACCGGAGGCAGACGAGCCCCTTCGACCCCAGCGTGAGCGGAGCGTGGCAGCTCTGGCAGCGCGCCGCGACGACGCCGAGCTCGGCAGGGGCGGTGGTGAGCTTGATCGACGGGTGGCCCTGGAGCACCCGCGCGAGGACGATGTCCCCTGGGGCGAACTCGTCGGCGAGGGAGTCGGTGTAGCCGTCCTTCGCCTTCGAGATGTGGATCGGTCCCTCGGGGGCGCCCGGCGCCGACCGGTTGGTGGCCGCCGAGGCGAGGATGGTGCAGATCGCCATCTGGCTCTTCAGCTCGTCCACGCGCGCGTAGACGAGGTCCCCTTCGCCGATCCGCGGGATCCCGTGGATCGCCTCGACCGAGATCGCCCGCGCCGTCGCGTCGACCTTGGCGCGGCCGAGGAGCGCCGCGTAGACCCGGCCGCTGTCCTCGTAGGTGCCGTGGCCGGGAACGTACTCTTCCGCGGTGCCGAGCAGCTCGCCCGGCATCACGAATCGCTCGTGGGGTGTTTCGTTCATGGGTGCGGCGGTCGGAGCACCCACAGGTCTACACGCAGGTCGACCCGCCGTCGCGTATGGTGCGCGAAGGTGGCGGGAAGCTCCCAGTGGACCGGACGGGTTTCTTCGATCCTTCCGCCCGAGTCGACCGTCCGGCGGGCTATAAAGGTTCGGGACTCCTCGAGGGCGAAGCCGTAGATCCGGCGCCGGGCGAGCCGAAAAGCGGCCTCCCAGAACGGCCGGTCGGCGTGCCGCCGCTGGGCGCCGAACGGCGGGTTCATCACGACCGTATCCGCGGGGAAGTCCAGCGTCTCCACCTCGGCCTGTCGGAACTCCACCTCCACGTGCGCTCGCTCCGCGTTCTTCCGCGCCACCTCGAGGGCGGAGGGGTCCGAGTCGACTCCGAAGACGGTCGCCGCCCCGGCGAGCTTCGCCGCGATCGCCAGGACTCCGGTGCCGGTGCCCAGGTCGAGCACCGTGCAACCTTCGAGGTCCTCGCGCGCGGTCGCCGACCTCACGATCTCCGCAGCCGCCTCCGGCGGAGTCAACACCTGCTCTAGCTCCGGCCTCGGTTGAGGGAACCCTTCGAGCGAAGCGAGCCGGCGGACGAGATCCGCCGAACGCAGCCGCACTACCGTGACCGTTGGGGGAAGTCTAGTTAGCTGGTCCGCTGGGAGGGGATGCGGGGAGCCGGATTCGAACCGGCGAACGCCTGCGCGGCAGGATCTCTTCGGCGGCTCCGGTCCGCGGAGACCCGTTTAAGTCCTGCGCCGTTTCCAAGCTTGGCTATCCCCGCACCATTCACCGGGCGGGGGCGGGCGCCGAGGGCGCGGGACTCCCCGCTGCCGGCTTGGCCGGGCCCTTCTTCACGGAGACCCGGCGGGGGAAGAACTTGAGGAGCACGACGTCGTTCACGGCGGAGACCCAGCGGTACGGGATGTTGACCGGCTTTGAATCTTCGACGAGGAGACCGCTCGGCTCCTCGAGGTATAAACCGTCGATCTTGGCACCCTCCACGTCGACGACAAGGTTCGAGACCTCGCCGAGCAGCCGTCCGTCCGGGGTGTACATCTGTCGGCCCATGAGCTCCGTCGATTCGACCAGCATAGTGAGCGCCTCGAGCGCGAGAACCCCGCTACCCCTTGATAAGTGTTCGCTCGGACCGGTCGGGGTGGGCGGGGGATTCCGCCCCGACTACGCGGCGGGAAGGCTCAGCCAGCGGGGGATTCGGCCTCTTCGGCCGGCGCGCTCTGCCGCACTTGGGATCGGTAGAGGCCCAACAGCTCCGCGGAGGTCGTGGCGTCGCTCGCTTTCTTGTCGTCCCGCCACTTCCCGGTGAACCGAGGGAAGCGGAGCGCGAGCCCCGCGCCCGGTCGCACGGCATCGACGGCGGCCCGGTGGATCGGACTCAAGGAGAGTTCGGCACCGCGAAGTTCGAGGACGATCGAAGGACGCATCCACTGGTCGGGGACCAGGCCGGTCAGCACCTCGGCGGGCGCTGCGGGCACTTCGAACTCATTGAGCCGCTTCGGGAGGGCCGCGAGCGTCTCGTCGTCGAACCCGCTCCCCACCTTGCAGAACGACTCGAACCGGTCGGCGTCCGGATTGTAGACGGCCATCAGGAGCGCGCCCCAGCGTCCCGCGCGGCGGCCGCGACCCGCGAACGCTCCCACGACGACGCCGTCGATGGTATCGGCGAGTGCCTGGGTGTATTCCCGTTTGTACTTGATCCACCAGAATCCCCGAGCGCCCGCGCGGTAGCTGCTCCCCGGCGCGATCGACTTCCCCATGACCCCCTCGCATCCGTCGGCGATCGCCTGGTCGAAAAACTGCGTGGCGGCCGCCGCGGAATCGGCGACCTGCTGCGTGGCGAGCGCCACTCGGTCCGAGCCCGAAGGATGCACGAGCTTCTCGAGTCGTGCACGCCGTGCTGGGAAATCCTCGCGCATCACCTCCTCGTCTCCGTCGAGCAGCACATCGAAAAGGAAGAACCGGACCGGCACCTCCTCCTCCATCCGCTCGAGGTCGTACTTCCGACCACGCCGCCTCGAGATCTCCTGGAACGGTTGGAGCTCCCCCGAGTCGAGGTCGACCGAGACGCACTCGCCCTCGACGATCGCCGGTCGTCTCCGGATCGCCTTCGGGAGCTCCCGCAGGAGCTCGGGGAACTGGGCGCTCACCCGCTCGAGCCGACGCGAGAAGAGCACAGGCTCCCCGTGTTCGGGCAGGTGCGCCTGGAGGCGGAGCCCGTCGTACTTGTACTCGAACGCGGCCTTCCCTTCCATGCGGGTCAGGAGATCCTCGAGGCTCGCGGCCCGCTCGGCAAGCATGGGTCGGACCGGGCGACCGACCGTGAGCCGGATCTCTTCGAGCCCGTCGAGCCCCTTGCGGGCGAGCGTCTGCGCGACGACGCCGAGGTCGCTCGAGACGTTGAAGGCCGCCTCGATCCGCTTCCGGCCCTCTTTGTTCCCTTCGGCGAAGGCGTCGGCAAGAGCGTCCAGGATCGTCATCTCCCGGACGCCGAGGCGCAGGGTGCCGAGCACGAACCGAACGATGTACTTCGCCTCCGTCGGCTCAGCGCGGCCCAGCAACGAGGCAAGGAGCTCGATCTTCCTCTCCTGCGAACCGTCCCCGGAAGCTTCCGCGATCTCGCGGAGCACGTGGTAGACCTCAGGTACCGAGCCGGCGGTGGAGCCTCCAGACCTCGGGTGGGATCGGAGAAGCTCCTCCGCCGTCAGCCCAAGGTCCCCCGACTCCTTGACGTGGCGCCGGACCGTCTCCTCGGCTACGCCGCTCACCTGCGCGAGTGCACGGCGAGCGAGCGAGTCCGCGACGCCGAGCTCGACGCCTTCGTACTCGGGCCGCAGGAGACCTTGGGAGAGGTACAGCACCTCGGGGAGTTCCTCGACGCGGAGCGCGCGGATGAGCTCGGAGAGCGTCTTGCGCATCTCGAGGCGCTTCGAGGTGCCGGCGAGCTTCTCGTACGTTTGGACGAGCTCAGCGAACTGCACGACCGGCCCCCTCCTCGACCGAGGCGCGAAGTTGACCGAGGTTCTCCTCGACAGAGCCCGAGTCGAATACGGAGCTGCCGCATACAAAGAAGGTCGCGCCGGCCGCCGCCGAGTCCCGGCCGGTCTCGGGCGTCACTCCACCGTCGACGGAGATGTCCGCCGCGGAGCCCGCCTTGTCGAGCTGCTCACGGACCCATCGGATCCTCGCAAGCGCGTCCGGACGGAAGCGCTGTCCCGAGAACCCCGGCATCACGCCCATCACCATTACCTGGTCAACCTCGGCGAGCAGAGGCAGCGTCCGTTCGACGGGCGTGTCGGGCCGCACGGCGATGCCGCTCGCTGCCCCCAACTCGTGGATGGCGCGGACGAGGTGAGCCGCCTCCGCCTCCACCTCGAGGTGAACCACGAGCGTATCCCCTCCCGCGTCTCGGAAGGCGGCTAGATATCGCCGAGGCTCGGAGACCATGAGATGGATGTCGAGCGGAAGCCGGGTCCGTCTTCGCACCGCCTTGACGAGCGCGGGACCGAAGGAGATGTTGGGAACGAAGTGACCGTCCATCACGTCGAGGTGGAACGCATCCGCACCACCTCGCTCGGCGGCCGCGATCGATTCGCCGAGTGCGGCAAAATCCGCGCTGAGAAGGCTCGGCGCGAGCCGCAGCTTCGGCCGAGAGGAATTCACGGCGGCCCGACCCGGTAAGAGTATATATATCACCTTTCCAGTTTGCGCGCAAGTTCGGGGCAACCCGGATCGAGGGAACAGAATGTCGGTACAGAAGGAGGACGCGACGCGCACGCACCGGTGGCGCAGCCGAGCACTCTCGACAGCCACAGCCGCGATCGTGATGGTCGTCGTGGTTGTTGTCGTCGGAGCAGCGGCGTACTACGCGGTCGGAGGCGGGGCCAAGAACACGAGCACCACGGGCAAGACCAGCCAGTGTCAGCCCGCGAATTCTCCGATTTGCTTGGGAACTGTGGCCCAACGTCAAGTGCACGACTTGAACGTCCTCGCCCCGTTCAAGGCAGCCCAGACCCAGACCCCTGTTCCTTTTACAGCTCAAATCCCGAACGGTGAGGTAGCTACCTCCTACACCTTCTCCTTCGGAGACGGCAGTACGGTCACGGGCTCCCAGCCCACGGTGAGCCACACCTACTCCACCGCGGGTACGTATCTCATCCTCCTCACGGCGTCCATCACGGGCCAGTCCGCGCTGCACGACAACTATCTCTCGCTGGTCGCGCTCGGCGTGACCGCGGGCTACAGCGCCTCCTCGGCCGGGTCGAACCCGAACGTCGCAGGCAGCATCATCAGCAACTCCACCTCGACCTCGGCCCCCACGAGCGTCCTCGTCTCAGGCCAGCAGGTCACCCTCTCGGGCGCTTACACCGGCGCCCCAACCAACCCGCTCTTCACCTTGGGGACCCCGAGCATCGGGCTTACGTCCGGGGCAAGCTCGGCCGTGACCACCTCGGGCCTGAACGTCAACGCCCAGGGCGCGACCGCGACCTTTGCGTTCTCGAGCGCCGGGATCTTCGTCGTCACCTTCGTGGGTGTGTCGAACGGCCTTGGCAGTTTCGCGGGCCAGAACGCGTACCAGAACTACAGCTGGTCGGTCATCGTGACGCCGTCCGGTCTCAACGCGAAGATCGCGGGGACCGCCTCGGCCACGAGTCCGCACCCGGGGACCTTCATCAACTACTTCAGCGCCCCCGGCGGTGCCTCGACGCTCGACCCCTCGATCGCTTACGACACGGTCTCGTACGAGCCCATCCTCAACACCTACGAGGGGCTCATCATGTACAACGGCTCGACCACGGGCCCCGACGCCTCCTCGTACGTGCCGGTCTTGGCGACCTGCGTGCCGGGCAGCGCGAGTTGCCAGCAGTTGTACGGCAGCACCCTGATCAACTCGACGAACAGCGCCTACACCTTCGTCATCGACTCGAAGGCGCAGTTCTTCGACCCGTACAGCAGCAGCTCCGGTGCCCACTGGGGCGTCTATCCGACCGACGTAGTGTTCAGCGTCCTCCGCACCGAGGGGTACTCCACCCAGCCGGGCGTCGGCGCTCACAACGGCTGGATCCTCGCGCAGGCCCTCCTGCCCAGCACGACGGCGGCGTCGATGGCCGCGAACTCGCAATGGGACGGCGGCATCCACAGCAGCCTGAACAACTCGCCGGCGGCCATGTTCAAGACCATGCTCGTCAACTCGAGCGCGTACTGCCCGAGCAAGGCGATGACGCAGGACCACGGGTGCGTGACCTTCCTCGCGAACGGGAACGACCTGAAGTGGCCATACTTCCTCGAGCTCATCGCCGACCAGCTCGGTGCCTCGATCCAGTCGTGCGGCTGGGCCTCCTCGAGCGCCGCCTCGGGCGGCGCGGACGGCATCCCGTACTGGACCGCCAACAACGTCACCGACTCGGGCGACCACCCCTGCCTGCTGCCGGGCGGCGCGACGAGCACCGACCAGCCGTCCTTCACGACGGCGATCGCGGGCATCCCAGCGAAGGGATTCGACGCGTGGGAGACGAACGGAGCCAGTCAGAGCCCGAGCGGCAACGTGGCCTCGAAGATCGTGGCGACGGGCCCGTACCAGCTCGCGAACTACCAGTTCGGCGCGTCGTACACCTTGACGGCGAGCCCCGCCTACGTGCCCAACGAGTTCTGCAACTACGCGGGCTGCATGCCCCCGGTGGGGCACCTGCCGCAGAAGATCGAGGTCACCTGGGAGTCGAACATCGCGGAGGGTGAGCAGGCGATCGCCGCCGGCATCGCCGACACCGCGACGATCCCCAGCACCGACACCGCGCTCTTCCTGCAGCTCGTCCAGAAGGGGCAGGTCCAGGCGCTGAGCTTCCCCTCGCTCAGCATCTACTTCTTCCCCTACAACCTCGCCTTCAGCCTCTCGGGCGCGCAGAAGTACACGACCAACCCGATTACCGTCCCGAGCGACTGGTTCTCCTACGTGGGGATGCGCCAGTTCTTCTCGCTCGCCTACCCGTACACGACGATCGAGAACACTATCCTGACGAAGGACGGAATCCAGGGCGGGTTCAACTACGGGGGCGCGATCCCGCAGTTCATGGCCAACTACTACCCGACGAACGTGACGTTCCCCAACGTCGACCCGGCGATCGCCTGCGCGGGCGCGGGGGCGAACGCCCCTACCTGCGCGAGCTGGTGGTGGACCCAGATGACGACGGTGAGTAGTCCCTACTACGACCCCGAGGCGGCGGCGTGCTCGCCCAGCAACCCCTGCCAGCTGCCGCTCATCGGTGAGACGGGCGCCCCGACCCTCGACGAGCAGGAGAACCTGTGGGTCAGTTCGATCTCGCAGTTCTCGAACGGGGCCGTGAAGGCGGCGGCGACGGACATCAACTTCGCGAACCTCGTCGCGAACTCGCTGTTCCAGACGCCCTACACAGGCACGATGCCGGTGTACACGCTCGGCTGGTCCCCCGACTACCCGGACCCGACCGACTACGTGGCGCCGATGTACTACCCCGACAGCACGTACACCTTCAGCGACACGGTGGCGGAGCAGTTCGCTCTCACGGCGTTCAACGCGCCCACCTGCTCGCACAGCGCGGGCTTCTGGGCAAGCGCTGCGACGGTGAACAACTCCTGCCAGGGAGCGGCGTACGCGGCGATGACGAAGCTCTTGTTCACCGCGGCGACGATGGCCGTAGGCCCCGCGCGTGTGCTCACCTACACCATGGCGGAGCACATCGCGAACCTGCTGTCGCTCTACACCTACCAGTACCAGCTGAACCAGGTGTACGGGATGTCCTCGTGGGTGAACGTGGCCTCGATCGACTCGAACGTCACCACGGGCGGCGGGAACGACCTGAGCTACTTCCTGCTCAACGGGAACGGCGTCTGGTAGGAGCTACCCTTTCCACGGGCCCGCCCCTTCCGCCGAAGCGGAGGGACGGGCTCCCCGCCGAACCCCTTCCCCTCCTTTCTTTTCCACGAGACCAACCGAGCCGGAGGGCTTGGGCGCTGGCGAAGTAGGGCCGTCAGGTCCACCCAGGCTCCGGAAACGTGCCTGAGGAACCGGCGTGGTCGAGAGGGGAGCGGGCCGAATCCGAGAGATGCGACCTAGAGGAACTCGCTCGGGTCGGGACCGATCCTCTGGCCCTCGGGGTACGGGGTGAGGCCCGCCTTCGCCCGCTCGGCTTCGGGGGTGAAGACGCCGAAGCGGCGGAGTCGGGTCCAGGTGCGTGCGAACACCGCGTGCCCGGACTCCGCGTCGGGGTCCGGGCGGTACCACAGGTAGCGGTAGCCGAGGAACTCGAGGTAGGTGGCGCCCACGAGCGAGGCGATCATCGCCGGGAGGTCGAGGGGCGCAAGGAAGGTCGCGATGATCCAGACGTCCACGATGATGATGAGGAGCGCCCAGCACCAGCGTAGGAACTCCCGCTCGAAGTACTCCCTCCAGGTGGGGCCCGGGTCGGAGAGCGCCTCCTCCCGCTCCGTGCCGCTCAGCCTCGGCATGCCGAAGAGCGGCGAACGCTGCACGGGCGCCTCCAACCTAAGGGACGCTAGCCGAGGCCAGCGCGGGGCTCGCGCTCGGCAGGCTCGCCACGCCGGCAGCGGGAGCCGGGCCCTCCGCCGCTGTGGGGTACAGATGGCAGGCGACCCAGTGGTCGCCACGGATCCGGAGGAGCGGCGGCTCCACCTTGGAGCAGACGGGCATGACGGCCGGGCAACGGGTATGGAACCGGCAGCCGGGCGGTGGGGCCGCCGGGCTCGGCACGTCGCCGGAGAGGATGATCCGCTCGCGGTGCTGGTCCGGGTCGGGGATCGGGATGGCGGCGAGCAGCGCCTGGGTGTACGGATGGAGCGGTCGCGTGAACAGCTCCTCCGTGGGCGCGCGCTCGGCGACCTTGCCGAGGTACATCACCACGACGCGGTGGGAGACCGCGCGGATCACCGAGAGGTGGTGGGAGATGAACAGGTAGGAGAGCTCCTGCTCGGTCTGCAGCCGTTTCAAGATGTTCAGGATCTGGGCCTGGACGGAGACGTCGAGCGCGCTCGTCGGCTCGTCGAGCACGATGAAGTCGGGGCGGAGCGCGAGCGCACGGGCGATGCCGATCCGCTGGCGCTGACCCCCCGAGAACTCGTGGGGGAACCGCCACAGATGCTCGGGGTTCAACCCGACGCTCTGCAGGAGCTCGGCGACCCGCTGCTGCCGCTCCCCCCGCGTGCCGAGCCGGTGGATCTCGAGCGGCTCGGCCACGATGTCCTTGACCAACATCCGTGGCGAGAGGGAGGAGAACGGGTCCTGGAAGACGATCTGGAGCTTGCCGCGCAAGCTCTGCAGCTTGCGGCCTCTCATCCGGTAGATGGAGTACTGGGCGGCGATCTCGTCGAGCTCGGTCAGGAGCGAGGAGGAGTCGGGCGGCAGCTCGGCGTGCCCGTTGTTCTCCTCCCCTTCGGGCTCGCCGTAGGCCTGTCCCAGGCGCTCGTAGATCTCGCTCATCCGGTCGTACTTCGCGGCCGGTGGGCGGTAGTAGGTGTGGCCCGAGGTGGGCTCGATGAGCCGAAGGATGAGCCGGCCGACGGTCGTCTTGCCGCAGCCGCTCTCGCCCACGAGCCCGACCGTCTCGCCGCGGTGGACGTCGAAGCTCACCCCGTCGACGGCGCGGACGTCGCCGATGTGGGAGGAGAAGATGCCGCCCCGGATCGGAAAGTACTTTCGGAGGTTGCGGACCGCAATCAGGATGTCGGAGTTGGGTTCGGATTGCATTCCGCGAAACCTCGGGGCGGCGACCCTACCCTTGGGCCACCGGTCCGTGGTATAAGTGACATGCGACCACGTGCCCCGTCGCTTCGACGGTCATCGGGGGGCGCTGCTCCTTGCAGACGGGCATCGCCTGGGGGCAGCGGGGATGGAAACGGCATCCGGAGGGGGGGTAGATGAGGTTCGGGACCGAGCCCGGGATCGCCTCGAGCTTCTTGCTCGGGTCGTCCATCCGGGGGATGGAAGCGAGGAGTCCCTGGGTGTACGGGTGGAGCGGCGTACGGTAGATGTCCCGGACGGGCCCGATCTCCACGATGTTCCCGGCGTACATCACGCAGACGCGGTCGGCGACCTCGGCGATCACCCCCAGGTCGTGCGTGATGAGCATGATGGCCGTGCCCACCCGCGTCTTCAGCTCGCGCATCAGCTCGAGGATCTGCGCCTGGATGGTGACATCGAGGGCGGTCGTCGGTTCGTCCGCGATAAGGAGCTCGGGCTCGGCGGAGAGCGCCATCGCGATCATCACCCGCTGCAGCATCCCGCCCGAGAGCTCGTGGGGGTAGCCCCGCGCGACCTGTACGGGATTCGCGATAGTCACCCCTTCCAGCAGCCGGACGCTCTGCCAGAACGTCTCCGTATTGAGCGGGCGCCGGACCCTCGCGCGTAGCCCCCACAGGCCGAAGTAGAAGCCGCGCAGCCGCGTCGAGAGCCGTCGCACCGAGATCGCGCGCCGCTTGCCCTTCTCGAGCTTCGCGTTCCTCATCTCG
Source organism: Thermoplasmata archaeon (assembly GCA_022749845.1). GTDB lineage: Archaea > Thermoplasmatota > Thermoplasmata > Lutacidiplasmatales > UBA184 > JAKIVR01. The sequence continues at coordinate 17,898 of JAKIWX010000001.1, forward strand.
GAGAGGAACGTCGCGCGAAGCTCCGACTGAAGGAGGTGAAGCTTCCGCTCCCGCTCCAGGTACCTTCGCTGCAAGGAGCTCAGGCGGAGGCGGGCGATCGCCTTGCGGAGCTCGGGCACCTTTGAGTCGACGTCGGGGTAGGCGTTGTGCAGGATGTGGTAAGCCTGTACGCCGATCGACTGCAGGCCTACGGCCGTGCTGAGCTTCACGCACGCCTCCCTGAGCTGTCCGGGCCGGTTCTCCCGGGCGGCGTGGATGACCGCTTCGAGGGCGTCCTCGACGTCGGGTCCTTTGGGCGTCGCGTGCAGGAGCCCGTCGATCGTGGGGACGCCGCGGTGGAGGAGGAGCGCCTCGGAGATCTGGTTCGACACCGAGAAGATGGGGTTCATGGCGGACATCGGCTCTTGGAAGATCATCGAGATCCCCCCGCCGCGGACCGCCATCATCCGGTCGAGGTCCGTCTTGATGCGCCGGAAGCGCCGCTTGACCTTCACCCGGTTCGAGCCTTTGACCGGCTTGTAGGAGGCCTCGCGGTCGACCCCCCAGAGGAGGTTCGCCCCCTTGAACAGGATCGTGCCGTCCATGATCCGGCCGGGAGGGTCCGGGATGAGCCGGGTCACCGAGAACGCCGTGACGCTCTTGCCGCAGCCGGTCTCGCCGACGAGCCCGACCGTCTCACCCCGGCGGACGTTGAAGGTGACCCCGTCGAGCGCCTTCACCACCCCGTCGTAGGTGAAGAAGTAGGTGCGCAGATTCCTCACGTCGAGGACGACGTTGCCCACCGCCCCCGCGGCGGTGGTGGTCGCTAGCTTCGGCTTGGCCAACGGAGTCGGGGGGACGGCGCCCGGGAGCGGCGAAGGAAGCTCCGTGGGCAGGGGGAGGGAGTCGACCGCCACTGGGTCCTACCTCCGGAGCCTCGGGTCGAGCGCATCCCGCAGTCCGTCGGAGAAGAAGCTCACGGAAATGGCGAACAGGAAGAGCGCCGTGCCGGGGATGAAGAACTGCCACCAGGGGAAGAGGCAGGCGGAGTTCTCCTGGCAGTACTGGAGGGTCGAGGAAAGGATCGTGACGCTCTGCGCCGTGATCGACCCCCACTCGGGGAAGTTCACGTGGGGGAAGATGCTGAACCCGAGGAAGACGAGGGTCGCAAGCCCGAGCGGGATCGTCCCGATGTCGAGGGACATCTGCACGAACATCGGGTAGAGGCTGTTCGGGATGATGTGCCGCCGCAAGATGCGGAAGGTGCCGGCCCCGCTCGCGCGGGAGGCCTCCACGAACTTCTGTTCCCGGGTCACGAGCACCTGGGAGCGCACGATACGGGTGTAGATCGGCCAATCGGTGACGATGAAGGCGATGAGCAGGATCTCGAGATGGCCGTAGAAGCCCGGGAACAGCGATCCCGCTGTGGATAAGATGACGATGAGGAGCAGGAGCCCAGGTATCGCGAGGAAGACGTCGGTGAGACGCATGATCGATTCGTCGGCGTAGCCGCCGAGGTAGCCTGCGGTCGCTCCAAGGAACAGTCCGATCATCGACCCGCTAAGGACGACGATCGCGGAGATGCCGAGCGACCAGGGTGCGCCCTTCACCATCGCCGCGAACAGGTTGAAGAACTCGTTCGTGTCCGCGGTGGTCGTAAGCGACCCGAACGGGAACGGCCCTAGCCCGTGCGCGAGCGAGGCGGTGGGCGGCAGGACCGACACCTGGTTCGGGTCGACGGGGAAGCAGTTGGGCTGCGGTGCCGGCTGGTCGTACGGGTAGGTGCAGACCACGGCGTTGCATCCCGCCGCATTGGTGCCGTTCACGAGCCCGACACCGTTGCCCGTGTCCGTTCCACAGTAGGTGGCGAGCTGGTCGGAGGGGGCGTTGTAGAAGAAGGAACCCACCGCGATCCCGACAAGGAAGAGGAGGATCGCAAGGCCGACGATCGCGAGGGTGTTCCGGCGAAGGAAGTAGAACGTCCGTTTCATTTGGGCGATGCGGGGGCTCGGGCGACGGCCCGAGCTCAGGGCGCTCGCCGTGGGAGGAGCCGTGGCCAGTGGAGGAGCTGTCGCCACACCCTACCCCAGCCGAACGCGGGGGTCGAGGTACGCGTAGAGCACATCGACGATGATGTTCGCCACCACGACGATGATGGTGAAGAGCAGCGTCGTCCCGAACACGAGGCCATAGTCGAGGGGCTGCTTCACCGACTGGACGAGGAGGTTGCCCACTCCGGTGAGCCCGAAGACGTCCTCGATGATCGGGAAGCCGCCAATGAAGCTCGCGAAAGTGAGCCCGAGCACCGTCACGGTGACGTTGAGCGAATTGCGGCCCGCGTGACGCCGGACGACGACCTTCTCCGGTACGCCCTTGCTCCGCGCCGTTCGGATGAAGTCGAGGTTCATCACCTCGAGCATGCTGTTCCGGACGAACCGAAGGATCCCGGCGATCGCGCTGAAGGCGATCACGAGCGCGGGGAGGATCATCCGCTTGAACGACTCCCAGGCGAGGTAGCTGTTGCCGTTCAACATGGCGTCGACGGTAGGGAACCCTGTGGGGGTCGTATGGAAGTGGTTCTGCGAGCCCATCCAGCCCGGGTACGACCCGCTCGGAAGGCAGTTGTAGCTCGGCCAGGAGCCGAACCAACTGTTGAATGCGTCCGAGCCGCCGTTGCAGGTCGCCACGAACCCGCCCGAGGCCTGCGTTGCCGCGAGCAGGATGAGGAGAGCCAGGAGGAACGTCGGGAACGCGTAGCCGCTGAAGGAGATCACGCGCGCCGCTTGGTCGAACGGGCGGTTGCGGTAGACGGCCGAGTAGTTGCCGATCGGGATGGCTAGCGCGAGGATGATGAGCAGCGAGATGGCCGCAAGCTCGAGCGTGTAGGGAAGGTACCAGCTGAGGACGGTGATCACCGAGGTGCTCGTCGTGATTCCGTACAGCTGACTAGCGTCGCTCGATTTGCTGGTATTGCCCCAGTTCAACGTGAGAGAATTGTAGATGTAGACACCCCACTGGTAGGGTGCCGGTTTATCGAGCCCCAGCGCCTTGATCGCTCGGGTGTAGGCAGGGTTGGTGCATTGCGCAGGGTGCGGGGAATTGTCCGCCGGGTCGCACTTGATCGTGGGGGCGTAGCCCTGCCGTGAAGGGCCGATGAAGGTCTCGATCCGTTGGGTCTCCCCGAGGGCGTTCGTCAGCACGAACGTGATGGTCATCACGCCGACGACCACCGGAATCATCAGGAGAGCTCGGCGGACGATGTAGACCCACATCCGCATAGGAGGTATCCTCTGCTCAGGTCGCCCGGCGCCGGTCGACTGAGTCGGACCCCAGTATATATCGATTTAACGAATTCGCGACCGCGCTACCGACGCAAACGGACCTTACAGCAAGTCCAGATCGCCGGTGATGGCGTCGAGCTCGGCGCCCGGTGCCGGGCCCAGACCGAGGCAGGTTCTCGTGCCCGCCGGGACCTCGGTGAGCCCCGCGTCCTCGACAATCACGAACGGGATCCCGCGGGCGACAGCCTTCCTGCGGAGCTGCTCGAGCTCCTCGAGGCTCGGGACGACGAGCGCGATCTTTTTCGCGCCCCCTGCCCTCCAAGGCTCGAGCCACGGGAGCTTCCGCCGCTCGGCCTCCTCGGCGAGCAGGACCGCGGCGTGCGCCGCCTGGACCGCGGCCTTCCCAGGTGTCAAGCGGAGTTCGCCACGAAGAACGAGCACCATTTTCACGTCCGAGCCGGGACGCCGCTTATCGCGCATACTCGTCCTCCCGACGCCGGCGCAGGGTGCGGCTTTCGGCCTTGAGCCGGTCGAGCTCGGTCGTCAGGAGCCTCGCTCCCTCGGAATCGGGGGCGCTCCGGGCGAGCGCTCTGCGAAGACGCCGTTCCTCCCGTTCGAGCCGGTCGAACTCGCGAAGCCAAGGAAGGGGACTATCCTCACCGGGGAGCGCGGCGAAGGGAGCTTCGTCGCCGACGCGCCGGAACGCGCCACGGACGAACGCGACGACGAATCCGATGGCGCTCAGCCCAGCGAGGATGAGTTCCAGCCGAGGGTTCGACCACGCCGCGGAGAAGCCTAGCGAAGGGATCTCGGAAAGGATCGATCCGACGACGACGACGAACGAGAGGCTCCAGACGAACGCGAGGGTCCCTGTCCTGACCGCCCGGTCCAGGGCGTGCGGCCCCCGGATCTTCCATTCGGGGAACAGCGCCCGGGTCCAGGCATACCCTGGCAACGCGAACAGCAGGAGCCCGCCCGTCCAAAACTCGACCGTATCCAGGACCAAGGGTCACTCCCTAGGGGGTTCCCTGCTGCGCGAACTGTCGCTCGAGCTGCCGGCGCAACTTCCGGTTGCTGGTGATGCCGTGGGCCGCCTTCCGAGTCGCTTCCCACTGCTTGAGGAGGGCGCGCACCTCTTGCGGGCGCTGGCCGCTTCCGCGCGCGATCCGCTGGATGCGGTCTCCCTTGACGAGGTGGCCGTCGTCGAGCTCCGCCGGGGTCATGGAGTCGAGGATCGACCGGTAGCGACGAAGTCGGACCTGGGTGTCGGCCAGCTGCGACTCGTCGAGCTTGGCGCCCCCGATCCCTGGGAGGAAGGAGAACAGCTTCGAGACCGGACCCATTTCGCCCAGCGAGTCGAGCTGGCTCCGCATGTCCCGGAGGGAGAACCGGCCGCTCATCAGGTGCTCCGCCGCCTTCTTCGCCTCCTCCTGGTTCGTGAGCTCCTCGAACCGCTCGAGGAGCGTCCGGATGTCCCCCATGCCGAGGAGACGCGAGACGAACCGCGTGGGGTCGAAGTGCTCGAGCTCGTCGAGGTGCTCCCCCGTGCCGAGGAACAGGATCGGGGCGCCGCTCGTCGCCACCGCGGAGAGGGCACCGCCCCCCTTCGCCGAGCCGTCGAGCTTCGTCAGCACGACGCCCGTGAGCCCCGCGGTGTCGTGGAACGCCTTCGCGCTTCGCCCGGCGCTCTGGCCCATCGCGGCGTCGAGCACCAGGAGCGTCTCCTCTGGGTTGAACACCGACCGGACCCGGCCAAGCTCGGCGAGGAGGTCGGGGTCCACGCCGGAGCGCCCGGCGGTGTCGACGATGATCGTCTCGTGGCCCGGGAACTTCTCCAGCGCCTCCGCGACGATCTGCTCGGCCCGCTTCTCGGCCCGATTCGAGTAGAAGTCGCAGCCCACCTTCTTCGAAAGCTGCTCGAGCTGGTCGACGGCGGCCGGCCGGTGGACATCCGCGGCCACGAGGGCCGCCCGTACCCCCTTCTTCTGGTAGTAGCGGGCGAGCTTCCCGGCGGTCGTCGTCTTCCCTTGGCCGAAGAGGCCCACGAGGAGGATGCGTCGGGGCCGGTTGTCGAGCGGGCGCTCCTTCCCGAGGATGCCCCGGATCTCCTCGTAGATGATTCGAATGAGGAAGTCGCGGACGCTCGCCCCCGACGGGGGCTTCTCCTGCGTCGCGCGGGCCCGTACCCGCTTCGTCAGGTCGAGCGCGAGCTGAACGTTGACGTCGGCCTGGAGGAGCGCACGCTGGATGTCGCGGACGACCTCCCCGAGGAGCGCCTCGTCGACGGTGCTGCTCCGGGCGATCTTCTGGAGCACGCCGCGCAGCGATTTCCCGAGGGAATCGAGGACCACGAGGCACCTCCGAACTTCCGACACCGGAGAGCGGAAAAAGGCTTGGCGCCGGCTTCCGGGGATTCCCTCGCCGAACGACCCCACCGGCGCGGGGCAAGGCTCTTATTCCGTGCCACAGATGGAAACGGTGACGTCTATGGTCGAAGCTCCGCCCGCTGGTCCCGCACCGGTCGCGAAGGCTCCCCCGCCCAAGCTGAACCCGGTACGGGTCCCTATCCCCGAAGAGCAGGTGTCGGAGCGGATCCAGGACTTCCGGGAGATTATCCACGCCTACTCGAAGGAGGACGCCGTCCTCGAGGCGAAGCGGTGCATCCAGTGCCGGCGACCTTGGTGTGTGGAAGCTTGTCCCATCAACCAGGATTGCCGCGAATACATCAAGCTCGTCGCGACGGAGGAGTACGACCAGGCCGCCAAGGTGACGTTGAGCGAGAACCCGCTCGCCACGTCCCTGTGCAAGGTCTGCTACAGGTACTGCGAGGACGCCTGTGTCGTGAAGAAGAAGGGGGTTCCGATCGCGATCCGCGAGCTCAAGCGTTCCTCGCTCGAGCTCGGGAGCTCCGACCTCGTGTACATCCCCTCGAAGCCAAGGGGCCAGCGCGTCGCGGTCGTGGGCGGCGGGCCTGCCGGCATGATGGGGGCCTGGGAGCTCGGCGTCCGTGGCTACGGCGTCACCGTGTTCGAGGAGGAGAAGCGGGTCGGCGGGCTCATGCAGACGATCCCGGCCTACCGCATGACGGACGCCGACGTCCAGCAGGACCGGGCACGGTTCCGTGGCCTCGATGTGACGTGGGTCACCGACCGACGGATTGGGGACGAGTTCTCGCCCGAGAAGCTCCTCGAGGAGGGGTACGCCGCCGTTCTCGTCACGGTCGGCACGCCCGCCCACCGCGTCCTTTCCGTTCCGGGGGAGGAGCTCCCGGGGGTTTTCCCTGCCCTCCAGCTCCTGAAGCGGATCAACCTGGGCGAGCACGTGAAACTCGGGAAGAAGGTGGTCGTTGTCGGCGGAGGCGATGTGGCCATGGATTCCATTCGCAGCGCGATCCGCCTCTCCGAGGGGAAGGATGTCACCCTCATCTACCGCCGAAGCCGGGGGGAGATGCCGGCGGACCACGAGGAGCTGCTCGGCGCCGAGGAGGAGGGAATCCACTTCCTTTACCAGCGGGCCCCCGTCCGCATCGTCGGGAACGGCCACGTCGATGGGATCGTCGTCCAATCGATCGAGCTTGGGCCCCCCGACGCGAGCGGGCGACGCTCCCCGGTCCCGGTCCCGGGCTCCGAGACGACCGTTCCGTGCGACACCGTCATCGTCGCGGTCGGCCAGAAGGCGGACCTACGCGGCTTCTCTCCGGAGCTCGACCTCAAGATTACGACGCAAGGTTGGCCCGAAGGGAAGGGTCCAGGGTTCTCCTCCTCCGTTCCCGGTGTCTACGCCGCCGGGGGCCGGAGCGTAGTCTACGCCATGGGCGCGGCCACCAAGGCGGCCGAGGCCATCGACCGCTACCTCTCCGAGAAGCGCGGTGCCCCTCCCTCGACGGCGCGACCCGATCCCTGGGGCGGGGAGAGCACGTGGCACCTTCCGGCAGGTTACACTCTGCCGATTCGCGTGTAGGTCGAGGTTCGTACCCGCTTCCGATAGGGAAGGTTCATGGGACGGCGCGCTCCCTCGAACTCTCGAATGCAGCGCAGCTCCCGGCCCTTCGGGTGGAGCGTTCCCATCTGTGTCCTTGCCGCACTCCTGCTTCTCCCCGGCTCGAGCTTCGCTCAGCCCTCCCGGAGCACGACGCCCAACCCCCCTCTCGTCGGTTTCTCCGACGCGGGACTGCCCGCCGCGCTTCGTGTCCCTCTCGCGGAGCGAATGGGCTTCGCGCCTGCGGCGCTGTCCGAGGTACTCGATCCGCACGTCACGGGAGGGATGCTCGAGATCACCGTGCGGCTCCTTCCCGCCACGAACTCGCTCTTCCTCCCTCGGGCTTCCTCGGCGCCGCCCCTCGACCTCGCGGAGCTCCGAGCGATGTACGCCCCGCCCCCTAGCGTCTACGAAGGCTGGACGAGCTATCTGCACACCTTCGGGCTGAGCGTTGGTCCCCTCACTTCCGACGGTATGCAGTTCTCCGCTCACGGCACTGCGAGCGGAGTGGGACACGCGTTCGCAACGACCGTCTACACGGGACTGTACGGCAACCGGCTAGTCCAGTTCCCGAGCCCGGCGCCGACGCTCCCGCCGGGGCTCTCCTCGAGCGTCGCGGCGGTGCTCGGCCTCTCGAGCGGTTGGTCCGAGTTCACCTTGCCGTTCGCGACGCAGCAGGCCACGCGCAACCTCATCACCCCGAACGAAGCGCACGACGCCTACCAGCTCAGTGCCCTCTACAACTTCTCGGGAACCTCGCACTGGGCGAGCTCGGTCTCGATCGCAGTGGTCCTCTGGGGGGAGGGCTACGATGAGAGCGACATCTCGACGTTCTTCAGCCAATACTATCCCGGCGGCTGGCCGCTTCCGTCGGTGCAGCCGTATCCGGTCGATGGGGCACCCTCCCCCAGCCCGGGCGCGGTGAACGATCCGAGCCAGGCCCCGGTCGAACTGACCCTCGACATCGAGTGGGCGGGAGCCACGGCTCCGGGTGCCACGATCGACGCGGTCTACGCCCCCGACGGCCCGTCGGCGAACAACTACTCCCCGACGGACGTCGCGCTCGACCACGCCCTCACCCAGGCGGTGGGCATCTCCGGTGTCGAGGTGGTCTCGATGTCCTTCGCGACCTCCGACCAAGCGGACCCCTCGCTCCAGGCCGCCTTCGAGTCGACGTTCGCCTCTGCGACTTCGCAAGGGATTACCTTCGTCGCCGCGAGCGGCGACAACGGCGGCGCCGCCAAGGCGAACGGGGCGTGCACGACGACCGCCCAGCCCGAATATCCGGCGGCCTCGCCCCTGGTGCTGTCGGTGGGGGGGACCGCGCCCGTCCTCGACGTGTCGCTGGGCGGGACCGTCACGGGGATCAACAACGAGCCCGCTTGGAACGGCTCCGGGGGAGGGACCTCCCTCGTGTACGCTGCCCCGTCGTGGCAGCACGGAGTGTCGTCGGCGGCGAGCGGCCACCGCGGCATCCCCGATGTCGCGGGTCCGGCCGCGCTCAACTTCCTCTACTTTGGCGGGACCACGCGCCAAGGGGATGGAACGAGCTTCGCCGCCCCCTTCTGGGCCGGGATCATTGGCGAGATGGACGCCATACGAGGTACGCCGTTCGGTTTCCTCGACCCGAGGATCTACTCGATCGCTGCGGCCGAACCGAACGGGACCGTCGCCGACAGCTTGGTCGACATTACCGCGGGTGCCAACTGTCTCAACTCCGCCGTCCCAGGTTGGGACACGGTGACGGGCTGGGGTACGCCACGAGCGGTCCTGCTTTACGAGAACCTCGTCGGCTCCTACGTGCACATGAACCTGAGCGTGAGCCCGGGGACGGTCTCGCCCGGGCAGTCGCTCACCGCCTCGGTACGGGTGACGAACGCCTCGAGCAACGCCTCGCTCCCGAACCTGCTGGTCCAGTTCTCGTCCACCTCCACAGCTGGCTACGCAGGACCGTGCGGGGGTACCTTTTCCAGTGCGAACGGGACCACGAACACCACGGGCTGGGTGAGCGTGAGCCTCGTCGTGTCCAACTGCTACCTTGGGAGCCACGCCGCGATCACCGCTTCGCTGCTTCAGGGAGGGTACTTCGGGAGCAATTCGACCGCGGTGACGGTGAACCTCATCGGGCTCGCGGCGTTTCTCACCTTCATCGAGCAGTTCCCGTACAACCTGCTCACCTTCGCGCTGCTCATTCTCGCCGCAGTCCTCATCGGCCGGTCCTTCAGCAACCGCTCCCGCCGGAAGACCGCCGCGCGGAGGATCGCGAACCCAGGCCCGCCCCGACCCGCGGCGCCGCCCATCGTCGGAGCCCGCGCCGCTTCCCCGCCGACGGCTGTCGCTCCCGTCGCCCCCGCCGTCGGAGCGACGACGACCTCGGCGCGACGAGCTGCACCCGCACGGCCTCCGGCTCCTGTCGTTTCACCGAGCTGCGCCGTCTGCGGATTCGCGCTCGACCCCGCGCTCACCTTCTGCCCGCGGTGCGGCAGCTACCGGCCGACGGGCACGGCGAAGGGTCCACCGCCGGCTCCGTAGGCATAAAGGCCGTTCGCGCGTAGCCGGGCGACGTGGGTGCGTCGCGCGCTCGGCTGCCGTCGACCGCGGACGAGACGCGCGCCTACATCGACGAGCACCCGTCGATCCGGGACGCGCTGCGGGACGACCTCGTCAACTTCGCGTTCCTCGCGCGCAAGATCCAGGCGGAACGAGGGATCCGCAACGGCGAGGCGGTGGAAATGGCCTGCCGTCGGTACCATCAGGAACTGCGGACCGAGCTCGGCCGCCCTCCAGGCCTCGTGCGGGTGCTCTCTCACAGCCGACTCGAGGTGAGGAGCCGGGTCGCGCTCCTCAGGATTCGCGAGGACGCCGGCATCCTCGACCGGCTTTACCAGATCGGCCGCGGGCTCCTCCCGAGCCTCCGACGCCGGGGCATGTTCCAAATGTACCAGGGTACGCGCGCGCTCACCATCCTGTGCGAGGACGACCTCCTTGCGACGCTCCTCGAAGCGATCCCGGCCCGGGCCGTGCTCGGCGTCGAGCGGGGCCTCGCGAGCGTCGCCCTCCGGAGCGATTCCGAGGTGGAGGAGACGCCCGGAGTGATCGCCACGTTCGCCGAGGCGCTCTACAGCCAGGGGATCAACTGCATGGAGACGGTGAGCGTCTACACCGACTCGATCTTCGTCTTCCGCGAGGAGGCGGTCATTCCCGGGTACGCCGCGCTCTCCCACCTGTTGGGGAGCACGGAGGAACCACCGGCGAGTGCCTCGAAGACCAAAAGGCGACCCAAGTCCCGCCCGGGGACGCCGAAGTCCGGCTAGACCGCGACCGGGGGCTGTTCGACCGAGCGCTCGGTGGTGGTCCGCGAGCTCTCTTCCCAGGCGCTCTTGCCGTTCAACGCTCCCTGGAGGAGCGCCGAGCGCTCCCGAGCGGTGAGACCCGGGTGGCGGCCGTAGAGGTGGATCTCGAGGCTCGCCCGGGTGGCGTACTCGCGGGAGCAGACGGGGCAGAGGAAGATGGAAGGATCCCCGGCAAACCGCGCGCACTCGCAGCTCATCACGTGGCACGGGATGGGGGTGGTCCGGTCCCGCGGTCGGCTGAAGTGCCGGCGGTTCCGGCCGTCGGGGGGAGCGAGAAGGTAGTGGCTCGCACGCAGGTGATCACACTGGGTGCAGGGCAGGAGTCTCAGGTGGCGCCTCTGGGTGACCATGCGTGCTTGTTCCGCCATCGCGAGGCGCTGGGGAAGGCGGGACCTCGGTCTCGGCTCCTCGTGGAGTCGGACCCGGGCTCCCGGTTCCCAGTCCTCTCGACGCGGAGGTGCGAGCGGATGACCCCGATATATCCCCTCTGTCTCGCCTCCGACAGCGCTCTGGCGACCTCCGAGGGGGTATCGGGCAGGCGCTCCCGAAGGTGTGGGAAACCTATTGGGAAGGTCCCCGTCTGCCCCCGCCCGTCGAGCCGGGGGATGACAGGTAGAAAGCAATCCGCCGGCCCCACCGCGGCGGAAATCGCCCGACGGTACATCGACGACCACCCCTCGGTCCGGGACTGTCTCGGCTACGACATCCTGAACTTCACCTCCCTCGCCCGGCGCATCCGGGCCGAGACGGGGCTCCTCAACCAGGAAGCGGTGGAGGTCGCCTGCCGCCGCTACCGCCGCCAGATGCGGGTCGACCGACCGCTCGAGCAGCGGGTGATCGAAGTGGTGAAGGCGAGCCGCATCGAAGTACGGACCCGAGTCGTGATCATCACCGTCCCGAACGACTGGGACCTGCTCGGCCAGGTGCTCGAGTTCGGGCGTAGCCTGATCTCCGACCGCCGGAATCTCCTCCAGCTCCTGCAGGGGCCCGGTGCGCTCACCATCCTCTGCGAGGAGGACCTCGCCGACTCGATCCTCACCTCCCTCGGCCGCTCCGCCGCCATCGCCGTGCACCGGCAGCTCTCTGCCCTCACCGTGCGCAGCCCCGAGGCGATCGTGGAGACGCCCGGCGTGCTCGCCTTCCTCGCGGGGGCGCTCTACCGGGCCGGGATCAACTCCCTCGAACTGATGAGCGTCTACACCGACTCTACGTTCGTGGTCCGGGAGAAGGATGTGCTGCACGCCTTCCGTGTGCTCTCCGAGCTGGTGCATCCGCCGGTGACCGAGGCCGGCGAGCCTCCCCGCGCCTAGCCCGTGAACAACCCCGAGAGGGTCAGCGAGCGCCGGGTCGCGCCCGGCGACCCCAAGAGGTATAAATAAACCGCTCCGCTTGCTCGCGCATCCACCTCGTGGCCGCCGGCCCGGGGACCGGGGCCGTCATGCACGAAACTCCTCCAACCGCACGCAGAGCTCGACTAGGCCAAAGCGCCCGGGCGTTCAGCACCACCGTCTCGGTGATCATCGTCGCCCTTGCCCTGGTGCTCGTGGGCGTCACGGCGTTCGCCGTCCTGGGGGGGTTCTCGCCGGGCGCGAAGCCGAGCTGCCAGCCGGCAGGAACTCCCGCCTGCGACGTCTTCACCAACTTCCACGACGTCGCCCTCCACCTCCCCCTCAAATCGATCCAACAGGGCGGTCTCGCGACCTTCACCGCCACCCTCCCTTCCGGTGAGACGGCGACCTCGTACTCCTTCAACTTCGGCGACGGAAGCAAGATCGCTACGGGCACCACGGCCTCCGTTGCTCACGTGTTCCAGACGCCGGGGATGTACCTCGTTGGCGTGACGGCGCTCATCGCAGGGAAGCCCCACGACAACTACCAGTCGCTTGTCCAGGTGGCGGTGACCCCTTCCTTCGCGGCCGACACGAACCTGACGCTCCCCGGCATCTCGGGGAAGGTCGTCACGAACAGCACCCCCTCGGGCGCCGGGCTCCCGGCGACCGCCGTCATCTCCCTCGGGGGCACCGTCACCCTCTCCGCGACCTACACGAGCGCGCCCACGAACCCGCTCTGGCAGGAGGTACCTCCGAAGCTCGTCTACCCCACGGGCGTGACCCTGTCGAAGGGTGGGAACCTCACCGCCACCAGCGCGGGAGGGACCTTCCAGTTCACCCAGGCCGGTACCTTCACGCTCGCGGTCCAGGGCGGATCCACCGACCTGGTCACCGTGAACAGTTCGACCCCGCCCCTCGTCTATCAGAACTTCAGCTGGACCGTCTTCGTCTTCGCGCCTCCCCTTCACGCGGGCGTGCAGGGCGCGGCGCCCCCCGTGAGCCCCCACCCCGGCACGATCATCGTCTACGAGGACCTTCCGGGCGGCGCCCGCACGGCGGACCCGGCGATCGCCTACGACACAGGTTCCTACGAGGCGATCGCGAACGTCTACCAGCCGCTCATCACCTACAACGGCACCCAGAGCGGCCCCACGCCGGACGTCTTCGTTCCCGTGATCGCCACCTGCGTTCCCGGCCCGAACAGCGCGAGCTGCGCGAAGCTCTACGGCGGGGCGACGCTCTTCGACGCGACCACGCAGAGCTACACCTTCGTCATCTCGAGCGCCCCCCACTTCTACGACCCGCGCTCCGGCGGCAGCTGGGGCGTCTACCCTTCGGACGTCGTCTTCTCCGTCGCCCGAACGCTCGGCTTCGGGGTCCAGCCGTGCGTCGGCTGCAATAACGGCTGGATCCTCTCCCAAGCGCTCCTCGGGCCCGGCAACTTCCTGTGGGACTCGCTCCACGGCCCCTACAACAACACGCCGCTCGACATCCTGAACTCGATGAGCGTGAACGACAGCCTCTGCGCCTCCCTCACGGGGGCGATGACGACCGACCACGGCTGCGTCACCTTCCACGCCAACGGCCACGGGCAGCCGTGGCCCTACTTCCTCGAGCTGGTCGCGGACCAGCTGGGCGGCTCGATCGTCCCCTGCGGCTGGTTCTCCGCGGTGGGCCAGGGCGCGGGCATACCGTACTGGACCGCGGGCAACTCCTCGGGGAACGGCGACCATCCCTGCCAGATGCCCGGCACGGGCGGCTACGGTCTGCCGGCAGCCTCCATCCCGTACCAGGGCTGGGACCAGTGGGAGACGATCGGCTCGGGCGCCACCGGAAAGTTCGTCGGCAGCGTGCAGTACAACATGGTGGGCTCGGGCCCGTACTACAGCGCGAACTACGAGGTCGGGATCGCCTACGAGCTCAAGGCGAGCCCCGCCTACGCCCCCAACCCGTACTGCACGTGGCTCGGCTGCTACCCGCAGCCCGGAAAGTACGCGAACACGGTGCAGGTGACCTGGGAGAGCGACATCACCGAGGGGGAGCAGGCGCTCGCCACCGGCGTCGCGGACTTCGCGGCGGTCCCCTCGACCGACCTCTCCTTCCTCATCCAGCTCATCAACAAGGGGCAGGTGAACGCCGAGTCGACCCCGACGCTCAACATCGGGTTCGAGCCGTTCAACCTGAACTTCAACGTCGGCGTGGCGACACAGTACACGACGCAGCCGATCACCATCCCGAACGACTTCTTCGCCCACCTCGGGATGCGCCAGTTCTTGGTGCACACCTACCCGTACCAGACCGTCCAGACGACGATCAACACCCGGGACGGGATCACGCTCGGCTTCCTTTACGGCGGTGCGATCCCCCAGTTCATGGCGAACTACTACCCGAAGGACATCGCCTGGCCCTCGGGGGACCCGTGCAACACCGCGGCCAACGCCTCGTGCGCGGGCTACTGGTGGGCGCAGCTCCACAACGCGAGCGGCCCCTACTTCGACCCCGAGGTCGCCGGCTGCTCCTCCTCCACCCCGTGCCAGTTCCCTGTGTTCGGGTCCACGGGGGACCCGACGGGGGACGAGGTGCTCGCGCTCTGGACGAACTGGGTGGCCACGGAGAGCGGGGGCGCGATCAAGATGAACCCGGTGGACGTGAACTTCAACACGCTCCTCCTCCTCTCGCAATCCTCGACCGCCGGGACGAACCCGATGCCCATCTACGGTCTCGGCTGGGCCCCCGACTACCCGGACCCGACCGACTACACGACGCCGCTCTACCTCCCGAACGCGACGTACACGCTGGGGAACTCCATGGAGGAGTCGCTCCTTACCGCCGCCTTCTCGCAGGGCTCCTGCGCGAACCCCTCGAGCGACTACAACTACTACGCGAACAACAGCTTCCCCGAGGGCTGCCAGGCGATCGCCTACAAGGCGATGGTCAAGCTGCTCGGGACCGCGGGCGCGACGCCGGCGGGCCCGCTGCGCGTCCTCCTGTACGACCTCTCGGAGAAGATCGCGAACCGCCTCGCGCTCTACGTCTACACCTCCCAGGGGAACTCGCTCGTCACCGCCTCGAGCTGGGTGAACCTGAGCTCGGTGAACCTGAACGTGATGCTGGGCGGCGTCGGGACCTACTTCTGGGTCACGGGTAACGGCGTCGCGACAGGCTAGCGTCCAAAGCGGGGCGTCCCCCCAAACCCCTAATTGGGCGCTCCGGTCCCGCTGGGCGTGGAGCCGTCGAGCCCGCCGGCGGACGGCCCCGCGCTCTCCCTCTCCCCCGCGGAGCGGAAGCTCCTCGTACACCTTAGGTCCGCGACGGCGCCCCATTCCGAGGAGGAGGTGGCGGCCGCGACCGGGCTCGCCGCCGAGGCGGTCCGGGGCGGATTGCAACGGCTTCGCTCGAAGCGCCTCACGGTGGTGGACGAGCAGCACGCCGAGAGGCTCGTGCTTACGAAGCGAGGGGAGGACGGGCTCGCGAGAGGACTCCCCGAGCGACGCCTCCTCCAACGGCTGCAAGCGCTAGGCCGCCCGGCCGATGCCGGAGAGCTCGCCGGGGGGGAGCTCGACGCCGAGGAGCTGCCGGTCGCGATCGGCGTCCTGCGCCGCCGTCGCCTGCTCGCCGAGGGGAGTCCCTTCGCGCTCCAGCCGGGGTCCGAGTCGGCCGCGGCGGAGTTGCCCGAGGAGCGCGCGCTCGCCGCCGCCCGCGACGGCGCGGCGGTCGCCCCCGAAGAATCGAGCACCCTCAAGCGCCGTGGCCTGCTCGCCGTCGAGCGGTCGACGACGCGACGCTGGTCCCCTTCGGAGGAAGGCGGACGCCTCCCTCTCGGCGACGGCTCTCGGCCGGAGGAAGGCGCCCTACGGCCCGAGCGGCTCCGTGACGGAAGCTGGCGGGAGGTGGAGTTCCGACCGTACGACGTCCGTGCGCCCGTCCCGTACGTCCAAGGCCCCGCGCCCCATCCGTACCTCGCGTTTCTGGAGGAGTTCGCGGAGCTGCTGGTCGGACTCGGCTTCGCCGAGGAGGAAGGCCCCCTCCTCGAGACGGAGTTCTGGAACAACGACGTCCTGTTCATGCCCCAGGAGCACCCGGCGCGCTCGGTCCACGATGTCTTCTCGGTGCGCGGCGTCGAAGGACGGCTTCCCGACGCTCACCTCCTGCTCGGCGTCGCGGCCGCCCACGAAGGGCGGCCTCTCTCCGGGACGAGCGAGCCGCTCTCTGTCGGCTGGAGGTCGCCGTTCAACCCCGAGATCTCCCGCCGACCGGTGCTCCGGTCCCAGACGACCTCCGTCTCGGCGAGGTTCCTCGCCTCGCGACCCCGGCCCCCGTTCCGCCGGTACTGCATCGGCCGGAGCTTTCGGCCGGACGCGGTGGACGCGAGGCACCACGTGGAGTTCGACCAGTGCGAGGGGATCCTCGGCGAGGAGGGAACCTCGATGCGCGAGCTCGTGGGGATGTTCCAGGCGCTCGCCGAAGGGATCGGGATCCGGGAGCTCCGGATCCGCCCGAGCTACTTTCCGTTCACCGAGCCGTCGGTCGAGGGGTACGTCCGCCATCCGAGTCTCGGCTGGATGGAGGTGCTCCCCGGTGGGCTCTTCCGGCCCGAGGTGCTCCGGCCCCTCGGGGTGGAGGTGCCCGTCGCCGCCTGGGGGGTCGGGCTGACCCGGCTCGCGATGGTCGCGCTCGGCGTGAACGACATCCGCGAGCTGTTCGACGCGGACCTCGACCGGCTCCGAGGGGGCGACTAGGATGCCTCGGGCCTTCCTCTCCGCCTCGCGCCTGCTCGACGGCCTCGACCCGGTCCCCCCGAAGGCAGAGCTCGAGGAGACGCTGTTCCTCTCCAAGGTGGAGCTCGAGAGCTGGGAGGGGGATGCCCTCACCGTCTCGGTCACGCCGGACCGGCTCGACCTGCTCTCCGAGACCGGGCTCCGCTCCTACCTCGAGGGGGCGCTCGGCCGGACCGGTGGGCTCCCCGTGGTGCACGACTACACCCTCGCGCCGGGAGAGTTCCTCGAGGCGACGGCGCGCGTCGCGCCGCTGCGTCCGGAGATCGCGGGCCTCGTCGTCCACGCTCCGGTCGGCTCCGCCCTCGACGCGGGGCTCCTCGAGGAGGCGGTCCGGTTCCAGGAGCTCCTGCACGCGACGGTCGGCTACGACCGGCGCCTGGCGAGCCTCGGGATCTACCCCGCGAGCTCCATCAAGTTCCCGCTCCGGTACGACCGCGAGCCGATGGAGGGGCTCGACTTCGTTCCGCTCGAGGAGGAGACCCCCGTGCCCGCGCCGAAGTTCTTCGCCGAGCATCCGCTCGCCGCCCGGTACGGCGCCTACGGGATGGAAGCGGGGGAGTGCCTCACGCTGCGCGACGCGAACGGCACCGTGCTGAGCCTCCCCCCCGTGCTCAACAGCGGCGTCGCCGGACGAGTGCGGGCCGGGGACCGGAGGCTGCTCCTCGAGGCGACTGGAACGCGTCGCGCTCGGGTCGAAGAGGCGCTATCGCTCCTTGCCATGCCGTTCCTGCTGCGGGGTTGGAGCGCGGCCCCACTCCGGGTGAAGGCCTCGGACGGGGTCCACCACGGGGAGGCGGTGCTCGCGCCACGACAGCTCTCCCTCTCCGACGAAACCCTCGGAGCGCTCTCGGGGTTCGACATTCCGCCGGAGGAGGTGGAGCCGCTCCTCGCCCGAGCGAGGTATGCGGTCCGCCGCACGAGCGACGGCTGGCTTGTCGCGGCCCCTGCCTGGCGCGCCGACCTCCTCGGAGCGGTCGACGTGGCCGAGGACGTTCTGCTGCTGCGCGGCGTTCGCACCGACGAGGGACGTCTCCCCCCCTCCTCTACCGAAGGGCGGCGGCGGCCCGAGGCGAGGTTCCGTGCCCGGATCGGCGCCCACCTTCTCGGGCTCGGGTTCACCGCGCTCCACAGCCCGGTCCTTACCTCCGAAGAGCTGGTCGCTCGGGTGGGCCGGACGCAGTCCCTCGAACTCACGAATCCCGTCTCGGCCGAGCTGGCGCGGACCCGCGACTGCCTTCTCCTCTCGCTCGTGGCCGCCCTGGGGGCCAACCTGCGCCACGGCTACCCCCAGAGGTTCTCGGAGCTCGGCCCGGTCCTGGTGCGAGATCCGGCGTCCGAGAGCGGCGCGCGGACGAGCGAGCACGCCGCCTTCCTCGTCGCGGGGGAGGGGGCCGGCTTCGCAGAGGCGGCAGCGATCCTCGAGTACCTCCTGCGTCGGCTTTCCGTCGCCGGGGTACGGGAACCCGCCGAGCTGCCGGGAACCATCCCAGGTCGTGCCGCGCGGGTGATGCTCGCGGGAGAGACCGTCGCGGAGCTCGGGGAGCTCCACCCGTCGGTCCTCGAGGCCACGGGGGCCCTCGTGCCGGCGGTGTGGGGCGAGCTCCACCTCGACGTTCTGTACCCGCTCCTCGGCCCGGCGGTCGAGCCCACGTCGGCCGGCCCGACGGATCCGCGCCGCGCGTCCCCGTAGCCCACTTATAGCGCCGCCCGGTCGGCGGCCGATGGGTCAGCGCCGCACGACCGGAACATCGGCCCGGGCACGTTGGGAGGCGCAGGCGCGCGCCGCCATCGGGGACCGGGTGGAGGGCGGTCGACTCCCGCTCCTCGCGACCGCTCCGGAGGAGCCGTTCTCCGAGAGCCTCGAGAAGCAGGGGTTTCCCGGCACCCCTCCGTACACGCGCGGAATCCAGCCCACGATGTACCGCGGCCGGCTCTGGACCTTCCGCCAGTACTCGGGATTCGGCACGGCACGGGAGACGAACCGACGGTTCCGCTACCTGCTCGCGAGCGGTCAGACCGGGCTCTCCGTCGCGTTCGACCTGCCGACCCAGATCGGCTACGATTCGGACCACCCGAAGGCCCGGGGAGAGGTCGGTCGGTGCGGCGTGGCGATCACGGGCGTCCCCGACATGGAGACGCTGTTCCGGCAGATCCCGCTCGACCTGGCGACGGTCTCGATGACGATCAACGCGACCGCCCCGATCCTGACCGCGCTCCTCGTCGCCGTCGGCGAAGCGCACGGTGTCCCACGCGCGCGGCTGGGAGGGACGGTGCAGAACGATATCCTGAAGGAGTACATCGCCCGCGGGACCTACATCTTCCCGCCCGAGCCGTCGCTCCGGCTCGCCGTCGACCTCATCGAGTTCGCGACCCGCGAGATGCCCCAGTGGAACTACATCTCCGTCTCGGGCTACCACATGCGGGAGGCGGGCGCGACAGCCGTGCAGGAGGTCGCCTTCACCCTCGCGAACGCCATCGCCTACGTGCGGGCGGTCCGCGCGCGGGGACTCGCCGTCGACGAGTTCCTGCCCCGGCTCTCCTTCTTCTTCAGCTCTGACTCGAACTTCCTCGAGGAGATCGGCAAGTTCCGCGCCGCGCGGCGGTTGTGGGCCTCGGTCGCCCGCGAAAGCCTGGGCGCGAAGAACCCCCGCTCCCTCCAGCTCCGGTTCCACACCCAGACGGCGGGATCCTCGCTCACGGCCCAGCAGCCCGAGCTCAACGTCGTCCGGACCACCCTCGAAGCGCTCGCCGCGGTGCTGGGCGGGACGCAGTCGCTCCATACGAACGCCCTCGATGAGGCGATCGGCCTACCCACCTCCGACGCGGCGCGGCTCGCGCTGCGGACCCAGCAGATCCTCGCCGAGGAGAGCGGGGTCGCCTCGACCGTGGACCCGGTGGGGGGCGCGTACGAGATCGAGGCGATCACCGACCGGATCGAGCAGGAGGCGCGCGCCTATCTCGACCGGATCGAGACGATGGGCGGCTCGGTGGTCGCGGTCGAACGTGGCTTTTTCCAGGGCGAGATCGCGCGCGAAGCCTACCGGACCGCACGAGCGCGGGAAGCGAAGCAGGAGCTCGTGGTGGGGGTGAACGCGTTTCCCGAGGGGAACCCCGAGTTCTCCCTCTTCGCCTCGAAGGGCCGGCGCGGCGTGAAGGCCGAGCGCATCACGCCTGCGCAGGAGGCGGAGCAGGTCCGTCGTGTGAAGTCGGTGCGCGCCGGCCGGGACCTGGCACGTGTCCGCTCCACCCTCGAGGAGCTCCGCCGAGCCACGCGGGCGGGCGAGAACGTGATGCTCTCGCTCCTGGGGGCTCTCCGCGCCCACGCGACGCTCGGCGAGGTCGCCGACCTCTGGCGCGAGGAGTTCGGGGAGTACACTCCTTCCCGCGCCTTCTAGGGAGAGCGATGCCGGTCGACCACCTCGGGATCGCCGTCCGCAGCCTTGCGGAGGCACTCCCCCGCTGGGAGGGACCCCTCGGAGCGACGGCGAGCCCGCCGGAGGTGGTGGACTCTCAGCGGGTCAGGATCGCCTTCCTCGATGCGGGGAGCACGCACCTCGAGTTCCTCGAGCCCACCGCCCCCGATTCTCCGGTAGCCAAGTTCCTCGAGACCCGCGGGGAGGGGCTCCACCACCTGGCGTTTGCCGTGCCGAACGTCGACCGAAAGCTTGCGGAGCTTGACTCGGCGGGGTACCGGCTCATCGACCGGGTCGCCCGGACCGGAGCCCGAGGGCGGCGCATCGCGTTCTGTCATCCCTCCGCCTTCGACGGAGTTCTCGTCGAGTTCGTCGAGGGGGAACCGTGAGTCGCGTTGTCGAGCTCTCGCTGCGCGCCATCGTGGACAGCCGTGGCTCCCCCACCGTCGAGGCGGAGGTCGCGGACGGGGAGGGACACCGCGGACGGGCGGGGGCGCCCGGGGGAGCGAGCACCGGTGCCCACGAGGTCCCCGCCTGGCCCAAGGGCGGGGTCCCGGTCGCTCTCGAGCAGTTCCAGAAGGAGCTCCGGCCCGTGCTCCTCGGACGCGAGCTCGAGGACGCGAGGGGCTGGGACGCCGCGCTCCACGCGGTCGACGGGACGGAGGA
Source organism: Thermoplasmata archaeon (assembly GCA_022749845.1). Taxonomy (GTDB): domain Archaea; phylum Thermoplasmatota; class Thermoplasmata; order Lutacidiplasmatales; family UBA184; genus JAKIVR01. Next base: position 38,677 of record JAKIWX010000001.1, read on the forward strand.
GTTCTCCCGGATCGGCGGCGGCGTGGCCACGGCGCTCTCCCTCGCGGCGGCGATCGCGCGAGCGGAGGCCCTCGGGGTGCCTCTGTGGAAGAGCTGGCTCCGACCCGGCCTCGATGGGAGCGGCCGGCCGATGATCGTGGGGAACTGCTTGAACGGAGGTCGCCACGCCATCGGCGGTCCGGAGTTCCAAGAGTTCCACGCCATCTCCTCCTCGCCGAAGACCGCCGACGCCGTTCGAGGCGCGATCGCCGTGCACCGGGCGGTCGGCGAGGCGCTGCACGCGAAGTTCCCGGAGCTCGCGCTCGGTCGGGGCGACGAAGGGGGTTGGGTGGCGCCTGTCGGTAGCCTCGAGGGGCTCGAGATCCTCGCGAGGGCGTGCGAGGAGGTCCGCGACGCGACCCACCTCGCGGTCCACCCCGGCCTCGACCTCGCGGCGAGCGAGTTCTTCAACGATGGGCGCTATCGCTACCGGGACCACTCGCTCGACGCCGAGGGGCAGCACGCGTTCCTCGTCCGCCTGGTGGAGCGGTTCGGCCTCCGCTACGTGGAGGACCCGTTCGACGAGGAGGCGTTCGACTCCTTCGCACAGTTCACCCACGCCGTCGGCGACCGCACCCTCGTGGTGGGGGACGACATCTACACGACGAGCGTCGCGCGCCTCGAGCGGGGGATCGCCGAGCGGGCCTCCAACTCGGTGCTCATCAAGGTGAACCAGGTCGGCACCCTCACCGACACCTTCGCGACCGTCGACCGCGCCCGGGCGGCCGGCTGGTCGACCGTCGCCTCCCACCGGAGCGGGGACCTTCCCGAGGGGTGGCTCGCCCACTTCGCCGTCGGGGCGGGCTCGCGGGGCTTGAAGTGCGGGATTCTCGGCGGTGAACGGGTGGCAAAGCTAAATGAACTCCTGCGCGTCGCCGCCCCCGCGTGAACTCCGCTATGGCGCCCGACGAAGCCGAGGTAGAGCCGCCCGTCCGGGCGGACGACGGGCAGGACATCGAACCGGGCCAGCTGCTCCTCCCGGAGGAGACGTATCTCACCTCGGGCGTGCACATCGGCACGCAACAGAAGTCCGCCTCGATGCGGCGGTTCGTCTACAAGATCCGGTACGACGGCCTCTACGTCCTCGACATCAAGGAGACCGACCGGCGGATCCGTATCGCCTCCCAGTTCCTCTCCCGGTTCCCCGCCGATAAGATCCTGTGCGTCTCCCAGCGCCAGTACGGCCAGAAGCCCGTGCGGATGTTCGCGAAGGCGATCGGCGCCGTCTCCTTCTCCGAGCGGTTCGTCCCGGGCTGCCTCACGAACCCGGCGCTCAGCGAGTACATCGAGCCGAAGGTGCTCGTCGTCACCGACCCCGCGACCGACGCGCAGGCGCTCAGCGAGGCGGTGTCGATCGGCATCCCCGTCGTCGGCATCTGCGACGTGAACAACGAGACCCGGAACGTCGACTTCGTCATCCCCGCGAACAACAAGGGCCGGGTCGCGCTCGCGACCGTCTACTGGCTGCTCGCCCGGGAGACGCTGAAGGCACGCGGGGGCGCGGCCGCCGAAGCCCCCTTTACCTCGACGATCGAGGATTTCCAGGTCTCGCTGTAGGCAGCCGTCCCGCCTTTATCCCTTGGGGGCGTCCCGCGAGGGTGGCCCGAAACGGGAACGGGCTAGTCGAACTCCTCGCGGACCACGGTCTATCCGAGCCCGCGGCGCGCATCTATCTCGTCGCAACGCGGGAGGGTCCGCTGCCCGCCTCCGAGCTCGCGCGGGCAACCGCCGTCCACCGGGTCCACGCCTACCGCTGCATCGACGAGCTCGTCGAGAAGGGCCTCCTCCAACCTGTTGGCCGCCGTCCCAAGCGGTTTGCTCCGCTCCCTGTGGAGGAGCTCCTCGACCGCTGGATCCACGAGGAGGCGGGCCGCCTCGAGAGCCTGAAGCGCGGCCGCGACCGGCTGCTTGAGGAATGGAGGGCGACCACCGGGAATCCCGAGCCCGGAGACGCGCGACGGTTCTCCATCGTCGAGGGCCAGTCCGCGATCTGGCACCTCTTGAAGCGCCGGTTCGGCGCGGCGCAGAAGGAGATCCTGATCACCGTCTCCGCCTTTTCGCTCCCCCGCGCTGTCGACGGGGGGCTCGACCGGGCGCTGGCGGAGGCGCGCTCCCGAAATGTCCGGGTCCGCATCGTGACCGAGGTGGAGGCGTCGAACCGGGTCGAGGTGCGGCTCTTCTCCCAAGTGGCGGAGCTGCGCCACGCGCGCCGACCCGTCACGAACCGCGCCGTCCTCATCGACCGGAAGGCGGCGGCCGTGTTCGTCACCGGAGCGGAGGGGCTCGGTCCGAGCGACGAAGCGCAGCTGATGCTCTGGACGACGGATCCGAGGTTCCTCGCGCTCACCCGCGCCTACCACCAACGCCTCTGGGCGCTCTCCGTCCCTGTCGACGAACGGCTCGTGGAGCTCGAGGCTCCCTCCCGCGCCGTCCTCCCGCTCCGACGCGGAGAGGGAGGCGAAGGGTTTGCCCGGCTTCAGGAGATCACCGAGCTCGGGATGACCGCGACGGGCGTCGAGGAGCTCCGTCTCGACCTGCCGGAGCTCATCGAGGCGGTCGCACGTCAGCTCGGACGGCAGATCGCCGACGGCATCGGTGGCACGACGCCCTCGGAGGTCGTGAAGGAGCTCGCCGCGTACTATTCGGAACGCTCCCTCGGCCGGGTCGATGTGGTCAAGGAGCGCCCGCTCACGCTCCGCGTCCGGAACTGCTTCGCCTGCCGGAACTCCCCCGAGATCGGACGCGTGCTCTGCCCCAGTCTCATCAGCTCCTTGCTCGAGCGCCGCATTGGCGACCAGTTCGATGTTTCGAAGCCCGACCCGACCCGCCACGCCGAGCGCGGCTGTATCTTCGCGATCCGGCCTTCGTAGGTTTCGCCCCCGGACGAATTCGATCTCCCAGCTCGACGCGGGCCTACCCTCGAAGTAGCGCCAGGGTGCCTCCCGCGGGGACTCTCCGGACGGAGGGGGAAACGCTCTCCCTCCGTCGAGCGCTGCTACGGCGAGGGGACCAAGAGATCCCCCCGGGGACCCTCGGGCTCGCCCGGCTCGACGGTGGCGGTGCGGACTAGGCCCCGCCGAGCGGTCGGTTCCACTCTCGGACGATCGTCTCGCCCTCGGGCGTGATGGTTAGGCCGTCCGGTCCGCCCCGGTCGACCACGAGCCCCGTCTTGAGCGCCCACTCGAGGCTCTCGCGAAGCGCGACGGGAATCTTTTCCGTGCTCCCGAAGATGAAGAGCTGGAGGAGGCGAGCTGCCGGCTCACGCGACGCGGAGAGCGCAACGTGCGTGTGGTGTCGGCCGAGCTCCCTCAGCGTCCCGGGGGCGATCTCCGGCGGGATGCGACGAAGGTCGTACGGGCACAGGAAACGGGAGTGGTCGCGGGGCTGGTCCTGGAACCACGACTCGTACTCGAGGTGGTCCGGGACGTTCTCGGGGGCCCAGTACTGGGTGATCGTCTCGGCGGCACCGCTCACTCCCTCCGGGTGCGCCCCGACGAACTCGAGCACCTCATCGGCGGGCCGGAGTCGGTCCTCGATCCACCGGACCTGCGGCCCGGGCAGGATGAAAACGCAGCCCACGTGGTCGGGGGATCGGCGGGCGAGCTCCTCGGAGTAGTAGTCCTTGAGCGTAGGCTCGCCGACCCAGTACGAGGCGGCCTGACCGTCCGGTGCCCCGGCCAGGAAATCCACGGCCTGGTCCTTCGCCTCGTCGCGGCTAGCGTGGAAGCTTACGCAGTGTGAGCCGAGCCCGAGGTGAGCCAGGTCCTCCACCACCTCTACCATGGCGTCGAGGCAGTACGTACGCGCGGGTCTGGGCGATAAAGGCAGCGCTGGTGGATGCCCGGCCCAGCCCAGTCGACGCTCCGCTCCCTGGCCTACGTGCGTTGGAGTTCCCCGCCCGGCGGAAGAAGTTCTCGGATCCGAGTACCTGCTTCGGCTAAGGTAGCGACAGTTAGCGTTGGGCCCGCCTCTTCCGGTGGACTCGAGGCGAACAGCTTCCTGTACTTGGGTCCGTACGCATCGAGACCCGTGTAGAGAATGGCTCCCCGATAGCCGGCACGGCGGGCGCCGTCCAGGTCGGCCTGTCCGTCCCCAACATGCACGGCTGCCTCGGGTGTCGAGTCGAGCTGGGCCAGGGCGTGCAGGAAGATCTCGGGAGCGGGCTTCGCCCACGGGAGCTCGTCGCTGAACACGAACTTCTCCACGAGCCTTCGAATTCCCATGCGTTCGAGCAGCGGCAGCAGGAAAGCTCCGGGCTCGCCGACGGTGTTCGAAATGACCGCGAGCCGGTAGCCGCTCGCGAGGAGGCCCTCGAGGAGCTCGACGGCGCCGGGAGCTGCGCGAAACGGCGTCCACTCGACGAGTGCTCGAAGTTCGGTAAGGTATCGAGTTGGGTCGGTGTCTCTCGAGCAGTCCACCGCGGCCGCGGCGAACTGTGCCGCGGGCGAAACGGATCGGCCGTTGCTGGCAGCTTCGATGGCTCCAGCGTAGGCACGCTCGAAGGCCTCACGCAAGGCGTTCTCCTCCTTCGGCGCAGCGCTGTCCAAGCGCTTCGCTTCCCCGAGGGCTGACGTCCCGAGTTCGACCTGGTCCGCCATGTAATGCTCCTCCTCCTCCGGGGAGAGGTAGACAAGCGTGTGCCAGAGGTCGAAAGTCACGGCAGCCATTGGGGCGCGAACCAATCGCGGGGCGGCATAACGGTCCCCCAGGGGGCCCGAGTCCTCGGTGCGGGGTGCCCGCGCCTCCCCCGTTCGATCTGCGCCGCCATCGACGCACGCGACGGCCCGTCCTACACGCCTTCCCCGTCGACCGCCGAGCCTTGCTCGCACCGGGTAGAGCTACATGCAGAGGAAGGAAGGCAAAACGCATCCTGCGTGCGGGAAGCGCCGAGCCGAAGGTCCAGCACGGAGGCAGGCAGCCGCGCCTTCGACCGTGGCGAGCAGCCGTTCACGCGACTCGGCTTTCGCACGCCGCCGCTGAGCGACTGAGAATCCGCCTCCTTTACGGAGGCTGATAACGTGGGAGAGTGGATTCCAGGCCCCGTGGACATGGGCCCGATCTATCTCAGCGACTCGGCAGTCAGCTCAGTAGACTCGCTGGACTCCGATCGGTCAGGCTCGATGGCGCCTGGGCGGCCTAGGTCACGGCTAGCCGTCAACGCCGAGCTTGTGCGCGCGCGCTCGGTCCACTCCACCCGCCGGAGCGAGAGGCGGCGAGGAACGTGGGTGGTGGCGCTGGTCGGGCTCTTGGCTCTCTCGCTAGGTCTCGACCCAATCGTGGTCGCTCAGCCCATGAACGGTTCGACCGGGCCATCGGCTCCGGCTCGTGCGCCCGTGCTGGGCTCCGCGAGCATCGCTTTGGCCGACGCCGCGTCCAACCTGGAGCGTGGAGCCGGCCCCGCACGCGGAGTGCCGACGACGTGTACGGCGGTCAGCGCAGCCACGAGCGACTGCACCCGGGGCGCAGGCGCCCAACCCCTTGGCCCCCGAACAGCGGCGACGTGGCGCGAGGTCCCATCCGCATCGCCCCCCGGTGGGGGCCTCCTCCTCTACGACGGGGCCGCATCCGAGGTGCTCTACCTTTTTGTCGCGCCGGGCGGGGCGGTCGAAACCTGGAGTTACTCCAACGGTTCTTTCCAGGATCTTGCCCCCGCGGTGTCTCCCGACGGAATCGGCTACGCGACCTACGACTCCACCGATGGGTACGTGCTCATGTTCGTGAGTTCCAACAGCCAGACCAACGCGCCGGAGGCGGAGACCTGGATCTTCACCTCCAACAGCTGGTCCATGCTCACCCCTGCGTTCGGGCCGGCGAGCACGCAGGGGGGGTATCTTGCCGACGACCCTGGCGATCGGTACGTGCTCATGTGGGGTCCGGCCAACGCCTCTGCGTTCACCAACCGATCGGACACCTGGAGCTACTCCGCCGGAGCCTGGCACCTGCTCACTCCCTCGGTCGCACCGCCGTACGTCAACGACGCCGGCTTTGCGTACGACTCGACGGCCGGCGCGGACCTCCTCTTCGGAGGCGACACGGTGATCGGTCAAGTCCGCCAGAGTACGACGTGGTCCTACTCCGGTGGGGCTTGGGTCAACCTCACGACCTCCCACGCGCCTCCCCCGCGCTACGCCGCTACCTTCACCGACGACCCGTCGATCGGCGGCGTTCTCCTGTTTGGAGGGCTAGGTTCGAACAATCCGCCCGAGCTCAACGATACATGGGCGTTCAACGCCACCGGGTGGACCAAGGTGAGCCCTCCCCGTTCCCCCCAGCCGCGCGCGCTCGCGCCGGCCACCTTCGATCGGGCGGATGGCTACGTGTTCATGTACTCCGGCGAGAACGTTTCCGGGGACTACCTCAAACGAGACGCGTGGGGGTTCAGTTCCGGAAACTGGACTCCGGTCGACCCCACCCCGCCTCGTCTGGCCGAAGCATCGTTAGTGTTCGACCCGCTAGACAACGCCGTGGTCCTCTTCGGCGGCCTCGGCTGTCCTGGGGTCGGTGTATGTTCCTCCGGGACCCGGAACGAGACGTGGGAGTACTCCGGGGGAACATGGACCCAACTTCGGCCAGCGACAGCCCCGTCCTTTCGGAACGGGGCGGGGATCGCGTTCGACGCGGCGGATCGGTACGTCCTCCTGTTCGGAGGGGGAAACACCTCCACGGGGGCGGTGCTGAACGACACCTGGAACTTCTCCGGCGGGAACTGGAACCGAATCGCGACGAGCCCTTCCCCTCCGCCGCGGCTCGAGCCGGCGATGACGTACGATTCGGAGGACAGCATCGTGCTCCTGTTCGGTGGGTTCGCCGCAGCGAGCACCTTGCTCTCCGACACCTGGGAGTTTGCTGCCGGCCACTGGTCGCACCTCACCCCCGCGCTCTCTCCCTTCGGGCGCGCATCGGCGGGGATGGTGGACGACCGCGCCGACCGGGGCGTACTCCTCTTCGGCGGGATCGGCCACCCAGGCGCGTCGTACATCGCCCTCAACGACACGTGGAGCTTCGCCGCCGGGAACTGGACCGAATCCCTGCCGGTGGTGGCCCCCTCGGCCCGGTACAGCTTCGCGATGAGCTACGATGCGAGCCAGCAGCTGGTCCTCCTGTGGGGCGGTGTGCTCCAGAGCGCCGGAGTCTCGGGCGAAACTTGGGAGTTCCACTCGGGCGCCTGGACCGAACTGTATCCCCCCGCATCGCCGATCGCAGCTAGCGGGGTCGCCATGACCTTCGACGACCGGGACGCGTACTCGTTGATGGTCGGGGACGGTCTGAACGGTTTCGGCCAGGGCGCAGCTTGGGCGCTAGAGTTCACAGGGCTGCCCCGCATCAACGCCTCGGCCCTCCCGGCCGTCGGAGTCGCGCCGCTGATGGTGCATTTCTCCGCCACGGTAGCTGGTGGCCTGCCGCCGTACAAGCTCACGTGGAGTTTCGGAGACGGGTCCAATTCGAGCGCCCTCCAGCCCGCGCACAGGTATGCCAACCCGGGCTACTACAACGCGAGTCTCGGAGTAATCGATGCACTCGGGGTATCCAATCGCTCGAACCTCTCGCTCCGGGTGTTCGGACTTCCGATGCTCGCGCCCGTCGCCACCCCTTCCGCGGCGGTGGTCCCCGCGTCGATCACCTTCCTCGCAGGGGCGAGCTCGGGCGACCCACCGTACCACTATGCCTGGAGCTTTGGCGACGGGACGAGCTCCAACGCCTCCTCCCCTTCGCACACCTATCTGTTGGCGGGCGAGTTTAGTGTCAATCTCACGCTGACCGACGGCCAGGGTAGCCGGGCCTCCGCGTCGGTGCTCGTCACGCTGGTCCTTCCACTCTCCACCACGCTCACCGTCTCGCTCCTGTACGGGGTGGCCCCGCTCGACGTCCATTGCTCGGCACTTCCCGCCGGGGGTTTCCCCCCGTACAGCTACAGCTGGAACTTCGGCGATGGCTCCGCTCCCGCCGCGGGACCGTCGAAGGTGCACACCTTCTCCACGCCGGGGACGTTCGATGTCCAACTCCTCGTGAAAGACGGCGCCGGCCACTCGGCCCGAGCGAATCGGACGGTCGCGGTGTTCCAACCTCTCGTTGTTGCCATCGGGAGTTCTACCGCGAGGGGGTCGGCTCCGCTCTCCGTTCAATTCACCGCTCACCCTTCCAGAGGATTGACCCCGTACCAATACGCGTGGTCGTTTGGCGACGGGAATTCGAGCACGCTACCGACCCCGACGGAGAAGTTTACGAGAACCGGGACATTCGCGGTCCAGCTCAACGTGACGGACGGGGCGGGGGAGATCGGGAGGGCGAATCTGAGCGTGATCGTGGAGTCGGTCCAGCCCGGGGGAAACTCGAACGGCGGCGGTGGACCGTCTGGGCCGGGTCTTCTCGAGGCGACCATTGCCGCTGTGGCCGTGCTGGGCGCGGCCGTCGTGGGCATCGTACTGCTGCGGCGAAGGCGGCAACGCCGCGACGGTGGAAGCTCCGAGACGGCGCTCCTCGAGGTGGAGCTACCCGCCGGAGGGAGCCTTGCGCTTCCTCCCGTAGAGAAGGACCGGGCCGAGACCAAGGGCGACCTCTCCCGCCCCGACGAGCAGCGTAGGAAATCAGCCCGAGGGGCTCCGCCGACCGAACTCGGAGCCGGAACGAGGGGGCCGGCTGCGCTCGGCCCAACATGTTTCAACCGTTTCGATAGCGCCTCAGCGTCGAGCGTCAGGCAGAGCGTCCCAAACCCGTGCTAAGCCGAGACAGGGTGTAGCATGTGTATGGACACGGGGTACATTCGCCGGACCAAGGTATATAAGGGGGTAGACCTTGCCGCTTATAGGATTTCTATGAAGCAAAATGCACCTTCCGGCCGCATGGAGGCCGACGTGAGCGCGATGGCCTCGCCCGTCGCTGAAGTCTGCCCGGAGTGCGGATCCACCCATCTCACCCGCGACGACGTTCGAGGAGAGATCGTCTGCGCGGACTGCGGGCTCGTCGTCGATGCTAGCGCGCTCGTTTCCGATCGGGGACAGCGCGGCAGCAAGGAGGACACGGGACGCGAGGCTCGAGGCTGGGGACCCGTCATCTCCCCCCTGATGCCCGACAAGGGCCTGTTCAGCGAGATTGGAGTCCCCACCCGCGACTTCCAGGGGAACTCGCTCTCCCGCAACACCTCCCTCAAGTTCTACCACCTGCGCAAGCTCAACCACCGCCTTCGCGCCGCGCGCACCCATCAACGCAACCTCGTGGTCGCGCTGGGGGAGCTCAACCGGCTCGCGGGTGTGCTCGGCCTCTCGCGGGAGGTCAAGGAGTCGGCGACGTACATCTACCGCCGTGCGCTCGAGCACAAGGCAACGCGGGGCAAGAAGATCGTCGCGCTCGTCGCGGCGAGCGTCTACGCCGCCTGCCGTCAGTGCCACGTGCCGCGGACGATGAAGGAGATCATCGCCCACTCGAAGGCGACCAAGATCGAAGTCGGCCGGGCGTACACGCTGCTCGCCCGCGAGCTCAAGCTCGGTCTCAAGCCGGTCGAGCCGCGCGACTACCTCGTCCGGTTCACGCAGGACCTGAACCTCTCGAAGGAGGTGCGGGCGAAGGTGCTCGACCTTCTCGAGCAGGTGGAGCAGGTGTACTCGACGAGCGGGGTGCTCCCCAACGGGATCCTCGCCACGATCATCTACATCGCGTCGAACCTGATGGGCGAGCCGCGCAGCCAGGACCGGATCGCCGCCGTGGCGAACGTGACCCCGGTGACCATCCGGAACCACTACAAGGAGCTCCTCGACCTGCTGGGCCTGCCGAAGAACCTCGCGAACCCCCAGGCGCGCGGGGTCCTTCCCCCCGGGGCGGGCACCCTCGCCCGTCCGACCGTGGTGAAGGCGGCGGAGCCCGGCATCCCGGTCGACGCCTAGCGCGCACCCGCTCCATCGGGAGCGGTTAACTCCCGGCGCGAACTCCGGGGCCGTGGGCACGCTCCCGACGCTCAGCTACTCGTCGATCCGCACCTACCTCGAGTGCCCGCTCCGCTGGAAGTTCCTCTACATCGACCGGCTCTCCGAGGCGCCCCGCGGGTACTTCTCGTTCGGCCGCACCGTCCACTCCGTGCTCGAGGAGCTCCTCCAACCGTTCGTCCAACCGACCTCCCGGCGCGCCGGAGGTAGTACCCAGTTCACCCTCGAGGAGTTCGGCGCGGGTCGCAGCGGCCCTGGCCAGCCCCTCGACCCCGAGGGAATGCTCGCGCTCTACGACCGTCTCTGGGTTTCGGAGGGGTACGAAACCCCCGAGGAGGAGGAGCGCTACCGCACGCTCGGTCGGTCCCTCCTGCTCCGCTACCACCGCGAGATAACGACCCAGCCCCCGACACCGGTCGCGGTCGAGGCGCACCTCGAGACCACCTGGGATGGGGTCGCCGTCCACGGCTACGTCGACCGGATCGACCTCACCCCTTCGGGCGGCCTCGAGGTGCTCGACTACAAGACAGGCCGCGGCCTCACCTCGCGCGACGCGCTCACCTCCGATCAGCTCGGGCTGTACCAAGTGCTCGTCGAACGGAACTACCCGTACCCGGTCGAGCGGCTCGCGCTCATCGACCTGCGCGGAGGCTCCCACCTCGTTTCCCCCCCGCGGCCGCCCGAGGCGCTCGCCACGCTCCGGAGGTCGGTGGGAGAGGTAGCCGACGGCATCCGCGAGGAGGAGTACGGGCCGACGCCGGGTCGGGTGTGCACGAGGTGCGAGTTCCAGGACCGATGCCCCGAGTTTCGCCAGGTCCCGGCCGAGGAGCGGGCCGCACTTGCGACGCTCGTGGACCGGTTCGCCGAGCTCCGCGAGGTCGAACGGGGACTCGGGCAGGAGCTCTCGGCCACCGCTCGGACGCTGCACGCCGAGGCCGAGCGGCTCGGGGTGCACCGGATCCCGGGTGCGCGAGGCGTTGCGATTCGCCGACGTGAGACGAAGGAGGAAGCAGCTCAGGCGTCGAAGGGCAGCCCGCTCTCCCCTGCCGAGCCGTCCCGTCGGGTACGTTGGTACTGGGAGGTCGAGTCCGCGCCCGCGGAGCCGTCGGCCCGGCGAAAGGAGACCGCTCCTGGCCGTGAGACGCCGGCGGAGGAAACTCCCCCTTCGTAGACCGGAGGGACCTCGGGCTCGCCCGGATCCCCCCTGGAACCAAGGAGAGTAGCTCACCCGCCGCGCCGTTCGCGCAAAGGCTAATTGGAGGCGACGGTCGCCCAACTAATGGGGGTGGCTCTCGCCTCGGCGGCACTCGTCGCCCCGCTCAAGCGCCACCCGCCCACCATCGCTACCTACTGTTCGCACTCCTCCCTCCAGATCTTCCACGGCGCCCGACAGGAGGGATACCGCACTCTCGGGATCGCCGCCGGCAAGCCGCCGCGGTACTACGAGGCGTTCCCGCTCGCGCGCCCCGACGCGTTCCTGAGCATCCCGAAGCTCGACCAGCTCCCGAAGTACGTCTCCCGGCTCAACCGAGAGCACGCCATCCTCGTCCCCCACGGCTCCTTCGTAGAGTACCTGGGCCCCGAGCGGTTCGCCGCGCTTCCGGTACCGGTGTTCGGGAACCGGGCCGTACTCGCGTGGGAGTCGGACCGGGAGAAGGAGCGGGAATGGCTCGAGGGCGCGGGCGTGCAGATGCCCCGCCGGTACGAGACCGTCGACGACATCGACGGTCCTGCGATCGTGAAGTACTACGGGGCCAAGGGCGGCAAGGGGTTCATCCTTGCCAAGAACAAGGAGGCGCTTCGCGACTTCCGGCCGACGGGGCCGTTCGTCATCCAGCAGTACGTCCTCGGGACGCGCTACTACATCCATTTCTTCTACTCGCCGCTCTCGCGCGACGGCTACCGCGTCGGCCCGGGCTCGCTCGAGCTTCTCGGGATGGACCGGCGCGACGAGGCGAACATCGACGAGCTCTACAAGCTCGGCGCCCAGGAGGAGCTCCTGGCCGCGGGCATCCGTCCGACGTTCGTGGTGACGGGCAACGTGCCCGTCGTGCTGCGCGAATCGCTCCTGCCCCAGGTGTTCGACATCGGGGCCCGGATCGTCGAGCGCTCGATCGAACTGTTCGGCGGGATGGTCGGGCCGTTCTGCGTCGAGGGGATCGTGACGGAGGAGCTCAAGTTCTACGTCTTCGAGATCTCCACCCGCATCGTCGCCGGCACGAACGTCTTCCCCAGCGGGTCGAGCTACGCCGACCTCGTGGCGCCGAACCTCTCCATGGGCCGACGGATGGCCATCGAGATCAGCCGAGCCCGCGAGCAGGACCGGCTGCGCGAAGTGCTCAGCTGAGATCGACCCGCTCGAGGGGCTCGGCCCGACGCACGCGACGGGACCGCGCGAAGAGGTTCGGTCTCAAGAGGACCGAAACCCGAACAGCCCGAGACCCGTTCGCCCCCGAGCCACCGCGTTGCGGAGCGTGGCCCACCGTCGCAGGCTCGGACAGAGTTCCCGCGTCCCCCCGTGGTCCACGAGCGCTATCGACCCCCGATGGAATCGACGGTCAACGGCAGCGAACTCCCGGAAGGCGCGGGGATCCGAGTGGGGAACATCGTAGAGGAACAGGTCGATCCTCGCGAGCTCCTCCCCCAGGAGCGGGAGCACCTCGGCCTTGTCGCCGATGCGAAGGTCCCAGCGCTTCTTGAGTGACTCCGGGACGGCCCACCCCGTGAAACGTCCCGGCGGGAGCGACCACGAGCCGTGGCGCGGTGGACGGCCCGGTCGTTGCCTCTCCGGAAGGTCGGCGGAGTGGAGCGTTCCCTGGCCGTTCCGCTCGAGGGCTTGGAGGAAGTAGGCGCTTGAGACTCCCGAGGAGACGCCGACCTCCACGATGTGACGCGGGCGAAGGAGCCGGGCCATCGCATAGAGCTCGAGCGGCGCTTCGATCTCCACGTAGAAGCTCCGACCTTCCCGCCGGTGTTCCTTGGCGAGGTGTCGGAACAGCGCCCTCTCGTCCGCCGCCTCCTCGAGCGCCTGCGAGGCGAGGCTCGCAGAGGCCCCCGTGAGCGCGCTCACCCAGGCGGCGTCCGGCTGCGCTTCCGGGTTCATCTCTTCGACGCGTCCCGACGAAGCGCCTGCGCGTCGGGCTCGTCGAGGGTGCGCCAACCCTTCGCCCATTCCTTCACGTGTTCGATGCCAGGGCGCGCCGCGGCCACGCGCGCGAACGCCTCGTCCAGGGAGAGCGACTCGCTGCGGTGGAGGTACCAGGCCATCGCGAGTGGGGACCGGCGTACGCCATGCCCGCAGAACAGCAGCACGGGCTCCTTTCGATCATGAGCGGCCCGCACGAGCGAGGCGAGCCGTTCGAGGTTCTCCCGGACGGGCGAATCGGTTCTCCCGTCGTAGACGGGGACGTGCGTAGCTCCGGGAAACTGGTCGAGCTCATCGGGCCGATCGTCGAGCACGCAGAAGCGGGTCCCAACAAATCCCTCGGCCTCCTTCCATCCCCCCACGAAGATGCCAGGAGAGACTTCCGAAGGACCCGATTTCGGCCGGGGATCAGGGTCTCGCTTCCTCACTGGGCCGGGCGTCATCAAGAGGGGTACACCACCGGGGGATACTCTTCGTGGCGGCCCGGTCAGATTCATCTCAACGGCCGGAGGCGAGGGAGCTCGAGCGGAAAGCTCGGCCCCAACCTTGTTCCCTCGGCGCCTCCCAGTCCGCCGGGGTTAAGCTCGGCTGGGCGCGTGCGCCCCGCCGTGCCGGAAGCGCTCCGCAGCGAGGAACTCGGGAAGACCTACCCGCACGGGAAGGAGCCAGCACTCGACGGCGTCTCGCTTCGAATCCCGGCCGGGACGGTCTACGGATTGATCGGACGAAACGGCGCAGGAAAGACCACTTTCGTCCGGATCGCCTCCACCCAGCTGCTTCCCACCCGCGGACGTGTGGAGGTCCTCGGCTTCGACGCCGTGGCCACGCCTCGAGAGGTGCGGGCGCGCATCGCGGTCATCCCCCAAGAGTCCCGTCCGCTCTATTTTCTGACCATCGACGAGCTCGTGTTCTACCACTTGCGGATGCGAGGGATGGACCGGCGCATCGCGCGGGAACGGACCGACACCGTCCTCCGCCAGATGGGTCTCGCCGACCGGGCCAACACCCTCGTGAGCCGGCTCTCTGGAGGCCTGCGTCGGCGCGCGATGGTGGCGATGATCTTCGCCTCCGACGCGGAGCTTCTCTTCCTCGACGAGCCGACGACCGGACTCGACCCGCTCGCCCGTCGAGAGGTCTGGGCGGCCATCCAGAAGGCGCGCCACGAGGGCCGAACGGTCCTGCTCACGACCCATTACCTCGATGAGGCGGAGGCGCTCTCCGCACGGCTCGCGCTCATCGAGCGGGGGCACGTAGTGGTCGAGGGCACGCCCGCGGAGATCCGGAGCCGGGTGAAGTACCCGTTCCGGGTGAGCCTCCCGAGCAGCCTCTCCGAAGCTGAGCTCGCCCCGTACGGGGAGGTCTCGGGCGTCGAAGGCGGCTGGCTCGTGTTCGCGCGCGAGGACTCGGCTCGGGAGCTCACGAAGCTCGCGCTCGACAAGAATCTCGCCGTCGCGATGGCCCCGATCTCTCTCGAGGACATCTTTCTCCAGTTGGTGGGCCGACCGTTGACGGAGGGCGACGCGCTCGCCGAGGAGGGGCCGTGAGCGTCCGACACCGCCTGCGCTCCCTCTGGACGATCGCCTACATGAACGGGGTCATTCCCGTCCGGAGGCAGCCGCTCTACCTCCTCAACACGATCGCCTCGCCGCTCTCCTTCCTGTTCTTCATCGCCCTCGCTTCCCGAGGGACCCTCCTAAGACCGGCGATCGCCGGTGGGATGGTCCTCACGATGATCTCGATCGGGACCTCGCTCCAGGCGGACCTCACGCACTACAAGCAGGACATGAAGTTCCAGGACCTCGTCGTCGCCTCTCCCGTCGAGGCGCCGATCTACGTCGCGGGGCTCGCGCTCTCGGAGTTCCTCTACTCGATCCCGGGTCTCTCGGTGTTCGTCGCCCTGTGGGTGGCCACCGGCCCGGTCCCCGGCGTCTTCGACGCTGCGACCGTCGTCGGCACGCTCCTCCTCGTCTGGGCGTTCTCCTCGGCGCTCGGCTTCACTCTCGCGACCTATTTCGAGGACATCCGCGAGACGTTCGTCTTCGGCCCGCTCGTCTCGCTCGGGCTCACCGTGCTGCCGCCCGTCTACTATCCCGCGACCTTCATTCCCGCCGCGTACCGCCCGCTCGCCTTCCTCTCCCCCGCCACGTACGCGGCGGACCTCCTCCACCGCGCCTTCTCGCTCGGAGCGGTCGACCCCCGCTTCGGACCCCCGCTCCTCGCCGCACCGCTCGACTGGCTGGCGCTCATCGCGGTGACGGCGGCACTCTTCCTCCTCGCGGCGAAGAAGGCGCGCTGGCGCGAGCCCTAGCGTGGAACGAAAAATCGACGGACGACGACGCTCCGGCCGCTCCGGAATCTCCGGAAACCACCGGTGCAACTTGAAACGTCCAAGCGCTTATGTAGGAGCCCACTCCTCGGCGGCCCTGCGATGCTTGCGCTCTCGGACAGCCGGGGTCCGGCCGCCGAGGAAGAACGACTTTCCCGCTGCGTCGTCTGCGGAAAATCGCTCGTTCTCCTCCTGAACGACCGGCGAGGAAGCGCCTGCTTCGACTGCCTCTCCCTGCTCGGGCCCGAGGCCATCGAGTGTCCCGAGTGCGGGGCGGAGATCGCCCCCCCGCAGCGGGCGGCCGGCTGCACGCAGTGCGGCTGGTCCCCGCTGCGGAACTGACCGGTCACGTCGACCGACGCGAACGCTGCAAAGCTTATCTCGCCCGGCCCGTCGAATCGACGGGAAGTGCCGAGGTGGCTCAGCCCGGTACGGCGCGAGTCTGGAAAGCTCGTGGCGGAAATCGCCTCGGGAGTTCAAACGCCGGAGCCGGCCGAACCGGCCCGGCGGAGATTCTCCCCCTCGGCGCCTCCCCGTTTCGGGGCTGAACACTCGTGCCGATCCGTCCAGTCCAGGCCGCGCCGGCGCTCCTCCAGGTCGACGCGATCCTCTCGCGTCTCAGGGGCCAAGCCGCCCTCACGGAGGTGTGCCGTTTCTTGCGCGACTCCTTTCCCCACTTCACCTGGGTGGGCGTCTACCGGCTCGAGGGGGAAACGCTCCTCCTCGACGGCTGGGACGGCGAGCGTGCCACCGAGCACGTCCGGATCCCTCTGGGGCAGGGGCTCTGTGGGCGCGCCGCCCGGGAGGACCGGACCGTGATCGTCGGCGACGTCCAATCCGACCCCGAGTACCTCGCCTGCTTCCTCGACACCCGCTCGGAGATCGTGGTCCCCGTGCATGCCGAGGGACGTGTGGTGGGCGAGATCGACGTCGACGGTCGTCTTGCGAACGCCTACGACGCCTCGGACGACCGCTTCCTCAGCGAGGTCGCGCGGCGGATCGCGCCAACCCTCGTCGCCGGGGCGGTTCCGGCAGCGACCGGCGCATCTCCCGGAGCGCCGCGGCCGGCAGGCGGCTAGCCCAGACCGGCACGGGGCCGAGGCGCGAGGGTCGGCGGAGCCCTCGGGCTTCCCGTACTAGACCCGCGAGCGCGCGGGTGAGCTCGTCGACGATCGCGAGATGGGCCGCGAGGGAGCTGCGCGAGAGCGGGTTCAGGTCGATGGTCACTACCCGCTTGCCGAGGCGCCGGAGCGCGAGAGCCCGGTCCCCGTCCTCGAGCGGGATCACGCAGAGGTCCGCCGACCAGATGCCGTCCGCGTCCACCCGGCCCCGGTCGGAGGGGAGCCCGGGGATCCTCTTCGTCGGACGGAGCCCGCGAACTTCTCGAACTCCCGCGCGCGTGAGCTCACGCGAGATCCGCGCCACGCGCGAAGGGGTACGGTGAAACAGATTCACCTCGACGCGTAGGTGGGGCACGACACGGGCGAGCTCCGCCACCTGCTCGGACGCGAGCGCGGCCACGTTGCCGTTCACCGAGAGGACGGGCCGGCGGGCCGCGAGGAGCCAGCGCGCCGCGAGTCGCTCCGCGCGGAGCGCGGAGGGGGTCGTCCGTTCTCCGAGGAGGTAATCGAACGCTTCGGCCCGGCCCTGGGCGATGAGCCCCTCCGGTACGACGAGTCCTTGCTCAAACCCCCGCGCGAGGCGTGCGCGCATCCGCAGGCTATGGTACCTCGGGTGGCGGGGCGAAAGGCGGGTCACGGCGGGCAGACCCTACACGCGCTCGGGCTCGGAAGGTACGGGCTTGGCCTTCCCGTTACGCTCGGCGGCCCCGGGCAGATCGAGATGCGCCTCCACCGCGGAGAGCCGCTGGTCGAGCGGCAGGAGCGTCTGCTCGATCGTCTTCGCGACCACGAGCTTCAGGCTCTCTTCGAGGGCCACGATGTCCCTTCCGAGGTCCGAGAGGCGCCGCACGTTCTCGTTCAGCAAGAGCCGCGTCTGCGCCGCGAGCCGGAAGGTGTCGTCGACGCCCCGCACGAGCTGCTTCGAGCCCTGGGCGAACGTCTCGATCGATTCCCCGACGGGCGCCCACTTCTTGTCGAGGTTCTCCCCGAGCGATTTCGACAGGTCGCCCCGCAGCCGCTCGACCCCGTCGCTGAGCCCGGCCTCGATCCGGTCCCCCACGACCTTGTCGACGCTTTCTAGGCGCGTCTTGACGGTCTCGTCGAGGGCCCCTTCGAGCTCCTCCACCCGCCCGAGGCGGTCCTCGACCGCCTCGAGCCGGCTCACGAGGTTCGCGTAGACGGAGCCGATGAGCGTGTCCGTGTGGGCGGTCTCCACTTCGTGGGCGCGCAAGAGGAGGTGGAGCACCCAATGCTCCCGTCCCTTCGCCTCCGCGAGCGGCCCGCGGTCGATCCGGTCGCGGACCTCGCGGTTCTCCACGAGCTGCTGGAGCTCTTTCAGCACCTCGAGCCGGACCGCGGAGGTGCCCGAGTTCGGGACCGCGCGTTCGGGCATCCCGGGGGAATCGGGGTTAGGGCGTAATTACTCTTCGGTAGGCGACGGATAACTCTGAGCGGATTGGGTCGATTCAGCCCTCGAAGCCGGGCCCGAGCAGCTCCCGTGCGATGACGAGGCGCCGGATCTCGCTCGTGCCGGCCCCGATCTCGAGGAGCTTGGCGTCGCGGGCGAGCCGTTCGAGGGGATACTCCCGCATGTATCCGTTGCCGCCGAACACCTGGATGGCGTCGAGCGCGACGCGGGTGGACATCTCGGAGGCGTAGGTGAGCGCCGCGGAGCTTGCCCGGGCGCTCTTCTTGTCCCTTTCCACGGCGCGGAGCGCCGCGTCGAGGAGCCCGCGCGCGGACTCGAGGGCGATGTACATGTTGGCGAGCTTTTCCTGGATGAGCTGGAAGGAGCCGATCTTCTGGCCGAACTGCTCCCGCTCCCTCGCGTAGGCGCTCGCGAGCTCGAGGCACTCGGCCATGATGCCGACGGGGATAGCCGAGAGCACGGCCCGCTCGACGTTGAGACCGCTCATCATCACCGTCACACCCTCGTTCTCCCTACCGAGGATCGCCTCGGCGGGGAGCGTACAGTCCCGGAGGAGGAGCTCGCCCGTGGGGGAGCCTCGCATCCCCATCTTGTCGAGGGAGCGGGAGACGGAGAAGCCGGCGGTCTTCGAGCCCAGGAGGAAGGCGGAAATCCCGCGGGAGCCCTTCTCGGGGGCCGTCTTGGCGTAGACGATCAGCGTGTCCGCGACCGGCCCGTTCGTGATGAACTGCTTCGTGCCGTTGAGGCGGTAACCCCCGCCGACCCTTTCCGCGCGGGTCGAGAGACCGACCGCATCCGAGCCGGCTCCGGGCTCCGTGAGCGCGAGTGCCCCGATCGCCTCCCCGCTCGCGAGCGCGGGTAGGAACTCGGCCCGTTGCGTCTCGGTTCCGTTGCGGTAGAGGCTGTCGATGAGGAGGTTCGAATGAGCCCCGACGGAAAGGGCGAGGGCCGGGCTCGACCGGGCCAGCTCCTCGAGGATGACCGCTTGGGCGAGGTAGCCGAGCCCAAGGCCTCCGAGCTCCGCCGGGAGGGTGGGGGCGAGGAACCCCTGCTCCCCGAGCTTCCGGAACAGCTCCCGCGGGAACCAGTCCTCGCGGTCCATCCGGGTGGCGAGGGGGCGGACTTCGCGCTGGACGAACCGACGCGCGGCTTCGCGCAGGTCCTCGAGGCCTTCGTTCCCCGGAGGTTGCACGGTCGAGCGAGCTCGGGCGCGGCTTAACGCGTTCGGGAGACGGTGTTCAGGAACCGTCTGCGGGGACGAGTCGTACGCCGAGATGCGTTCGCCACGCCGGGACCGGCCTGGGATGGTCGGACCTGTAGTGGACCCCGCGACTCTCCGTGCGAGCCGCAGCCGCGCTCGCGAGTACGAGCGCGGTGAGGGCGTGGGTCGCGTTGGGCGAAAGGGACGCGCCGGTCCGTGGAGAGGGCTCCGCCGCCAGCCACCGCGTGAACCGGCGGATCGCACGTTGGAGGCCAGCACCGGTTCGGAAGATCCCTACCTCCTCCCACAGGAGGCTCCGAAGCTTCTCCGGATCGACAGGCTCGACCCGTGTCGTCGCCGCATCCGGGAGGCCGATCTCGAGCAGTCGTCCCGGGGGCGCAGGACCGCCGCCCCCAGGATGGAGGAGCTGGCGGAGCACATGTTCACCGAACACCACCCCCTCCAGGAGGGAGTTCGAGGCGAGACGGTTGGCTCCGTGGACCCCGGTCGCGGCCGCCTCCCCGCAGGCGAGGAGGCCGGGAAGCGAGGTGCGTCCCTCGCGGTCGGTGGCGACGCCCCCGATGAGAAAATGGGCGGCCGGGGTCACCGGGATGCGGTCGCGGGAGGGGTCGAGCGCGTACGTAGCGAGGAACCGACACACCGTGGGGAACCTGGCGAAGAGGCGGTCTCGCGGAAGCGCGGTCGCATCAAGGTAAACGCAGCGGCTCCGCGTCCGGAGGAGCTCGGTGCGGATTGCCCGGCTCACCACATCGCGAGGGGCAAGCTCCCCGTCCCGGTGGTATCTCGGCATGAACCGCTCCCCCCGCGCGTTGCGAAGGAGCGCTCCCTCCCCTCGGAGTGCCTCGGTGAGGAGGTAGCGAGGCGCCCCGTCGCGCAAGAATACGGTCGGGTGGAACTGGACGAACTCCATGTCCGAGAGAAGCGCCCCCGCGAGCGCGGCGAGGACGAGTCCCTCCCCCGTGGCGACGCTCGGGTTCGAGCTCTCGCGGTAGAGACTCCCCGCGCCCCCGGTGGCGAGCACTACGGTCGAGGGCTCAAGCGTCTCCGCCTCCCGGCCGTCGGGCCGGGAGAGCTCCACACGGAATCCCCGGCCCGTCCTCGCGAGCGAGCGTAGCACCGTCTGCTCACGGACCTCCACCGCGAGCTCGAGCGCGCGTCGCTTGAGCGCCTCTTCGATGTGGAGCCCGGTCGCGTCCCCGCCGGCGTGCAGGATCCGTGCCCGCGAGTGCGCCGCCTCCCTCCCGAGCGCCACCTGGCCGTCGACGGCGTCGAACGGGACTCCGAGGCGCACGAGGTCGGCGATCCGTGCGGGTGCCTCCTCTACGAGGTGGCGGGCCGCCTCTTCGTCGACGAGGCCCGCTCCCGCGCGGACGGTATCGGCGAGGTGGAGCTCGGCGGAGTCGTCCGGACCGAGCGCGCAGGCGATGCCGCCCTGGGCGTACTTCGTGTTGGACTCGTCGAGGCTGCCCTTGGTGACGACGGTCGGGTGGAGGCCTTGCTCTCGGGCCCGGACGGCGACATACAAGCCGGCAATCCCACTGCCGATGATGAGCGGGCCTTCCCGTCGAGCCACGCACCGAGGAACCCGGGGTGGGGAAACGGGTTTCCCCCCGCTTGGCAACGGCTTCCCCACCGTGCTAGCCGATAGAGGAGAATGACGAGCGAACCGTCGGCCATCAGATCCGCCCTCCCGCTAGCTCGCGTGGAGTCCTCTTCGGAGCTGAGCGCCCGGCTGCGGGCCGCGCTCGAGGCCGGCCCGGCGCAGCGATCGGTGTGGGTCACAGACCTTGTCGACCCGCGGATCGCCTACTTTCGGAGCATCGCCCCGGTAGAGCCAACGGCGGACGTCGTCGCGCGTCGGGAGAGCGGGCGCGTCGTGCACGACCGGGTCGAACGCCTCTTGGCGGGGCCCGAGCACCGAGAGCTTCGTGTGGGCCAGGACGGCATCATCGGGCGGATCGACCTGCTGTTCGACCGGCCCACCGAACTCAAGTCCACCGCCAAGCTTCCGGAGGTGGATCGGCTCGCCGAGAGCCGCCCAAGCTTCATCGAGCAACTGGGGGCGTACTGCGCGCTCCTCGGCCGCCCGGGTGGGCGGCTCCTGCTCGTCCAGACCCAAGAGGGAGCTCCCGCCAGCGTACGCGCCGTCGACTGCGAGTTCACGGACCTCCCCGGATTGCGTGCCTCCCTCCTCGAGTCGGCGGACCGGCTGAGAGCGGCGCTCGCCCGTCGGGATCCGACGGGCCTTCCGCGCTGCGCCTGGTTCCACCGCGGCTGCGAATTCGAGGAGGCACGGATCTGCCCGTGCAACGGTAGCGAGCCTCTCCCGGCTGCCCCCGCCCGCGAGAGGCTCCTACGACTCGAGGCCAACGCAGCGGTCGCGGAGGAGGTCGAGGCGCGCCTGCGGGCGCCGTCGCCGGTACTCGCCGAGGAACCGGTGCGGACCTTCTCGGAGCTTCTGTACCCCCGCCAGACCTATTTCGAGCGGATCGAGGCGCCGAGACAGCCGACCGCTCGGTTCCCGGGCACCGACCTCTGGCGGCGGGTGCGCGATGCGATGGAGGCTGCCCTGGGCGCGGACCTCGAGGACCGCCGAGGGGCTTCGGGAGAGCCCGCGGAGGCGGTGAGTTGCTACCTTGGCGAGCCGCTCTTGGTCAAGACTAGCCGCGCCCGGTTCCGGACACCGCCCGAGCTCCTGCCGAACCGCATGCCGCACTACTTCGTCGAGCTGGGACTCCGCGCGGGCGCGCTCGGCACGGACGGGGGTTGGATCGTTCTCGCCTACGAGTTCCCCGAGTCGGGGACCGGCCCGGTGGAGATGCTGCGGGTCCGGTTCCCCGCTCCCGCCGAGCTTGGGACGCACCTTCGAGAGTTGTGCGAGCAGTTCCACGAGGCGTTGCGACGCCACGATCCATCCGAGCTTCCACCGTGTCCCGAGTGGAAGTTCGTCGACTGCCCGTACCGGGAGCTGTGCGGCGAACCCGCCGGGTCCCCTACCGCGGCTTCCGCCACCGGAAGATGAACGCCGTCCGCTCCCGCTCGAACCCTACGCGCCGGTAGAGCTCGCGCGCGGGGGTGTTCGAAGCGGTCACCCAGAGCCGGGCGGAGCCGTAGCCGAGGGCGAGCAGGGCCCGCAGCCCCTGCTGGAGCAGCGCGCCCGCGATGCCGCGACGCCGGTGGGCCGGGTCGACGGCGAGGTCCGCGAACACGCCCGCACGGGCGCTCTCCTCGGTCGTGAGCAGGAAGGCGACGAGCTCCTCCCCCCGCGCCACCGCCGCTGATGCCTCGGGTAGGAATCGCCCCAGCTCCCCCGAGAGGATCCGCTCGAGCACGCGGCGGTTCCCTTCGGGGGAGTCTGCGACGAGGGACTCATCTGCGCCCCCACGGAAAGCCCGTCGGTCGAGTGCGTCGAGAGCGTCGAGGGGAGCTGCCGAGATAGGCAGGAACTCGTACCCTGGGGGGAGCTCGGGGGTTCGCGGCGGCTCGTCGAGCTGGAGCGTGCGAAGCAGGCCGTGACGCTCGACCACCTCGAATCCCGGGGTCTGCGTGAGCGCGCCGCCGAGCTCCCGGTCCTCCACTTCCGAGAGACCAGTCGTGCCGAGGTCCGCACGAAGGATCGCGGGATCCATGTGGTGGAGGGCGTGGAGCGTGAGCCGGCGCGAGAGTGGGACGCGGGCTTCCTTTGCCTCGACGTGAAGGTGTCCGTAGGCCCGGTGCTCCCGACGGGAGAAGAGCACGAGCGCCACGGGACGGCCCGCCTCTTCCGCCACCCACCCGTCGAGCTCCCCCGTACGGAGCCGTTCCGCGGCGATCTCGGGCCAGGCCGGGGCGAGCGGTTCCCCCCGCTCGGCGAGGAGCCGGCGCATGTGCGCGGTGAGCTCGACGAGGGTGAAGGCAGGTACCTCGCGGGCCGGGCGGAGGAGCGGCTCGACGAGCACAGCCCTCCTAGAGCGACGCGCATTCGCGCTGGAGGATCTGCGCGATGTCGGGGGCGACCGAGACTTTGTCCGCGGGATTGTCGAGGGTGTCGGTCGAGTAGATGTGGTCGGCGACGGCCTTGATCCGCTCGAAGGCGTCGCGCAGGAAGAGCCCGTGCGTGCAGGCCGCGAGGATCGTCGATACCTTCTCTCGGTGAAGCAGCCGTGCGGCCTCGACGATCGTCCCTCCCGTCGAGATGACGTCGTCCAGGATGGCGACGCTCTTCCCTTCGAGCGTCGGCACGCCCGATGGCGGGAGCGTGAGCTCCACGTGGTCGCTGTCGATCCGCTTCTTCTCGAGCGCGATCCAGGGCTTGCCCAGCAGCTCGGCCATGCGCCGGACCCGGGCGACCCCGCCTTTGTCGGGCGAAACGAGGAGGTCGAGCGGGCGTTCCCGGAGCACGCGGGCAATCGCCGGTACTCCGGTGGCCTCAAACACGGGCTTGTGGAAGCCGCGAAGCGTCTCGCTCGAATGGAGGTCGACCGTAACAACGGCGTCGGCGACGAGCTCGACGTGGCGGGCGAGCGTGCGCGCGCTCGCCGGCTCCCCCGGGAAGAACGGCCGGTCCTGTCGCGCGTACCCGAAGTACGGGATCACAACGAACAGGCGTCGCGCCCCCGCCTCACGGATAGCGTCCTCGAGGAGGAGGAGCTCCAGGATCTGCTCGTCGGTGCGGGTGGTTTGGACGAGCACCACGTCCTCGTCCGTGAACCTGCCCCCGACACGCACGTAGAGCTCCCCGTCCGGGAACCGCTTCAGGAAGGGGATCGCAAACGGTGCATTGCCCAGCTCGCGCGAGATTCGCTCCGCGAGCGAGGTCGAGGCGCTTCCTCCGATGACGTGCAACCGCTTGCCCGGCTCTGGGACGGGGGGCGGGGGAAAAAGGTTGCGCGCGCGCGACCCCGAGTCGGCCTTAGGAGGGGTTGCGAGGCTGTCCAAGATTGGGGTTCTCGGTCCCGGGCGCGGAGAACGGGAGCGCCTCCTCGAGCGTTCGTCGCAGGGCCGCGTCCTCCCGGGCGGGCGCTCCGTCCGTCGAGCCCGCAAGGTTCCTGCCCCGCAGCGCGGAGAACACCGCCGCTCCCGCCACGAAGAGCGCTGCGAGGAGGAACGCCGAATGCATCCCCGAGAGGAACGTCGTATCGAGCGCCGTGGGGCTCAGGCCGAGGGACTCCGGGTTGAAGGTGCCTCCGAACAGCTGGGCACCTACGCCGGCCGGAAGCCGGCTCGTGAGCGCGAGGAGCGCCACGACGTAGCTCAAGGCTACGGCCGTGTTCCGGAACGTCATCATCGCGCCGGAGGCGACCCCGAAACGGTTTCGGGGGGCGCTCGACATGATCGCGGCGGTGTTCGCCGGGAAGAACAGTCCGCCTCCCACCCCGAGGAGGCCCTCGTAGACCGCCACTTGCGAAAGCGGGGTCGAAGCGGAGAGTTGCGAGAGGAGGAGGAGCGCCGCCGCTTGCACCACGAGTCCGAGGGTCGAAAGGAACCTCGCTCCCCATCGGTCGGAGAGCCTACCGCCGATGGGTCCGACCACCATCAACGCGACGAAGAGAGGAAGGAGAAGGTAGGAAGCGGTGAGCACCGAGACGTGCCGGATCCCCTGGAAGTAGATCATCAGGACGAAGTTCGTGGCAAAGAGAGCGAGCCCCTGCAGGACGGTCGCGAGGAGCGAGGCGCTGAAGCTCCAGCTCCGGAACAGCGAGAGGGGCAGAATGGGGTCCCGACTCACCTTGACCTCCCACGCCACGAACCCCGCGAGGAGCGGGGCCGAGAGCAGGATGGGTCCGAGCGTCAGCGGCGCCGTCCAGCTCGACAGGATCCCCTGGGTGACGCCAAAGAGAAGAGAGATGAGTCCGGCCACGAACAGGAACGCCGCCGCAAAGTCGAACGTCTCCCTCGGGTCAGGCGTGACCGATTCCCGGAGCACGAGGATCCCGATGGCGGTCGCAACGACCCCGATCGGGAGGTTGATCCAGAAGATCCAGCGCCAGGTGGTCACCGCGAGGATGAGCCCGCCGAGGGCGATCCCGAGCACCGAGCCCGCACCCCAGACGATCGTGTTCACACCGAAAGCACGTCCACGCTCGGCGGGGGGAAAGGCGTCCGACACGATGGCGAACGAGTTCGCGATGAGCATCGCCCCCCCGACCCCCTGGACGGCCCGGAACACGACGAGCTCGAGCCCCGAGGCGGCGAAGCCGCAGAGCCCGCTCCCAAGGATGAATACGGCAAAGCCCGCCGTGTAGAGCCGCTTGCGCCCCTTCATGTCGGAGAGACGGCCCAAGGAGAGGACGAGCGCGGTCCCCATCACGAGGTAGATCATCAGGACCCACACCATCTCGACGAGGCTCGCCCCAAGCTCCCGGGCGACCGAGGGGAAGCCGATGACGAGCACCGTGGCGTCGATGGAGCCCATCAGGCTCCCGAGGTTCACGATGGTGAGCGCCTTCCACTTGTACTCCATCTGTACGTGTAGGACCTGGGCCGTTCGCTTAACGGCGCGGGCCCTCGACCAGCCCCGGGGGGGTGGGATAGGGACGGAGGAGGTCCGTAGCTCGCCCCGCTGTACGTATCAACGCGCATGGTCGACCGGTCGGCCGGCCCGACGGAAACTGACGTGGGGCCGGGATGCCTGTCGAACTCAAAGTCGTCATATGTCGTATCGTTCCACGGTAGGTTCAAATAGTCGAACTTGCCCCTCCGATTCCTTTGCGGGGCAGAGGCCCAGCAGAGGAAAACCACGATGTGGAACGAGAAGGTTCGGAGTTGGAGAAAGAAGAACAAGCGCGGGGTATCCCCGATCATCGCTACGATTCTGCTCGTGGCGATCACCGTGGTGCTCGCAGCGGTGTTGTACATCCTGATCTCTGGGTTCACCAAGGGACCAGGCAACACTCCGCTCGGGACCGCCTTCGCGTACGGGTCGGCTTCGCAGACCTCTAACGGGCAGGCGCCGACCTTCTGCGCGGCGCAGGCCGCGATCAGCGACTGGTGCGACAACCTCCCGGTGGGCTCCGCCGGCGGCGGCATCACCGCAGCCGCGTTGAGCTTCTCGATCCGCGATTCGGGCGGGAACATCGTCAGCACTACGAACGGCAAGCCTACCCAGATCATTCTGGAATCGGCGGGCGGGGCGACTCTCGGAACGTACTCGTTCACGACGGCCAGCTGGACGAGCGGCGGTACCACGGGTCTCTCGACCACCCAGACACTCGTGCTCGACGCGGGCTGTGCGATCTCGGGCGCCAACGTGTGCGCGACCCCCATCACGGGGCTCGTGCTTCTCGCGCTGGGCGTCGGGTCGTATTCCGGGTCGGTGCAGGTGACCTTGATCTGAGCGTACCAGAAGGAAAACTTGGGAGGAAATCAAGAAATGTGGAGTGAAAAGGCGCGGAGCTTCCGTAAGAAGAACAAGCGCGGGGTATCCCCGATCATCGCTACGATCCTACTCGTGGCGATTACCGTGGTGCTCGCGGCGGTGTTGTACATCCTGATCTCCGGGTTCACGAAGGGACCCGGCAACACGCCGATCGGCACCGCGTTCGCGTGGGGTACGCCCCAGAAGACCACGGGAACCGCCGCGACCAACACCCTCGGAACCTGTGCGACCGGCGACCAGTGCTACAACATGCAGGTCGGGTCCGCGGGCGGCGGAATCACCGCGGCTGGGCTCAACTTCGTCGTGCGTGACGCGAGCGGCAACACGCTGAGCTACGCGGGCGCGAAGGTCACCCTGATCTCGAGCACGCCGACGGTCCTCGCCACCTACACGATCTCGACGGGCCTCTGGGCCGGCACCCCCTCCACGGGGCTGTCGACCACCCAGATCCTCGTGCTGGACATGGGGTGCACGCCGGCCGCGTGCGCGCCGAACCCTACGGGTGTCGTGATCGTGGCGCTCGGTGTTGGGTCGTACTCGGGTCAGACCACCGCGACGCTGACCTAGGCGAGACTGGAGCACACGGCCAACCCTTTCCTGCCTTTCTTTTTCTTCAATTCTTGAGTGGCAGTACTGCTCCGCCGCCTGCGGAGCACGCCCTCGGGACTGGCGGGGTCTCGCCCGTCGGCCCTACAGCGACTCGTCCTCGTCGTCCCGGGCTCGGCGGTTGTGGCCCCCACTGGTCTGTCGGTGCGCCGCCTCTCCTCGTCGCGTGTGCGGCTTCGGGCGGCCGCCGCGACGAGCGAGCCGCCGCGGATCTACGCGGACGGTGCGACCCCGATGGTGGGTCGGCGGGGTCGGCTCGTCGGACTCATCCTCCTCGTCCTTGGAGGAGAGATGGGCCCGTTCCAGGAGGCGTGCGAGGAGACCTACGTGCTCCTCGGTGGCGCTAGCATCGTCGCCGGACCGCTCGGCCTCCCGCCGCTGCTCCAGGCGTCGTACCGCGAGATGGATGCCGAGCCCCGCGAGGACGATCCCGGCGAGGGAGAGGCCGAGGAATTGCCAAGACTGGCTCGGGACCATCGACGTGTCCCCTTGCAGGAGCAGCTTGAGGGCGCCGAACCACGGGATCATCCCGCGCGCCACCCCGAGCACCCAGCCCGGCTCGACGAGGCTCGTGAGGGTGGGCTCGTCCGGATCGCCCGTCCCCGGATGTCCGGGCAGGTAGTTGTTGTCCCCCATCGTGACGAAGCCGGAGTGGCTGCCGAGGGTCCCGACGTCGACGGCCACCGTCACGCCCTGCCACCCCACGTTGTACAGGGTGAGCTGCCCGGCGATGCTCGAGGTCCCGCACGTCGAGAGTGTGCTCGAGGTTCGATAGTAGGGGTGTGAGGTGGGGCTGCAGGGTAGCGGTGCGAGCTCGGGCGCGGCGTAGGTGTTGTTGAGCGGGTTCCACTCGAGGAAGAGGAGGGCACGGTGGATGATCGGCGTCACCGAAGTGTCGCCGTTAGGGTAGTAGAGGAGGACGTCGCCGTACTCTCCGTACGTTTGGTAGCCGTTCTGCACCCCCACCATGTACGGCGTGATCTTGTTCGGGTCGATCTTCTGGGCGAGGACCAGGTCGCCCGTGTTGATGACGCCCAGCACGTCGTTCGAGCCGTGCTGCATGCTCTCCGATTCGATCACGTAGACCGGCGGCCAGTTCTGGGTGTACGCCCAGAGCGCCACGAGGAGAAGGACGAGGATCGCGAGCGCCACGAGCGGCTCGAACCAGAGGCTGTCGCGCGCCCGCCAGTACACAGGGCGCTTCGGGCCGCGGTGGAACCAACCACCCCCGCCCTCTCCGCCTTCCGTGCCGTCGGGAGACCACGGCGTGATGCCGGCCGCGGGTTCTCCCGGCCGTCGGCGATGACGCGACCGGCGAGGCGCGGGCTCCTCCTCCGCATCCTCTTCGGAGGGGTCCTCTTCCTCGTCGGAGCCCCGGCGAGCCATGGCCCGCCGCGAGCCGCGGCCGGGCGCTTAACCCTTGGTCTCGACCTGAACGGGCGGCGTGGACCGGAGGAGGAGCTCCACCGCCCCCCGCACGACGAGCAGGAACAGGAGGAACAGCGGCACGAGACCGAGGTCCCCGTACGGCCAGCTGAGCCCTGCGGCTTGCGCTCCCCAGAATGCAGCGAACGAGAAGAGCAGGGAGGTTCCGACGAGCTTGAGCGTCGGCACCTTCACCTTCCGGATCCGCTCGTGGACGAGGGCGGCCACCACGACGAGGAGGACGCCGGCCGCGAGCGCCCCGACGAGCGCCGAGGTGGCCTGCCCTCCGGCCGCGATCCCGAGGAGCACGATCACCGCCTCCACGCTCTCCACCACGCCCACGGTGAAGCCGGAGGCGAATTGGAGCGAGCGGCCCGCGCCCCCCGACGCGTGCGCGGCGGCCGGAAGTCGGGCCCGTCGGTAGGACTTGAGCGTGCTTCGGAACAGGAACAAACCGAAGGCGGCGAGGACCACGGCCGAGCCCGCGAGAAGGTCTTTGGGAGGCAGCTGGATGAGGAGAGCGCCTGCGCCGAAGGCGATCACACCCACGACCGCCGTGCCGGCGATCGCCCCCCTCGCCCCGCTCTGGATGGAGCCGGAGTCCCCCCGGAGGGCGAAGACTAGGGCGACGACCTCCGTCATCTCCGTGAGGGTGATGATGAAGGCGAGCGCGAGCGAGGGCGCATCGAAGCTGAGCACGGGCCGGCGCCACACCGGCCCGTCCATTTAACGGCTGACCGGGGTACCCTCGGGTTGGGAGCTGTGCGGCTCAGGGACATCTCGATGCCGCTCGACCGCAGGACGCCGGTGTTTCCCGGCGACCCCTCGTTCCGGTCGAGCCGCGTGCTCAGCCTCGAAGGCGGTTCGCCCTACAACCTCAGCGAGCTCCGGCTGGGGTCCCACACCGGAACGCACGTCGACCCGCCTCTCCACTTCCTCCCGCGGGGGGCCGGGGTGGACCGGCTCGACCTGCTCACGCTGAACGGCCCTTGTTCCG
Organism: Thermoplasmata archaeon; assembly: GCA_022749845.1. Classification (GTDB taxonomy): domain Archaea; phylum Thermoplasmatota; class Thermoplasmata; order Lutacidiplasmatales; family UBA184; genus JAKIVR01. Next base: position 68,261 of record JAKIWX010000001.1, read on the forward strand.
TGCTCCAGCTTCCCGGGTCCACCCTGGAGATCGGTGCGGAAGAGCTCGCGAGGATCCCGTCCGGAACCGAGAGGCTGCTCCTACGGACCGGAAACTCCGAACGTTGGGCTGCGGGGGAGTCGTTCTTCCCCGATTTCGCCGCCCTCACACAGGGCGGGGCGGATGCCCTCCTCGCTCGAGGCGTGCGGTTCGTCGGGATCGACGCGCTTTCGGTCGAACGGGAGAGCGCGGAACGATTCCCGGTTCACCGCACGCTGTTGGGGGCGGGCGTGCCGATCCTCGAAGGACTTCGACTCGAGAGTACCCCCGAGGGAGAGTACGAACTCAGGTGCCTCCCCCTGAGAATCGTCGACGGAGACGGAGCGCCGTGCCGGGCGGTGCTCCTCTCCCCAGATTGAGCGCGGACTAGGGCCGCGAACCGAGGGCCGGAGGATACGGGGGCTCCCCGTCGGTCGGGCAGCCTACGGGTCCCGGTCCTCGGGCGGCAGGAGGTTCGGAATGCCGTCGTCGATGGGAAAGACTGTCTTACACTTCGTGCACGTGAGCGTGCCGTCGACGATCTCCTCCCCGGTCTTCTTCCGGACCTCGAGCGCAAGGTCCGCGTGGTCCAGCGGGCAGCAGAGGAGCTCCATCAGGTCCGGTCGCACGGTCCTACTCCTCCACGATCCCGTAGCCGATGAGCCGCCAGGCGTTCATCCTACGGGAGATGGCGACGCGGGTCCCGGGGAAAACGGTGACGGGACGCCCGAGCGCGAGCTCGATCTCGTCCCCCCGGGCGCTCGTGACCTTGCCCGGAGCGATCGTGGTCCCCACGGTGAGCGCGAGGATCTCGCTCGTCCGGACCTTTTCCACCTTGACCTCCTTCTGGACGCCCACGACCCGGTCGAGAAGCGTCGTCTTCACCCGGATCTTCTGCGTGACGGGCGGGAGCGTTCCCGGTGTTCCCACGAGGCGCCCGTTGAGTCCGTCGGCCTTGGTGAGCGAAGGATCGAGGGTCGTGCCGATCGCCGCGAGGCCCCCCGGCTTCAGCTCGTCGAGCTCGATCCCCCCGCTCACGAGCCCGGTGATCTTCGTACGGAGCGACTCGGCGGAGGCGCCCCCCGTGAGGCCGGGCCGGATCTCGATCTCCTCTCCGATCTTGAGGCGGCCCTGGAGGAGCGAGCCGCCCAGGATGCCGCCGCGCAACGCCTTCGGGCGCGTGCCGGGACGGTTGATGTCGAAGGAGCGTGCGACGTACATGAGCGGCGGCTTCGTCGCGTCCCGCGTCGGGGTGGGGATCGTCTCCTGCATCGCCCCGATGAGGGCGTCGATATTCACGCGATGGTTCGCGGAGATCGGGACGATCGGTGCCTTCTCGATCGGCGTCCCCTTCAGGAACTCGACGATCTCGCGCTGGTTCTCCTCCGCCTGGGCGTCGGTGAGGAGGTCGATCTTGTTCTGGACCACGACCACCTTCCGGACGCCGATGATGTCGAGCGCGTAGAGGTGCTCCCGGGTCTGCGGCTGGGGGCAGTGCTCGTTCGCGGCGACCAGGAGGAGCGCCCCGTCCATCAGCGCCGCACCGCTCAGCATCGTCTCCATCAGGGTCTCGTGCCCGGGGGCGTCGACGAAGCTCACCGCGCGGAGGAACTCCGCCTTTCCGCCGTCGTCCGGACAGGTGGTGTCGGTGCGGAAGCAGGCCGGCGCCTCGAGCTTGGGGCAGCGGTAGAATGCGGCGTCGGCGTAGCCGAGCTTGATCGAGATGCCCCGGCGCAGCTCCTCCGAGTGACGGTCGGTCCACTCCCCGGTGAGCGCCTGGGTGAGCGTCGTCTTGCCGTGGTCTACGTGGCCGACGAGGCCGATGTTAACTTCCGGTTGACGGGGCGCCTTCATTGCGGTCGAAGGAGCTCCGCGAGGGGCTGCGTGCCCGAGCTCTCGACCGTGAGGTTGATTTGGACCGTCTCCTCGCTGATCGCCCCGCCGCGGAAGGTGCGCCGTCGGCGCATCCCGTGCCTCGGGGCGTGAAACCCGAATCCATCCTCCACGTAGAGCCGGACCTGCCGGCTCCCCGGGAGGTCCCCCCGAAGCGGGAAGCCGCTGCGGTCCGTTCCGCCCCGTATCTTGAGGGTGTAGCCCGGAAGGCCGAGGAGGTCCCCCCCGATGCTCTCGCCGATCCTCTTGCCAAGGAATCCCGCGGCGCTCGGTTCCCCGACCGTCTTGGGATACGATTGTTTACCGTCGGAAACGACGAGCTTGAACTCGACCATGCGGCGATGCGGCGCGGCCAGTTTGGGTCAGGTTAAATAGATAGCGCCGGGCTTTCTCCGACGGTCGGGCGGGGCGATTCCAACGGAGCTCGCGGGCGTGATCGGGCCCGTTGTCCTCCTCGCCGGACTGCTGTACGCCGCGGTCGAGGACTGGCGGACGCGGGAGGTCTCGGACCGGCTCTGGATACTCCTGGCGGGGATTGGCGCGGTCGCGGGATTCGTGCTTTGGAGTCCCCAGACCGCCCTCGGCGGAGTCACGTGGGCCCTCCTCTCGGTGCTCGTCCTCGAGCATGTGCTGCCGTGGGACACGTGGGCGGAACGCCAACGCCCGTGGCTCCCCGGCGCGGTCGAGCTCGCGATCTACGTCGGCGTAGGTGCTGCCGTGCTTGGCGCTGCGTGGCGCTACGGCGTTGGCCCTTCCGGAGTGAGCGTCGCCGAGATCGCCGTGCTCGTCTCCGTCTGGTCCGCGCGCGGACTCTTCGAGCTCGGCGTCCTCTACGGGGGGGCGGACGCGAAGGCGCTCATCGCGTGCGCGATCCTCGTCCCGATCCTGGCCAACCCGCTCCTCTCGGTTCCGGAGAACGCGAGGGGGGCGCTCGGTTTCACGCCGTTCGCGATCATCGTTCTCCTCGACGGAGCACTGTTCTCGGTCGCGATCCCGCTCGCGATCGCGATCAAGAACCTGGCGTCCGGGGATTTCGAGTTCCCACGGGGTTTCACGGGTTACCTCATTCCGGTCGACGAGCTGCCCCGCAGATTCGTCTGGCTCAAGGACCCGTGGCTTCACGGGGAAGAGGAGGGGGTAGAGAGCACGGAGGAGGACATCGCGTTGCGCCGTCGCCAGGCCGCCGCGCTGAAATCCCAAGGGGCGACGGAGGTCTGGGTGACACCGCAGGTGCCGTTCCTCATCCTGTTGTTCGCGGGCGCTGTGGCCGGGACGCTCGCGGGGAACTTGCTGTTCGACCTCCTTGCCCTCCTCTGAGCGAAGGAAACCTTTTCCCCGAGGCCCCGCTCGCGCGGGGTACGCTATGGCCCGAGAGTCGCGTCGGCCCCCGATCCGCGTGCTCATCGCCAAGCCCGGGCTCGACGGCCACGACCGCGGCGCCAAGATCGTCGCGCGCGCGCTGCGCGATGCCGGAATGGAGGTCATCTACGCCGGCCTCAGGCAAACTCCCGAGGAGATCGTCGAGAGCGCCCTCGAGGAGGACGTCGACCTGATCGGGCTTTCGATCCTGAGCGGAGCGCACATGGTGCTCTTCCCCCGCGTCCTCAACCTGCTTCGTTCGAGGAAGGCTGCCCGGATCCCGCTGTTCGCGGGCGGGATCATTCCCGACGAAGACGCCCGGAAGCTGCGCAAGCTCGGGGTGAAGGCGATCTTCGGACCTGGCGCCTCGCTCGAGGAGATCGTGCGGACCGCCCGGTCGATCGCCCGACCCCGCACATGAGGCGGCGCCCCCCCGTGCCCGCCGCGGCGCGGGCGATCCTCGCGAGGGATCGGCTCGCGCTCGCCCGCCTCATCACGAAGGTGGAGAACCGGGACCACGGCGTTGCCCCCGTACTGCAGGCACTCTACCCGCACACGGGCCGCGCGGCCGTTATCGGGCTCACCGGTCCGCTCGGCGTGGGCAAGTCCTCCCTCGTGAATTCCCTCCTGCAACTTCTTCGAAAGGCGGGGAAGCGGGTGGGCGTGATCGGCGTCGACCCCTCGAGCCCGTTCTCGGGGGGCTCGGTGCTTGGGGACCGAATCAGGATCGACCGGGATCCCGCGGACACCGGCATCTTCTTCCGGTCGATGGCGAGCCGCGGTCACCCGGGCGGGCTCGCGGCGGCGACCCGGGAGGTTGTGCGATTGCTCGATGCGTTCGGCATGGAGGTGGTCCTGCTCGAGACCGCCGGGACCGGGCAGGTCGACGTGGAGATCGGCGCCGTTGCCTCGACGAACGTCGTGGTGCTCGTCCCCCACCTCGGCGACGAGGTGCAGAGCCTCAAGGCGGGGCTCTTCGAGATCGCCGACGTATTCTGTGTGAACAAGTGCGACCTTCCCGGGGCGGACGGTGCGGCGCGGTACCTCGCCGAGCTCGTCGGACTCACTCCCCGCTCGGACGCCTGGCGTCCCCGGGTCGTCCAGGCGTCGACGGTCCTGGGCACCGGCATCGACGAGCTCTGGGCAGCCGTCGAGGCGCACGAGGCGTACCTGCGCACCAGCGGCTCCTTCGAAAAGGGAAACCGCACCCGGCTCGAAGCGGAGGTGCTCGAATTGTACCGCGAGCGCATCCTGGCGGGCGCCGTCGCGCAGGTCGAAGGGAGCCCCGAGCTCCGCCGCTTGCTGGACGAGGTCGAGGCCCGGCGGCTCGACCCCCGGGCCGCGGCGGACTCGCTCTACGAACGCAACCACGCGAGGCGTCGCCCGCGGTCATGATCCTCCCGTTCTGGGTCCTCTACACCTTCCTCGGCGGAATCGTCGTCATTTCCTACTTCCTCTACGCCTCCTTCGCCTTCGGCGCCGGCTACCAGCCCGCCCCCCGAGCGGTCGTGGAGCGGATGCTCGGGGATGCTGCGGTCGGCCCCGAGGATACCCTATTCGACCTCGGGGCGGGCACGGGCGCCATCATCTTTCGCGCCGCGCGGGAGCGCGGAGCCCGGGTCGTCGGAGTCGAGGTGGAGCCGGTGCGTGTGCTCATCTTGCGCCTGCGGCGATGGGCGGGGGGACCGCGCGACCGGGTCCGAATCCAGTGGGGGAATCTGTACGGGACCGACTTTCGGCGAGCCACAGTGGTCGCCGTGTTCCTTTGGCCCGAGGCGATGGAGCGGCTCCGCCCTCTCCTCGAGACGCAGTTGGGAGCCGGCAGCCGGGTGGTGAGCCACTGGCATCCAATCGTCGGGTGGACGCCGGCCTCGGTGGACGCCCGCACCCGAGTCTATCTCTACCGATGGCCCGACGCTGGGCCAAGCGCCGCCCGCCCGACGGCGTCCTAACCGTGGTAGAGGAACCAGAGCGCGAGCCCGACCGCAAGTACGGCCAGGATCACACCGACCCCGATCCCCCAACCCCGGTAGCTTCCCTCTTCCGTGTCGGCAGCCCGAGGAGTCGAGGTGGCGGTGAGCGTCATTTCAGATCTCGGGGGCCGAACGGACTTCGGCCATATATCGACCTCCGACGCTAGCCGTCGGTTGAGTAGTCGCCGTTCTCCAGGAAGCTCCCGAGGCGGCTGCAAACGAGAGGGCGGCGTGACCAGAAAGTGCGCTCGTGGACGTCACGTTGAACCACCCCATCATTCCGAGCGTAGAATGGTCGTCCACTTCGCAGACGTAGCGGAAGAGACCAACGGTCGTCGCGTTGAAGCTGAAGTTCTTCACGGTGCCCGGGGGCAGCCCGGTGAATCGGGTCGGACCGGTGAGACCGGCGCCGGGGAACACGGGGGAGGCGTTGGTGGGTCCCGTGCCCGGAATGAGGTCCCAGCTGTGGTTCGATCCCGCGGCGGGGTCGACCCGGAGCGTCACCTCCACGGAGCTTCCCACCCCGACCTTGAGGCAAGGACCCGGGTTCGTGCCGTTGTAGTTCGTATCCCCCCGTTCCCCCGCGATGAGCACGAAGTGGTAGGTGCCGGTGACGTTCCGCCCTTCGCACGTGGGGGAGCCGCCCCCGTGTCCCGGGTACGTGCCGGGGATCGACCCGCCGAGCAGGTTGGCGCTCCCGAGATACCCAACGCCGACGGCGAGCAGCGTCCCGACGACAAACAGGAGCACCACGAGCCGTGTTGGGTCCGCCCCCAACCCGGATTCGGCTCCGGGGGCCGCGTGGGGCTCCATACGGCGGTGCGAAGATGCGGTCGCTTTGAACTTGCCGTACCAACTCTCGCCGACGAGCGGTGCCTCGTGGAGCCCCAGCCCGTAGCCCGGGCCCGGGGGGTGGGGAACAGCCCTCGGACGCACGAGGGCCCGCTTCCGGAGAATGCTTATGGGCCCGGACGCTCCCGACCGAGAGATGGCCGAGAATCGAAGGGCCCGGTACATCGCCGAGTACATCGGAACGTTCGGCTTGCTGCTGATCGGGGGGGGCGCCGCGGTGTTCACGCTGCCCCCTACCGACGGTACCGCCCGCGACCTCGTCGTCTCGTTCGCGTTCGGCGCGGTGCTCCTCGGACTCGCCTACGCCTTCGGTGACCTCTCGGGGGCCCACTTCAATCCAGCCGTCACGATCTCCTTCGCCGCCTCCGGCCGGTTCCGCTGGGGGGAAGTTCCCGCCTACCTCGCTGCCCAAGTGCTGGGCGGACTCACGGGGATCGGCGTAGTGCTCGGGATCGCGAGCGGCGGCGGATCCGCTGCCAACGCGGCGAGCGCGCAGGGGTTCGCCCTCGGCTCGCAGTGCTTTTCGGGGTTGGGGGCGCCGCCAGGGTGCGCGTACTCGCTCGGGTCCGTGTTCCTCATCGAGGTGGCTCTCGGGTTCAGCTTCATCCTCGTCATCCAGCTCGTCACGCGCTCCGACAGCTCGGCGAAGAACCTGGCGCCGGTCGCCATCGGCCTGGTGCTGCTCGTGACCAACCTCGTGGCCATCCCGGTCGACGGTGCGTCGCTCAACCCGGTGCGTTCCTTCTCCCCCGCGCTCCTCTCGGCCGCGGTGTGGCCTTCCGCCCGCTGGGCCCTCTCCGAGAGCTGGCTGTTCTGGATCGCACCCATCTTCGGGGGGCTACTCGCGTCCCTGGCCGAACGGAGCCTCCGTTCGTAGCGGGGTCGCCGGAGCTGCCGGCGCCCGCGGGCCCGGGTGCGGGGACTACTCCGTTCCCGTCGCCGCGGGCGGCGAGGCCGCCTCGGCAACCTCGGCGGGTGTGGGGTGGGCGCGCGCCCCGGTCGTCGCCGCCTTTCCTCCCGAGTGCTTCTCCTTCGGCTTCGATTCCGGCGGAGCCGCCACGGGCGTTTCGTACTCTTCGACGATCCGGATGACCTTCGGGTGGAGGTGCTCCCGTAGCCGCTCGATGACGCGGGGCTTCGCCGCGAGCCAGGTGAAGTCGAACTTCGACCGATCGGGGACGTGGAGGACGAGGCTGCCTTCGTGGCTCTCCACCTTGAACTCGCCGCCCCGGCCGTACACGATCTCCAGGATGGCGTGCGCCTGCTCGGCCGGGGAGGTGATCGGCTCCACGATACGGAACTTCCCCTCGATCTTCCGGCCGGCGAGGGGCGGATTGAAGTCCACCCGCACCCGCGCTGCCGTCAGGCTCACGACGCGTCCGCGCCGGCCCCGGATCGTGAGAACGGTGCCGATGTCGAGATGGGCGTCGTCCCGGCGCATCTCGGGCAGCCGCTCGATCTCGTGCATCGAGAACAGCTCGATGAGCTTCGGGTCCCGCTCTCCGAACGCCTCGCCGGGCGGGAACTCGCGCGTGAACTCCTCCCCCACCTTGGCGCTCGCGACCGCGGCCTCGATACCTGTTGGGAAGTAATCCCCGCCGATCGCGTGGGCGCGGGGACCGAACTTGAAACCGTCGGGCGCCTTCCAGTTGGCCGTCGTGGCGACCTCCTCGCGGGTCGTCTCGACGAGCTCCTTCGTTCCGCCCGTGTCGCTCCAGATCTCGAAGTCGAGCCGGACTAGCTCACCCGCCTCGACCGCCTTCGCGGTGGAGGAGTGCGTCGACATGTCGGCGCCGACACGCCTCCCTCTAAAAGCCTTGGGGGGAGCCGTCCCGTCGAGGGCAGCTCACCGACGACCCGCGTGTGCCCGACCGCTCCAGCCGTAGTGGCGCCAGCCCTGGAAGGCCCCCCATACGGTCGCCCAGCGACGCGGGATTTCCAGGATGCGCCAGCGCAGCCCCGGGTACTTTCGGTCCCAACGCACGCCGGAGACGGTAAGGGCGAGCGCGAGACCCCCGAGGAGGAGAGCCCCGGCGAGGGCGAGCAACTCTCCCGGGAGCCGGAGTGGCGCGAACGGAAGGAGGACCGCACCGAGGAGGAGGAGAGCGGGGCCAAGGAGGTAGGGCGCGACACGCGCTGGGCTCGCCTCGTAGGTGCTCTTCGCCCGTCGCCAGACGACGTACCCTCCCTCCGCGTAGATCCGCTGCTTGCGCAGCAGCGAGCGGGTCGAGAGGTCGGAGAAGTCGTGGCCCACCCACGCCTCGGGGGCGTAGACGCCACGGAACCCGGCGGCCAGCGCCCGGAGCGCGACCTCCTGGTCCTCGCTCGCGGCCCGCCGGTAAAGGGTCGTATCGAGGAGCCCGACCCGGTCGAACACCGCGGCCCGCCAGGCGGAGTTTCCCATCGGGAGGGCGTGAGGGTGGGCGCGTGCCTCGACATCGTAGAACCGTCGGAGGTACCCATCGTAGAAGCGCGCCCCGATGGTCCGCGTAGAGCCGGGAATCGCGGGCGTCGGACCCCCGGTGAAGCCGACCGCCGGGTCGGCGAACGGAGCGAGAAGCGCGTCGAGCCAGCCGGGCGGAGCCACCTCGTCGGCGTCGAGGAACGCGACGAACTCGCCGTGCGCTCGTTGCAGGGCCATGTTCCGACTCTCGGGAATATTTCCGGGTGCGTCGACGTGGACGATGCGGGAGTCGGTGGCCGCGAGCCGTTCCGTGATCCGGCGGACCTCTTCGCCCCCGCCGCCGTCGTCGACAAGGATCTCGGTGGGGTGCCGCCTCTGCTCGAGCAGGCTCCGGAGGGTGCGCTCGACGCGAGGGTCCTTCAGCACGGTGACGATGACCGAGACTGTGCCCGGCTCGCGGTGGGGACGGGCCGAAGCTTGCGCGGTGTCCATGCCCGGACTAGAGGCCTAGATCCGCCCGAAGTTCCGCGATGGCGCGGTCGACGGCGGCGTCGCTCGAGAGCTTGGGAGCCCAACCGAGCCCGCGGACCCGGTCGGTGGCCAGCAGCTGCCGGGGGATGTCCCCCACCCACCCCCGTTCCCCGCCGGTGGTTTCGATCCGAGCCTTGCCGCCGAGCGCCGCTACGACCTTCTCCGCTATCTGGCGGGTGCTCGTCTGCTCCGCGTTCCCGAGATTGTAGACGCCGACCGGGCTCTCGCCCCGCTCGCGGACGAGGAGCATTCCGCTCACGCAGTCGGTCGTCGCGAGGTAGCTCTTCGCCTGGCGCCCATCGCCGAGCACTTCGAGACGCTCGGGCGTCTTTTCGAGCTTCCGGAGGAAGTCGTAGATGATGCCGTGGCTCATCGCCGGGCCGACGATGTTCGCGAACCGGAAGATCGCCGCGTGGAGCCCGTAGGAGTGGCAGAAGGCGCCGAGGAGCGCCTCGGAGGCGAGCTTGTTCGCTCCGTACTGGGAGTGGGGCAGCAGCGGCCCGTACGTCTCGGGGGTGGGGAAGACGCTCGGGAGCCCGTAGACGACGCTCGAGGAGGAGAAGCCGACCCATCCGACCTTCTCCGCCCGAGCGGCCTCGAGCACGTGGAGGGTGGCACGGGTTCCCTGGTCAAAATCAAGCCGTGGGTCCATCGTGCCGCGCCGGATATCCGGGTTTGCGGCGAGATGCCAGAGTTCGGTGCTGCCCTTGAAGGCCGGTCGGATCCGCTCGGGCTCGAGCAGGTCCGCCTGCAGGAACCGGAAGCCGGGATGTCCGCTCGCCTCGCCCAGGTTCGAGAGTCGGCCCGAAGAGAGATTGTCGATGACGGTCACCACGGCCCCCTCCGCAAGGAGCGCCCGGACGAGCTCGGAACCGATCGCGCCGGCGCCTCCGGTGACTACCGCGCGCCGGAGGCGATTCTCCGTCGGCATCGGGGCTCGGAGTTGGAGAAGGGTATTTAAGCGGACACTGATGTAAACCTCTAGTGCCGGAGCCTGTTTGCCCCGGCGGAAGACCATGCGAACCTACGTGCGGATGATTTTCAGTTCGGAGGGGGCGAGCCCAGTGGAAGTGCTGCGCGTCATGCGCGAGCTCGGATTCGAGGAATCGATGGGGATGCACGATTTCGTCTACAAGTGGAAGGACCGCGCGTCGCTCGAAGAGGTGCTGAAGCTCATCGGCACCATGCACGACCGGATGAAGGGCCTCCACGTCAACTACGAGATCACGACGATCTCCTAGACTCGCACGCTAGGTGGGCCACAGGATGGAAACCGAGATAGCCGGCGCGCTCGAGCGCAACATTCTCGTCCACCTGCTCGAGCACCGAGGGCACCAGGTCCGCTTCGAGGCGGACCAGTGGACCACCGAGTTCGGGATCCTTCGCAGTTTCCCCGCGACCGACGCGAACATCGTCCGCGGTGCCCTCCGCAACCTCGAGATGTCGAAGTGGATCTACCGCCGCGTGCAGTACGTCATCGGCTACTCAGAACCGAAGCTCGTCTACTCGCTCACGCCGAGCGGCCATCGCAAGGCGATGGTGCTGCAGAGCGAGGGGGGAGGAGAGGAGCCTATCCCTGCCTCGGCGAGCCTGGAAGCAGCGGCCGGGCCGTGGATCGGCGTCTCCCGCTTCATCCCCTCGGACCGACGGGATAGCGGGGAATGAGTGCAGCGGAATCCCCGCTCGAGGGTCCGCGCCTTCGCCTCCGCGCCCCCCGCGGCGAGGACCTCCCGCTCCTCTTCGACTGGTACAACGACCCCGAGCTCGTCGCTCCTTTCGACCGGTTCTCGGTGGACACCTTCGAAGGGTTCGAACGCGCGCTCGCCGAGGCGCCGGGTGATCCCGGCTCGCTCGCGCCGAGGTACGTCCTCGAGCGGAAGGAGGACGGGAAGTTGCTCGGCTTCGTGGGCCACTACAGCGCCCACCCCGTCCTTTCCCTCACCGACGTATGGTACGTCCTCGGGGAGGCGACGGAGCGGAGGAAGGGGTACGGCCAGGAAGCGGTAGGACTGCTCGTGACCCATCTCTTCGCCACCCCCCGTCTCGCGCGCGTGGGCGCGACGTGCGATGTGGCCAACCTGCCCTCGGTGCGCCTCCTCGAACGACTCGGTTTCACTCGGGAAGGAACGTTGCGTCGATCGCTCTTCCACCACGGAACCTGGCACGACGTCCACTACTACGGGCTCACCCGCGAGGAGTGGACGGCGAAGGCGCCCGCAGGCGGAAGCTGATCTTCACTCCCCCTCCCGCGAGCGGCGCGGGGGCGAGGACCGTCAGGACGCCGACCTCGCCGAGTCGCCGAAGGTGGGTCCCACCGCAAGGACACTCGTCCGCGCCGTCGATCTCCACGACACGAACCGGGTCGACTCCCGCCGGAAGCGCGAGGGCGGAGGATCGGCCCGTGGCGGCGCGCTCGAACTCCGCGCGAGGCATGTACCGGATCCGAAGGGGAGGGTCGGCAGCGACCCGCTCGGCAACGTCCCGGTTGAGCTCGTCGCTCGGTGGAATCTCGCCGGGACCCGCTTCGAGCTCGAGCTCGCCAGAGGTTCCGGAAAACTTGGCGTTCGCCGTCCTTCGCCCGGAGAGGGTAAACAGACGAGCGCTCAGAAGATGCTGACCGGTATGAAGCCGCATGTGCCGGTAGCGCCGTTCCCAGTCCAGTTCACCGACCACAGGCTCCCCGATCCGCAGGGGAGCGAGACCGGCGGTGCCACGACCCACCCGATGCAGGACGGTGCCTGCCTTCCGCTGCACGTCCATGATCGACCACCTACCGGCGGTGTCGGGACGTCCCAGCGTGCCCGCGTCGGCGGGTTGGCCCCCACCGGTAGGGTAGAAGAAGGTCCGGTCTAGGACTACCGCGCCCGGAGGGAGGGCGAGCACGCGCGCTTCGAACCGCCGTTCGTACGCAGCGGCGATGTCCGCGAGGTAGGCGAGTTCGGTCACGGCCCCCCGAGGTGGGCCGCTCGGAAAACGGCTCCGCGCGTCGGCTCCCTTGACGTGCGCAACGTCTTTAAAGCGGGGCGACTAGGCGCGCGAGGTTTACCATGTTCAAGGCCCGGGTCAAGATGGAGGTCCTCCGGGAACTCGTGGAGGTCGTGTCCACCCTCGTGTCGGAGGTGAAGCTCTCGATCTCGAAGGACGGGATCGAGGTGAAGGCCGTCGACCCGTCGCACGTCGCCATGCTCGTGCTCAAGCTCAACAGCACGGTCTTCGAGGAGTTCACGGGCGAGGCGACCGAGATCGGCCTCGACGTCGAAAAGCTCAAGGAAGTGCTCCGCCTCAGCAAGCCCGGCGACATCCTCGACCTGCAGTACGAGGGGGGCAAGAACCGCCTCGTCGTGAGCGTCGGCAAGCTGACCCGCCACATGTCCGTCGTCGACCCGGCAGGCCTCACCGACCCCAAGGTCCCGAACGTCAGCCCACCGGGAATGGTCGTCGTCCGGATGGACGAGCTTCGCCAGGGTATCCGGGGTAGCGAGAGCATCAGCGACCACGTCACGCTCAAGCTCGCGCCCGCCGGCTTCACGCTCCTCTCCGAGGGGGAGACCGACCGGGTGGACCTCCACATTCCGAAGGACGGGCTCTCGAAGCTCGAAACGAAGGACGAGGTGAAGAGCATGTACCCCCTCGATTTCTTCTCGAGCATGGTGAAGTCGATCACCTCCTCGGAGGAAGCCACGCTCTACGTCGGGAATGAGTACCCCCTCAAGATCGAGTTCACCCTCGCCGGCGGCAAGGGGGAAGGACGCTTCCTCCTCGCGCCAAGGGTGGAAGAAGACTAGGGGAACCGAAGCGACCTTCCCGATTGTCAACCAGGCCCGCCGTAGCGAGTACTCGGCTCCCGCTACCGTCTTAATCCGGGCCTGTTAGGCGGGGCGTTGCGGGCATGCCGACTTCAAAGGTGGCCATCCTGAGCGGCGCCCGGACTCCCATCGGGAAGTTCGGCCGCGCTCTCCGGCTCACTCCCGCGGTCACCCTCGGGACGCTCGCTGCGGCGTCGGCGCTCGAACGAGCCAAGGTGCCGGCGAAGGACGTCCCCGAAGTGGTGTTCGGCCATTGCATCACCGCCGGGTGCGGCCAGAACCCGGCGCGGCAGGTCCTCGAAGGTGTCGGCGCCCCCGACACCGCAGGGGCGACGACCGTCAACATGGTCTGCGGTTCGGGGATGAAGGCCATTCATCTCGGGGCGGCCGAGATCCTATCCGGGTCCTTTGACCTCGTCCTGGTCGGAGGCATGGAGAGCATGGACTCCGCCCCCTACCTCGTCCCACCCAAGGCACGTTGGGGCCTCCGTCATGGCTCCGACATCCTAGAGGACGCGATGCAGCGCGACGCCCTCACGGACGCCTTCGGGGAGCACGAGCAGATGGGGTTCACCGGCGAGCGCATCGCAAAGAAGTTCGGGCTCTCCCGGAGGGACCTCGACGAGTTCGCCGTCCGCAGCCACAGCCGCGCGGCGCGCGCGGTTGCCGACGGAACCTTCGCTTCGGAGATCGTGGCCGTCCCGCCCGAGAAGACCGCCTCGGGAGAGGGGCTCGCGCGGGACGAGGGCCCGAGAGGGGAGAGCACCGTCGACTCGCTCGCCCGCCTCAAGCCGGCCTTTTCCCCGGAGGGGCTCCTGACCGCCGGCAACTCCTCCCAGCTCTCGGACGGGGCGGCCGCCCTCGTGCTCGCGAGCGAGGCGGAGGTCGAGCGCCGGGGCGCGCGGCCCCTCGCGTGGATCCACAGCGGCTTCGTCTCGGGCGTCCGTCCCTCCGATGTGATGGAGGCACCGATCCCCACCGTCCGCGAGCACCTTCGTCGCGCCGGCCTCGAGCCGGGGGTCTTCGATAGGGTGGAGCACAACGAGGCGTACAGCTCCGCCTCCCTCGCCGTCCAGCAAACGTTTCATTTCGCCGACGACCGGTTCAACGTCCACGGTGGGGCGATCGCGCTGGGCCACCCGATCGGCGCGAGCGGGGCGCGTATCGTAGTCACCCTCGCCCACGAGCTCGAGCGCTCCCGCGGCAAGCTCGGGCTCGCCACCCTATGCATGGGGGGCGGCAACGGACTCAGCCTGATCCTTGAGCGGCGCTAGCGCCCCCCCCACGCGGCGTCTTTAGCTCCGGCAGGCTGACCCCGGAGGTCCGCTTGCTGGAGGAGGAACAGGCCTCGACCCACCGGTCGGGCCGGCACATGCGCGACGTCGCGGTGCCGGACGACCTCACACGCCTCGTATCGCTCAGCGACGGGATCTTCGCCTTCTCGATGACCCTGCTTGTCCTGAACCTCGTCGTTCCCGCGACCTCGAGCGTCAGCTCAACGGGCGACCTCTGGGGGCATCTCGGGGCGCTCCTGTTGGGACCGTTCGAAGTGTACGCGCTCGGCTTCGTCATCACCGCCGTCTGGTGGCGGCTGCACGTCGCGGTGTTCCGAACCATCCGGGCCGTGGACTCGACCGTCCTTTGGCTGGATGTGGTGTTCCTGCTCTTCATCGCCATCAACCCGTTCGCGTTGAACCTGCTCACCCGGTTCGGCTCCGCCACCGGCCCCGTCGGGGCGGCCCCGGCGCTCGTCTTCTACGGGGGCGTCCAGCTGCTCGTGGGACTCTGCGGCGCCGGCATACGCCTGCACTGCTATCGACGACCGGAGCTCTGCAAAGGGCGGCCACCGACCCGGCAGCAGATGCTTTCGCTGTTCGTCACCCCCTCGGTGTTCGCGCTCTCGATCGTGATCGCGTTCCTCTCTACCTACGCCACCTTCGGGCTCTGGTTCGGCGCGGCCGTTTTCGGTCGCTACGTTCGGCAATGGAGCGCCCCGCCGGAGACCCGGCTCGAGTCCGGGGAGATCGGCGAGAACGCCTAGAGGATCTGGACTCCGAGGACCCGCTCGGCGGCGCGGTAGGCCTCGCGCGCGCGCCGGGCTCCCCCGCGAGGGGGCCGGCCCCGAGGCGCAGCATCGATGCGCCGCGCGAGCGACCGAAGGCGGTCGAACGCCACGTTCACTCGGAAACCGTCCTCGACGGTCTTGGCCACCGTCTCCCCCATACCCGTGAACTCCTCGTCCGCGAGCGTTCCTCCCGCACCGGGGGACAGGGCCGAGCGTAGGCTGGTGCGGACGGCGTGCCACTCCTCCGCGGCGCGCGCCACGTCGACAGGGACCCACTCGAGCCTCGAGTTGTACGGTCGACCGAGGAGGAACCATCGAAGGCCGTCCGGGCCGTACTCCGCCGTGGCCTGGCCGAGCGGAACCAAGTTCCCGCGAGATTTCGACATCTTGCGGTGGAGCTGGGTGACGAACCCGAGGTGGAGGAACGTTCGAGCGAAGGTTGTGCCGTCGAGTGCGAGCGCGATCTCGTTGCCCGCGTAGTGATGGGGGAAGACGAGGTCGATCCCCCCGCCCGTCAGGTCGACGGGGATCCCGAGGTGCCGGGAGGCCATCGCGTAGCACTCGAGGTGCCAGCCCGGTGCCCCGGGCCCCCACGGGCTCGGCCAGGTCGGCATCGGCGGGACCTCACGGCGCCACACGACGATCTCCCTCGCCGCCTCGGAGCTCGGCGGCGGGATACCGGGCTCGGGCACGAGGTGCTCGGTGAGCTCGTCGCCCACCGGGAAGTTGCGATGGCTCGGGGGCGGCGGGACCCACACCCTCGACTCGCCGCGCTCGACGAGACCGCTCGTCCGGGCGAGGCGCTGGCCGACCTCAATCATGGGTTCGACGAAGGCGCTCGCCTTCGGTTCGGCGTGCGGCTTCAGCACCCGGATGCGAGCGAGGTCCTCGTGGAAGCGCGCCGTCTCCCGTCGGGCGAGCGCCTGCCAGCTCAGCCCGAGCGATTTCGCGCGAAGGGAGATCTTTTCCTCGTAGTCGGTGACGTTCATCACGTGGCGCACGCGCACGCCTCGGAACTCGAGGGTCCGGCGCAGGACGTCAAAGAAGAGGTACGTGCTCGCGTGCCCCACGTGCGTCGCGTCGTAGACGGTCGGACCGCAGACGTACATCGAGTACGGCCGGCCCGGCTGCGGCTCGAGCACCTTCACCGTGCCCGTGAGGCTGTCCCGCAGGCGAAACGGCATTCGCCGGCCACCGGGAGCCACATCCCTTAACGGCTTTGGGCGGGCTTACGCCCCGGGGTTAAGCTCATGGGCTCGGAGGGTGCTCCGAGCCCGCTACGGGGGTCCGAGCCGGCGTGGAGACGGTCTATCTGCTCATCGAGACCGAGGTGGGCCGCCTCGAGGAGGTGGCTCGGCGCCTGCGCGCGGTCACGGGAGTCGTCGAGGTGGAGGCGGTCACCGGCCCGTTCGACCTCATCGTGAAGCTACAGGCCGAGCACATCAACACCGCCCTCGACACCGTGGTGCACAAGATCCGCAAGGTCCCCGGGATCAAGAGCACCGAGACGCTCGTCACGGTGGGGGCGTAACGGACTCCTCGGCCCGCTTCCAGCGGGCCGGGAAGCGCGACGGCTCGACCATCACCCGGAACGGCTCGATCGCCCACCCCTCACCGCTCCCGAGCTCCTCCGACCCCCGTCGGGCCGTAGCGAGCGCGATGAGCTCCCCGTCGGGCCCGACGAGGGCCACGTGCGCGCCGGCGCGGAAGGGCCGGTCCGTCGACCGGATACCTCCACGCGCGAGACCTGCGCCGTGGGCCACCGCGGCGGTGGCGCCCGGCTTGAGCCGCACCTGGGGGAACTCGCGCGTGACCTCCTCGATCGGATGGAGCAGGGCGAGCAACGGCTCCGCCCGGCCCTCCCTAGCGGCGCTCACTGCGTCGGCGAGCACCGTGAGCGGCACGGACCCCTCCTCGGTGAACGGTCCCGTGCCGGTGCGCCGTAGTTCGGCGAGGTGCGCTCCGACCCCGCTCGCCTCCCCGAGGTCGACGGCAAGCGTCCGGATGTACGTGCCGGAGTCCGCCACGACATCGACAAGGAGCTTCGGTCCGTCCCGCTCGACGAGCGTGAGCCGGTGGATGGTGCGTATCCGGCGTTCTCTCCGGACGGCGGAACGTACGGGCGGCGTCTGGTAGAGCGGTCCCGTGAACTCGGCAAGAAGCGGGGCGAGCTCCTTCTCCGGGAGCGGCCCGTGGAGCGTGACCACCCCGATGTACCTTTTCGGAAAGTCGAGCAGCATGGGGAGGAGCTTGAGGGCAGGACCCACCCCGACCCACAGGAGGCCCGAGACGTTCGGGTCGAGAGTCCCCGCGTGACCCGCCCGAGGGAGGCCGAGCAGGTCGCGGACCCACGCCGTCACCTGGTGCGAGGTGGGCCCCCGCGGCTTGTCGATCAGGAGGAAACTCCCCGTGGCGAGCCGTTGCTGAACCGACTCCGGAAATGGGACGGGCGCGCTCACGTCGCCCCCGCCGCCCCCTCCAGGAACTCGGCGAGGCGTTGCACGACGGCCTCCCGGGAGAGCTCGGTGGCGTCGACGCTGAAGTCGGGGCTCTCCGTCGCGAGGTCGATGCCGTAGTATTCGCGGTACCTCCGTCGCTCGCTCTCCTCCCGGAGCCGGATCTCCCGGAGCGCGGTGGCGGGGTCGGTCCCGTCTCGGCGGGCGGCGCGCGTGGCGCGCACGGGCTCGCTCGCCACGACCGCCACCCAGACGGAATCCACTCCGCGCCGGCGCAGGAGCGGGCCCTGCACGCGCCCTTCGAGCAGCACCCCCGGGCGCGCCTCGGCGAGCATCGACTCGTCGAGCGCCCGGTCGATCGCACCGTCCGTTTCGGCGAGGCGGGAGAGCTCCGCGAGGGAGAGGCCCCGGTTCGCCGCCTCCGAGCGGAACCGCTCGCCGGCGGAGAGGAGGGTGAGCTCGAACCGCTTCGCGAGCGCCTTGGCGGCGGTCGTCTTGCCGCTCCCGGGTGGGCCGCCGAGCGCGACCGGTCGCCGGATCACGCCGCGCCCTGCAGGCTCGGCACGGGCGGTAGCCCGACCGCCGCCGGGTGCCGGGCGAGGGTGTAGTGCTTGAGCGCCCGCCGGAAGAGGAGCGAGAGCGGGACGGTGAAGATGCTGAACAACACGAACCAGACGGGGATGGGAAGCGAGCCCAGATGGCCGAGCAGGTTTACGGAGGCGCCGCCCAGGTTCACGACGCTCGTGCGGGCGCTCACGACGGTGCCGGAGCCGCTCGCGAGGTAGAGGTACACCCAGTTGTAGATCGCTATCACGAGGAACCAGGTGATCGCCATCCCCTTGAGCTGGGCGACCGACACCTCCCCCGAGAGCTTCTGGAGCGTGAGCTGGTGCTCCTTCAGGGCGTCGATGCGGTCCTTCTTGCCGGAGCGCATCGCCTCCATCTGCACCTTCCGGAGCGAGCTCGACCACTTCTGGACGCGGGCGGCCTTCACCCAGTCGGTCGTGTAGTTGTAGGCGATCGCGGTGATGAGCATCTCGACGACCGCCGCGAGGAACATCGTGACGAGCGGGAAGTGGCCGCCGAGGCCGATGGCGGGGGAGAGCACGCGGTCGAGGGCGAGGGAGACGCCGGTGCGGGTCGAACCGTCGAACAGCATCAGGATGCCGAGCAGGAAGAGGAACGTGTAGAGGAACGTCGAGGCCTTGAAGGCGGGCGCCGGCGGCTTGCGCGCCGCCTCGGTGTCGATCTCCTTCTCGAGCTCCTTCTCCTCGGCCTCCTCCGCGGGTTCGCCGGCAGGGAGGGGGGCGTCCTCCGCCATCCTACTACTCTCCGCCCAGGAACCGCCGCAGGAGCGGGTTCATCTCCATGAGCTGCTCCCGCCCCATCGCCTCGTAGAGGTTGATGATGATCCCGACGGTCAGCAGCACGCCGGTCCCGCTCGCGTTGCCGACCGTGCCGATGAGGTCCGCGCCGGCGGCGAGCGCCCCGACCGCGGCGCCGGAGATGACGGTGATGACGGGGATGTACCGGGCGAGGACGCGGCGTAGCACCCGCGGCTCCCTGCGGAAGCCGGGGATCTGCATCCCGCTCGCCTCGATCTGGCGCGCGACCGCCTCGGGGCCCATGTTCGTCGTCTGGATCCAGAACTTCGCGAACAGGATGGAGCCGCCCACCATGACGCTGAAGTAGATCGCCACGTGCGCGAGGTCCTGCCACCACTGGTGGCCGACGAGGAAGGTGCCGTACAGCTGCGGGTTGAGGATCGGGAGCAGCCAGGACTCCAGCCCGTTCACCGTGGAGAGGTAGTACGCGACCCCGCCCATCGGGGTCGTCTGGGAGATCCCTAAACTCGAGGCGGCGGCCGCGTTCGCCGGGTAGGAGCCCAGCCACCACTTGTGCCCCAGGAGCGGGAAGTGGGAGAGGGTGGGGTTAGTCCAGAGGAGGATCGTGAACATGGAGACGTTGGCGAGCAACGCCGCCATCAGGATGACCGGGATGTTGCTTGCGTAGATGAGACGCAACGGGTAGCGTCCGCGCGCGCCCCGCGCCTCGGCGTGGGACAGCGGAAGCTCGATCCGCGTGGACTCCGTCCAGGCGACCAGGAAGAAGATCGCGGCGGTGCCGATGAGCGCGATGACGGGGTTCGGCTGGTGGAGGAGGATCTGCTCCCAGCCGCCTCCCGCGAGCCCGGCGGCGTTCGTGTGGGTGAAGAAGTAGATCGTCTTCGGGATCGTCCCGGCCGGCGGGTTCGTGGCGGTGACCGGGCCGGGGGAGGCCGGCACCCAGTTGAGTGTACCCTGGATGATCTGCTGCGAGACCCCCGCCGCGATGAACAGCGAGATGCCGCTCCCTATCCCCCACTTCGAGACCACCTCGTCCATCAGGAACACGAGGTAGCTTCCGAACACGAGCTGGGCGATGATCACGATCTGCGCGAGGAGCAGGCCGTTGCCGGGGCTCGCGGCCCCGAAGCTCGAGACGATCGAGGAGGAGGGGGTGAGGTAGCCGAAGACCTGGGGGATCGCTTCGACGAAGATCATGGCGATCACCATCACCTTCTGCGCGCCCTGGTAGGTGCCCTTGTCCTCGTCGTCGGTGAGGTCCAGGTTGATGATCTTCGCCCCGGTGAAGAGCTGCATGATGATCGAACCGGTGACGATCGGTCCGATGCCGAGGTGCATGAGCGAGCCCTGCGCGCCCGCGAGGATCGCCCGGTAGCTCGCGAACAGGTCGATGACGGAGGCCTGGTCGACCCCGTAGAGGAAGACGTTCGTGAGCAGGAAGTACATCAGCAGGACCGAGATGGTCCAGAACATCTTCGTCCGGAAGTGGACGTGCCCGCCGGCCTTGGCTATCGCCGGCATGCGGGTCGTGATCGGCTTCCAACCGTACAGCTTCGACTTCGTGCCGTTGTAGGAGAGCCCGAGGAGGAGGAGCCCGAAGATGCAGAACAGGGCGAAGCCCGCTAGCGCGAGCGCGACCGGGGTGGGGTGGGACCAGAACCAGAACAGGAACAGGAACAGCGCGCCCAGGATGGCGAGCGGGAGCGCCCAGCTCCAATTCCGGGGGATCTCGTCGTCGGAGGCCATCGACGAGGAACCGAGCCGGTGGCCGGGTTATATCCTCTACGGCCCGCTCGCACCGGCGGGAGGGGAGCTCAAGAGCTCCACTTTCTCCTTGGCCCGGGCCGAGGCGTGCGCGACGAAGACGCGCCACTTCTCCGCAGGGAGGCCGCCCCCGAGGAGCCGGTCGATGCCGATGCGCGAGAGGTCGGCGACGAGGACCGCTCCGTCCCGCACGAGCGCGTGCGCCCGCTCGAGCTCGGGGATGAGCTTCCCCAGCTCTCCGACGTTGCGGGCCACGGGCTGCTCGACGATCTCGGGCGGCCGCTTGAAGCCGTGCCGACCGAAGTGGTCCGGCGCGTAGATGAGCATCGACTTGAACTTGTACTTGTGAAGACCGGCATTCCCCGTGCCGCCTTGCTTGCCCGCGCCTCGGCCGGCCTTGATCCCACGGCCGTGGGTGCGGCTGCCTCGGAACTTCCGGGTTCGGCTCGGCATGGCTCCCCCTACAGCATCCGGCGCGCGAGCGTGTTGATCGCGCGGCCGCGGTAGCCGAGCGCACCCCCGAGGGAGAACGGCTTCTTCGTCGACCGCCAGCCGCCCGTCGGAGCCTTGAGTCGGAAGAGCGGCTTGAGCGAAGCTTGCCGCGGCAGGCCGTGCGCAAGGATACCGTCCGCGAGCTCGGCGAGCTCCCCCGTCGGCTTCGACGCGTCGCCGCCCGTTGCGACGCGGCCTCCCTTGCGGCTCTCGGCCCGCTTCTCGACGATCATGCGGAGCGTGTCCGGTTCTGCCTCCCCCCACGTGACGTACCCCTGGACCTTGTAGAGCATCCCCTTGTAGTCCGCGGACTCGGGTACGACCGTCGCGTGATTCGGCCGGTTGAGGTGAAGTTCGCGCAGCGTGACGCGAATGTCCTCCTTCGCATGGATCGTACCGCGCACCCGGATGATCATCCACGCCATGACTAGCTCCTCGGGGCGGCGGGAGGAGGAGGCCGGCGGCCCGGTGGGCCACCCCGCCGGGGCGGTCCGCGTCCGCCGCGACCCCGGCCGCCACGGCCACCGCCGCGAGCGCCAGGTGGCAGGTCCTCCTTCGGAGGGAGGATCGAGGTCCCGATCGGTCCACGGACGATCCGCAGCCGGATCGCGTCCTCGTCGGGCACCTTGAGGGCGGAGAGGGATTGGAGGGCCGCGAACGTCGCCTGCGCGTAGTTCACCGTCGTCTTCGTGTGGCCCTCGGTGAATCCCCAGGCGTCGGTGATCCCGGCAAACCTCAGGATCGGCTTCGCCACGTCCCCGACCGCGAGCCCGACGCCCCGGGGCGCGGGCCGGACGCTCACCACGACGGAGCCGCTGCGGCCCCGGGCGAGGAACGGCACGGTGTGCGAGCGGCCGCAGCCGCACTCCCAGCTGCCGCAGCCTCGGAACACCTCGAGCAGCTCGAGCTTCGCGCGGTCGATCGCCCGGCGGATGGTGGGCCCGACCTCCTTTCCCTTCGCGCGGCCGAGGCCGACGAAGCCGTCACCGTTGCCGACGACGACGGTGACCGCGAACTTGAACCGGCGACCGGAGTCGGTCATCCGTTGGACCATGTTGACGTCGAGGACCTCGTCGTGCAGCCCCGGCAGGAGGCGGTCGACGATCCCCGCCTCGCGGACCGGCAGCCCCGTCCGGAGCGCCTCCGACATGGTGGTGATCTCCCCCGAAGAGACGCGGCGGCCAAGCTCCGTCTTGGGTACCCAGGGGGGTGGTGCCGGCGGACCCGGCGGTCCACTCGGCCCCCCCATCGTGGAGGGAGGTGCGGCCATCGCGCTCACGGAACCGCTCCTGGGGAAGCGAGCAGGCCAGGCAGTCGGCCCTTGAACGATTCGAGCGGCTCGGGGAGCGGCTTCGGGAGGTGCTTCCCGTTCAACCGGTCGGCCGGCGGGAACGCCGCCGTGCCGTGCGGGATCTCGAGCCCGGCATCGAGGAGCCCCTTGAGCGCTCCAAGGAGGCGCCCGCCCCCGGTCGTGTGCCTCAGGCCCGTGTCGAGGACCGCCGTCACAGCGCCTTCCTTCTTCGCGCGAAGGCCGGCGAGGTAGCCCGTGAGGTAGGCGGCCGGCGTGGTGGAGAGGCTGCCGGCCGGAAACCCGATCCCGGCTAGCTCCTTCGACTCCGCCTGCGCGAGCACCCGGTCGCCGAGGGCGTCGTACACGGTGAGACTCACGCGAACGCGACGGTTGGAGAACCGGACCACGGCGCGCGGCTCGTCCGAGAGGAGGAGACGCAGCCGATGGCGGTAGTCGGTCCGGCCCTCGCGGCGACGCCGGAAGGCGACCCGGTAGCGGGGCCCGTCGCTCACGGCGCGACCTCCTTCGCGTGGCCGGCGAGGCGGAGGTTGATGAGGAGGTGGGCGCGGCTGCGGAACATGCCGCCCTTCGCGCGGCGGTAGAACTCTCGGTACACCTTCGGGGTGATCTGCTTACTCCCGCGGAGGGTGCGGAGCATGTCGCGCTGGGCCCGGATGCGGTGCATCCAGCGGTCCTTGCGCGCGACGCGCGCGTGGGGAGTCCCCTTGCGGGAGCCCGGACCGGCGTGGCGACCTTTCGCTTTCTCCGCCGCCCGCTTGCGCGCGCGTCCCCGCGAGACGCCGGGGATGCGCTTCGCCCGTATGACCCCCGCCTTGATGGCGGAGCGAACGTCCTGGCGCGTGACCGCGTCCTCGAGCTCCTCCTGGCTCGCCGGGTCCATCCAGACCCGGCCCTCGCCGCACTTGAGGAGCGCGGCAGCCATACGCCGCTGGTTCGCGAGGTCGGGCATCGCTACGTATCCTCCCGCTCGTGGAGCAGCGGGTTGAGCACATGAATACCACGCTCGCGTGCCCTCTCCTCGAGCACGAGGCGCTTGCGCGTGCCGACGGTCCTCGCGATGAGCGCCGCCTCGCGCTTGGCGTCGAGGCGGTCAATCTCCTCGGTGGTGTGGACGAGCTGCGGGCGGAACCCGGTCGGCGTCAGGCCACGGGTCCGGCGCGGAGAACCGAAGCCGATGCTGACGATCGTCGGGCGGTAGCCGTAGTGGCGGCGCTGCTTCGATTGCTGTCCCTTGGGCTTGCGCCAGGATTCCCAACGCCCGATCCGCCAGTACCGATGGGAGGCGGTGCGCACGAACAGCGGCCGGCGCCGGTCCCCGTCGGTCCGGATGGTGAGGAGCCGTCGCAGCTCGGGGTCGAGCTCGGGCCGCCTCGGAGCGCGGACCTTTGCCGCCTTCTTCGCGGGCTTCGCTCGGGGCTTGCGCTCGCGGCGGTCCGATTTCTTGGGAGTAGGGGCACTCTCGGCGGGCGCGGCCTCCTCCTTCGGGGCCTCGGCGGCGGCCGGTGGTTCGGTGGGTTCGGCCTTCGCGGGGGAGGCGGGCTCCTTCTCCGGGGCGGGTGGCCCCTTCTCCTCGGCGGCCATTACGCCTCCTTCGGGTGGGCTCGCTCGACGAGGTAGATGCCGTCCTGGAACACCCGCGGGTCGTAGTCACGGATGCGCGTGGCCCGCTCGATGGTGGCCGCGCACTGCCCCACCAGCTCGATGTCGGGGCCGCGCAGGACCACGAACTCCCCCTCGACGGAAGCCTCGACACCCACGAGGATCGCGGCGCTCCGGGGGTGCTTCTCGCCCAGGAAGTTCTCGATGAGGAGACGTCCCTCCTTCACCGAGAGCTTCATCGGGAAGTGGGCGGCGACGCTCTTCAGCTTCGCCTCGAACCCTTTCGTGACCCCCGAGATGAGGTTGCCGAGGTGGCGCTCCCAGGTGTGGAGAAGCGCCTTCGCCTTCTTCCGTTCCGGGGGCAGCCGTAGGGTGAGGACGACCTGATTCGCGCCGGGCTTGAGCTCGAGCGCCTCCGACGGGAAGTCGCGAGAGAGGGTTGCGTGAGGACCCTTCACGACGACCTTTCGTCCCGAAAGGCTCACCTTGACGCCCTCGGGGACCGGGACGAAAAGGGTGCCGAGGGGCGGAGCGGACTCAGTAGACATACGCGAGCAGCTTCCCTCCGATCTTGAGCTCCCGAGCGCGGGCGTGGCTCACGACCCCCTGGTTCGTCGAGAGGAGCAGCATCCCGAAGTCCTGCGCGGGCAGGAAGCGCGCCTCGTACCGCTCGAGCTCCCGGCCGCGGACGGCGAGCCGGGGCTTGATCACGCCGCAGGAGTTGATGCGGCGGGAGAGCTGGATCTGGTACTCGCCGCCTCGCCCGTTCGGGACGAAGGTGAACTCGCGGATGTACTGGTTCTCCTGGAAGATGCGCAGCACCTCGCCGATGAGCTTGGAGGTCGGGCGGAGGGTGACCGTCCCCTGCCCTTGCTGGTCCGCATGGCGGAGCGTGACGAGCGCGTCGTTCAGAAGGTCGTGCTGCATCGCTCTCCCCTCACTCGTACTTTCTGAAGCCGAGGTCGTAGGCGACCTCGCGGAAGCACTGGCGGCAGAGGTGGAGCCCGTAGCGCCGGACGATCCCGCGCTTGCGGTCGCACCGGTAGCAGCCGATGTGACGCCCGAACGACTTCCTCGGCTTCACGGCTCACTCCAGGAACTTGACGCGGAAGCTCAGTTCGAGGAAGCTCCGCGTCTCGGAGGGTTCGACCCGGGCGGCGGCGGGGATGGAGCGCGCCTGCTCGCGCCGGTCGCGCACCCGCCAGCCGGCACGGCCGATCTCGACGGAGATGTCCATGCCGTGGATGCCGATCGCCGGGTCGTACTTGAGACCCGCAAAATCGGTGTAGTCGGCGATGCCGAAGGAGAGATTGCCGTGGTCGTCGATTGAGTCCGGGTCGAGCTGGCGGTCGCGAGCGTCGAGCGCCCGGTCGAGGAAGTCGCGGGCGCGCTCACCGCGGATCGTCACCTTCGCCCCGATCTCCTGCCCCTGACGGATGCCCCAGTCGCGATTCGTCGCGCGGGAACGGGTGGCAACCGGCTTCTGGTGCGTGACCATCTGGAGCACCTTCTCCGCCTTCGTCCTAGGTTCGCCGCTCTCGCCCACGCCGGCGTTCACGACGATCTTGATGATCCGGACCGCCCGCGGCCCCACGGGGGCAGCGGGGACGGCCGGAGCGGCCGCTGCGGCGGGCGCGCTCATCGGTCGAGCGCCTCCGGGAGCGTGACCTTGGGGACCGTGTCGCCGATCACGAACACGTGCTCCTTGATCGTCGAGAATCCCTCCGCGAAGTGAACCCGGTTCGGCTGGGGGGAGTTCTTCACCTCGACGTGATCGATGCGGGCCGTCTCGCCGACGTGCGAGCCCCCCGCAACGTACGCAAGATGACCTGCGGCGAGAGTAAGGTGAGCCACCACCTTCTGCTTCGGCAGCTCGAGCTGGAGGGAGTCTCCGACGCGCCAGGCCGCCTTCGCGGGAGCGAGTAGGCAGCGGCCGTCGTGGAGCGTCACCTGGATCTTCCCTCCCGGGACGGTCGTCTTCCGGCGGACCCGACCGAGCTTCATCTTCGCCTCGGCGGCGGTGATGGGGAGCAAGATGAGCTTTCCGCGGCGGTCCTTCATCACGCGGTAGTGCTCGTCGAGCGGCGCGGCGAGGCTCACGGTGTCCATGAGGCCGACGCCGAGCGCTTCGTCCTTCACCGGGCGGTGGTCGACGAGAACATGGCCTGCGCGCAGGATCTCCCGGGCCTCACGCGCCGTGCGCGCAATGCGCCGAACGTCCCGGAGGATGAGGAGGAGCGGAATCGAACCTTCCTGCGGATGCGGGCCTGGCGCGGGCCGCTTCACCCACTTCGTCCCCTTCCGGGGCAACTTCCAAGCGCGCGGGGAGGCCCGGCGCTTCAACCGGAACGTCATGCAGGGGTCTCCGTCGCCGGCTTTGTGCGCTTCGTCCCCTTGGCGCGGGGCTTCGGCTCGGCCGGCTTCTCCGCCGACGGCGTCGCTGCGCTTGTTGCCTCGCTCGCCGCGGCACCCGCGCTCGCCTCCTCCTCGGGGCCGCTCGTCTCGACGGCCCGCAGGCGACGCCGTCGCCAGGGGTCCGAGAGGTTGAGCCGGGTGAGGAGGAGGTGCGCGGGCCTCAGCGGCAGCACCTTGAGCTTCTGGTCCGCCTTCTTGAGCGTCACGTTGTCGAGGATGATCGTTCCCGCGCGGGTGTCGACCTTCGCTACCCGCTCCTCGCGGCCGATGTAGGAGCCGCTCCGGACGAGCACCGTGTCCCCCTTGCGGACCGGCAGCTGCCGGCGGCCGTACTTCGCCCGGAGCTCCCGGGAGAGCGGCGCCGAGAGCCAGCGCCGGCGCACGGACGCGGGCGCGTTGAAATGGAACCGTCGCTGCTTGCGGGGAAGTCGGGAGAGGGGAGTCGGCATCGGTGAAGCGCTCCTAGACGATGATCGAGGAGGCTGCGGCGATGCGCGGCCATCGCTCGGCCGCCTCCTTCGCCACGGGCCCCTTGATCTGCGACCCCTTGATCTCTCCGGTCTCGGTCGTGATGACGGCGGCGTTGTCCTCGAACTGAAGCCGCGTCCCGTCGGCGCGGCGCAGACCGAAGCGGGAGCGCACGATGACGGCGTGGAGCACTTGGCGGCGCATCTCGGGCGTGCCCTTCTTCACCGACACGATGACGAGGTCGGCGATGCCGGCCCGCGGGTAGCGCCGGTGGGTGCCGTGCCAGTTGCGCACGGCGATGATCTCGACCACCTTCGCGCCGGTGTTGTCGACGCAATCGAGGCGGGCGCCCTTCGGGAGGCCACGGCTGCGCCGGCCCGGTAGGCCCTTCACGACGTCTCCTCCTTCTCGGCGGGTGGCTCTTCGCGCACGGCGTTCTGGGGCGCCGGTGCCGCCTCTTCGCTGCCGATCCGACGGGCCGCTTCTCCCAGGTCCTCGACGATGCAGAAGCTGACCGCCTTCGCGAGCGGGCGGGTCTCTGCGATCTTGACGCGGTGGCCGAGGGGGATCGTGAGGCACGGGGGGTGGTGCGCGAGGTAGCGGCGACGCCGCTTCTCGTACCGCTCGTACTTCGGGACGTAGTGAAGCAGCGTCCGCTCCACCACCGCGGTGCGCTGCATGGAGGTCGACACGAGGGTCGCCTCGAGGATCTGGCCACGGACCGGAAGGCGGCCGTGGAACGGACAGTGCCGGTCCTCGCAGCTCTCCTTCGGAGCGCGGACGTCGAGCCCGATGTCCCGGGCCCGGGGCGCGCGGCGGCGAGCGACGGGACTCATGCTAACCTTCCCGAGCCGCGCCAGGCGAGGCGCTTGGTGCGGTCCTCGGGACGCACGCGTAGAGGCTCGCCACTTAACGGTATCTCCGCGCCGTCGAGGAGAATCGATCCTTCGAGTCCCTGCTTCGCGATCCGGAGGGTCCGGCCCGTCGGGGACCTGCGGACCAGGAAGGTCGAGAGCGTCTCGTCCACGATCGTCCCTTCGAGCGGGAGCGGCACGACGCCCGGCGCCACGGTGAGGCGCACCGGCGCACCGACGAGCTCGCCCGCGAGCGGGCTCACCGGACCCGTGCCGCGCGACGCGCTCATGCCCGGCCGCCGGCGGGGCGGGGCTTGAGAGTGACGGGCCGCTTCAACCGGCGCTCGTTCCGGACGGTGAGCGCGCGCGCGACGTTCGTGCGCAACGCCCGCATGCGTCCCGGGCTCGGGGGCGCGCCGCCCATCGCGGCGACGCCGCGTTCGCGCAGCAGGTCGTTCTCGATATCCTGGATCTTCCGGTCGAGCTCCTCCTCGGTGAAGGCGCGGAGCTCGGACATCCGAAGGAGCGTCACAGCATCTCCGGCGCCGCGGGCGGGAGTGGCGCGGCCGGTTCGACGGCGGCCGGGGGGGGGACGGGGGGAGGAGGAGCGAGCCGCGGGACCTCGGCCCGGGTCTTCACCCGGATCTCGTCCGAGAGGCGTACGTTCGGGCGCATGATCCAGACGGAGACGCCGATGACGCCCGGCTTCAACCGCGCGGGATAGAAGCCCTTCTCCACCTGGAGGAGCGCCGCTTCGCCGCAGTACTTGATCATCCCCTGCTTGAACCGCTCGGTCCGGTGCCGCTCACCGGTGAGCTTGCCCGAGAGGATCACCTGGCAGCCGCGCGCGCCGGACTCCATGATACGCCGAACGGTCGAGTGTCCCGCCCGACGGAAGTGCCAGCCCCTCTCGAGGGTCGCGGCCAGCTTCTCCGCCATGAGCTGCGCGTTGAGCGCCGGCTGGCGCTCCTCCTGCACCTCGATCTGCGGGTTGTCGAGCTGGAACCGGTTCTGGATCTCCTGGGTGAGCTGCTTGATGAGCTCGCCGCGGCGGCCGATGAGGATCCCCGGCCGCTCGCAGATGAGGGTCACGCGCGTCCCCATCGGGGTGCGCTGGATGTCGAGCCCGCCGAACCCGGCCCGCGCGCTCTGGCTGACGAGGAAATCCTTGAGGAGGACGCGGCGCGTCGCCTCCTCGATCACCTTCCGCTCCCGCGCCACCTAGTTCTCCCCCTTCTCGGCGAGGATGATCTCGACCGACGTGGTCTGCTCGTTCCAGGCGGTGGAGCGGCCGTGCGCCCGGGGCATCTGCGCCTTCTGGATGCGGCCCCGCGAGCTCGCGGCGACGGCGATGTACAGGCGGTCGGTGTCGAGCCCTTCGAACTCGGCGTTCGACTCCGCGTTCTGGAGCACCTGCAGGATGCAGCGGGCGACCTTCTTCGGGTACCGTCCGGGGCCGATGCCCTTCTTGTGCGCGGTCTCCTGGTTGTAGCGTCGGAACGGCACCGCGCGCTCGAGCGCGACGACCTCCTCGAGGAACTTGCGAGCGCCGTCGAGCGGCATGCCGCGGATGGCGTTCAGCACTTCGTAGGTCTTCTTGGGGGACATCGGCAGCTCGACGCCCCGCGCGCGCACGATGTTGCGCCCCTCCTCCGAATAGGTGTAGCCGCGCATCGTTCCCTACTTGAGCGGCATGAACTTCGACGAGCGGGTCGCGCCGACGCCGGGTCCCGAGTGCTTCTCGAACCGTCGCGTCAGGCTGAACTCACCGTAGTAGTGTCCGATCATCTCCGGTCGGACCTCGATCTCCTTGAACTCCTTGCCGTTGTGGATCGCGACGCGTCGGCCGACGTGCGCCGGTAGCACCATCGCATCCCGGCAGTGCGTGCGCAGCGCCTTCTCGGAGGGCGCCTCCCGCATCCGCTCGAGGAACTTGTTGACGTCCGGCGTGAAGCCGCGCCGGATCGAGCGCCGAGCGCGCGAGTTGAGGAGCGCCCCCAGCTCGGGGAGAGTGAGGGACTTCAGCTCGTCGAGCGTCTTGCCCCGCAGCGTGAACTCCCGCTTCCGGCGGGCCTCGACCTTCTTCGTCCGACGCGCTTTCGCCATCGCCTAGCGCCCTCCGTGTCCCTTCTTCTTGCGCTTCTTCCCGAACCGGCCGACCTTGGCTCCGGGCCAAGTGCCGCTCGAGACGGAGCTCGGCCGGCCGACGTGCTGGTGCGCGCCGCCGCCGAACGGGTGGTTGACGGGGTTCATCGCGACCCCGCGGACCTTGAGCGCGGCCCGGGCCAGGCTGCGCGTCATCAGCACCTTCTTGCCGGCCTTCACGATCGGCCGCTCGAGGCGCCCGCCGCCGCCCACCGCGCCCACCTGGGCGCGGCAGGCGGCGAGGAACTGCTTGAAGTGGCCGCTCGGGAGCTCCACCGTGACCTCGCGTCCCGCGTGCGCGACGACCATGGCGCTCGTTCCGGCGGCTCGCACGAGGCGACCCCCGTCGAGCGGTTTCACTTCGAGGTTCGAGACGAGGGTGCCGTCCGGGATGTCGGCGAGCGGAAGGAGGCTGCCCCGGTCGACCGCACCCTCGTTGAGGGAGATCATCGCCCCGGTCTGCAACCCGGCGGGGGCGAGGAGACGGAACCGGTGGCCGTCCGGAGTCTGCACCTCGGCCACGGGCGCGGAACGGCCGGGTGCCTGTCGGATATCGAGGACCCGTCCCGGACCGAGGACGCTTCGCGGCGGGTGGATCATCGCACCGTGGTGACGGTGGCTCGGCGAGCGGTAGGTGCCCGAGCCGGCGCCCCTGCGCCGCGAGATGATGCGCTTACCCATCAGAACACCCCGGCCCGCGAGCCGATGTCTTCCGCCGAGTATTCAGGTGCGAAGCGCACGGTCGCGATCTTTCCC
The DNA here is from genome assembly GCA_022749845.1 of Thermoplasmata archaeon. Taxonomy (GTDB): domain Archaea; phylum Thermoplasmatota; class Thermoplasmata; order Lutacidiplasmatales; family UBA184; genus JAKIVR01. The sequence goes on from JAKIWX010000001.1 coordinate 98,769, forward strand.
GCGCGGACGATCTTGATCGTGATCTTGGCGACCTTGCACTGGTAGGTCTCCTGCACGGCCTGCTTCACCTGGGCCCGGGTGGCCCGGTGGTCGACCATGAATTCGAGCTTGTTCTGCCGCTCCATCTCGTCCATCGCCTTCTCCGTGACGTAGGCGTGGAGCAGGATGCGGTGCTGAAGGCGCGTCAAGGGAGTGCCTCGAGGCGCGTGGAGAGCGCCGTGAGCGAGGCCGGCGTGAAGAGGGTGAGCCGACCGGGGACCCCTCCCGGGGCGAGGTCCTCCGTCGAGAGCCGTCCGATCGGGACGATGTCGATCCCCGATAGGTTGCGAAAGCCCCGGGCCTTGCCCGGGGTCGTGACCACGAGGAGCAGGCTTCGCGGATGGCGGCGGAACCTGCCGCGGCGCTTCCCGCGTCCGGCCCGCACGTGGACTCCGTCGCGGGCCCGCTCGACGTCCTGGGCGAGCTCGAGCTTCGCGAGGATCGCACTCGCCTCGTGGGCGGTTGCGACCTCCTCGAGTGGATCTTCGAGAACTACCGGGAGGTGGAGCGATTCTGGGAAGCGGTGACCGCGGGCACGGGCGAGCGGTGCATCGCGGGTCGCAGCGAGCGCGGCCGCGAAAGCGAGCCGCCGTTCCTTGTGGTTCATGGCCTTCGCCCACAGGGTGGCCACGCGGGGCGGATGTGCCGCGGCGCCCCCGACGGTGTTCGGGGACTGAGCGCCGCGCATCGAGCCCATGAGTCGAGGGGTACGAGCGACGCCCTGGCCCTTGCCCGACCACTCGACAGAGTGGCGACGGCCCGAGCCGCGACCTGTGCCGTGCGGTTGGCGCTGGCGAGAGCGCGCCGTGACCACCGCCCGCCGGATGAGGTCCGAGCGCACGGGGGTCGAGAAGGCGGAGTGAAGAGTGAGCGTCACGCCGGGCTTCCCGGCGAGGGAGAGGACGTGAACGCGGTGATGGTGGGCACTCTCCACGGCCGCCGCGGCAGGCTCGATCCGCGGGGTCGCCGGCTCGCTCATGCTCCCTGCTTGGAGCGCGTGCTGAGGTAGCGGATATCGACCTTCTCCACCGACCCGGTGTGGAGTCGCATGGGAGCTCGGAACCGGAGCAGCCGCTTGGCAGGACCCGGAAGAGAACCGTGCAGCAAGAGACACGCGCTGCGGACCTCCCCGTAATGGGGGAATCCTCCGAGCGGAGTCACGGGGTCTTTGCGGGGGTCCTTCACGACGCGGAGCACGCGCATGTTGTAGACGGTGCGCCGATGGTACCCCATCTGACCCGCCTGCGGGATGCGGTAGCTGACGAAGCTCGGGTTGTGCGGGCCGAGCGTTCCGATCATGCGTCGGTGCTTCGAGTTCTTGTGGGGCTGGAGCTTCACGCCCCAGCGCTTGATGTGGCCCTGGAACCCTTTGCCCTTCGTTACCCCGATGACGTCGAGGAACTCCCCCTCCTTCGTGAGCTCTTCGATCGGGAGCTCCTTGCCGAGCAGGCTGAGCGCGTAGGTGCGGCGCGCCACGGGGTCCTCACCGCTGATTCGAAGCTCGAACAGCACCGGAATCTTCGAGGTAGGCCCCGTCACGAGCCCTGGTTGGGTGAACGCGATCAGACGCACCTCGTCCCCCGCGTGCTTCTCGAAACGGGCGCGGTTCTCGGCGGTGGAGGGTGCATGGTTGGAGATGCGTCCGAGCAGCTGCTCGTCAAACGGGTCGGCCCACACTTCCGCGACCACCCGCGCGCCGTAGGGTGATCGCTCGTAGAGGCGACATCCCGCGACCTTGATGGGGGGAGTCTCCACCACCGTCACCGGGACGACAACCTCCTGGCCGGCGGTCGTGGAACGTTTTCTGTAGTCTACGATGAAGGCGTGGGTCATCCCGACTTTGAAGCCGGCAAACCCCTCCACGGAGGGCGTCTTGGGTCCTACGGGCCAGTGGCGGATACGCGGAAGCGGTCGCGCCGACCTAGAACGGGGTGAGAAGCCGAGGGAACCTCGGCGGGGACGATGCCGACGAGCCATGGCCTAGGGTGCGTTGTGCCTCCGGTAGGGGTGCGGGAGAAAGGTTCGGTATATAACGGCTCGGACAACTTCTCGTCGGTACCGACGATAACGAGAGAAAACTGAACCATTCTCTGAACGCGCGCGTAGAGTGGGCGTTGCTTGCGCCCCCTTCGCTTGCGGCTGTTGAGATGCCGACCCGGTCCCACGAAGCGGCGGCCCGGTTGGAACCAACCCACCAGAACGGACCGAGTCCATTGGCCACACGGAGCTCTCCCCAGCGACGATTCGAGTCGATCTACTCGCACCGTGGTCGCTCCCACTTGGGCGACACGCTGAGTAGCTGGGCAAGCGGGGATCAGCAGGAGGGGGTCTCAGGCTCGGACAAGGAGAGTTGCGGTTTCGTAGCCATCCCATACGAGGGCAACTCGGTGGGCCGAGTCCGCGCTCTCGAGACAGGTCGCGTTCTTCAAGACGGAAGGGGGAACGTCGCCCTGCGTGCCGCAGGCCACGAGGGGGCCGGCCCACAGAGCAAGATCGACCGTCGCCCCCGAGGGGAGAGTTGCGGAGGCGTTGAGACTGGGGCCCGCTGGGCTTCCCCAATTGGCGATTGCCGCGCGGAAAAGCACGCCGTCAAACAAGGTCGAGACCGGGGCGCTGGTGCCCGAGAAGGACGGGGAGTTGAGCATCACGGGCTTGGTGTCGTACCGGACGGGCGGAGCTGCGACGAAGAGCCGGACCTCGACGAAGTGGTCGACGAAGCCGAGCCATCGCAGCCCGAACGAGCCGTCGGGGGAGATCCAGGTCTGCACGCTTCCGTTGCTGGGGCCCCCGCCGAACTCCGTGTTGTTCGCAAAGACCACGAAGGACAGGTCGATCCCGTTCGGCTGCGTCCCCGTTCCCTGCAGCTCGTACGGGAAGTTTGGGTGCGTGTCCGCCCAGAGCTGGAAGCTCACTCCGGCGAAGGTGTTTGTCGTTACCCCTATCCAAGACGTGCCGTTGAACGGTACGGTCACATCCTCGGAGGTGTAGGTTAGGTTCCCAACGGTCGCCGTCGGTCGGGGTGTCGACAAAGAGGACCGAAGCCGAGGAACGGCGGCGAAGGCCCCTACCGTGAGGAGGCCCACCAGCAGGATCGCCGCAACCGCAGACCGACCTTCGGTGTCGAGAGCCTTCATTCGAACACCGGTGAATCGGACTCGATAGTTATGGGTGAGGGTAGCTTCGGGGTGCCGACGACATCCGACCGCCGACGCAAGGGGCTTGGTTTCGAAATCCAAATCCCGGAGTGCCGCGTGTCCCTCCCCACCGCTGCAAGAATCCCGAGCCAGAATTGGGGTGGATTGCCGCTGCGGCGGACCGCAGACTCTGCGCCGATTCTTCACCGGGGGCAACCGTAAGTACTCTAGGGCCCCATCGTACACACGATGCCCGAGCCGGGCGGGCCCGACCCAGTACCGCAGAGCGCGCCTCCGCGCCTCTGGAGCGTCGAAGAGGCGAACGCGTCTCTCGACAAGCTCCGGGAGCTGTTGCCCCAGCTGAAGGCCTGGGGCGTCCGCCTAGGGAAGGTGCACGCGGAACTCCAACGACTCTCCGTATTCTGGGGCAAGGAGCTCACCGCCCAGGACATCCCCGACCGGGACCTGAAGCTCCGGCTTGGGGAGGAGTGGAAGCGGCTCACCGCTCGTCTCGAGAGCGAGGTGAAGCGGTTGCAGGCGGACGGGATCGAGGTGAAGGACCTCGAGAACGGCCTCGTCGACTTCTACAGCCGCCGCAAAGGCGAGGTCGTCTACCTCTGCTGGCGGCGCGGCGAACCGACCGTCGCCTACTGGCATCCTCTCACCGGCGGCTTCCGGACGCGCAAGCCTCTGGAGGGAAGGGGCCGCAACACCGCCACGGCGCGCGTCGGGCACGACCGGTAGGCTGCGGCTAGAGCCCATCTTCCGAAGGCCCCACCGGCGGGGATCGGGCCGCGAGACGAAACGCTGAGGTTGCGAGGGCGAGAAGTCCGCAGGTCGCACAGATAGTCACGAGCGCAAGCCCCAGCGGCACGATCGAAGTGAGGCCGAGGTCGGGGAGAAGAAAACCGGCAAGTCCGGCGGCCGCGCCACCCGCCACGCCCCACGCCGGACGATCGTGGCGGAGGTCGCGAAGGCCCCCCACGGCACAGATCGCGGCGGCGATGGCGAAGAGGATTCCGCCCGACCAGAGGGTCGCCACGAGCGACTCGAGGCTCGGGAATTCGGAGAGCTGCAGGAACGAGCCCTCGCTCGAGCCCGCCGTCGCGAGCGTCACCGTGATGCCCGTCGCGCCACCGGCCGGCGCCGCGTAGACGGGGGAGTCGAACAGCTCCTCCTGGGCAGGCGCATAGCCCGGCGCAGTAACGTTCACTCCGATGGCGCCGCTTGGGACGTTCGGGACCGTGAAGGAGCCGTCCACTCCCGTGAGAACGCTCGCACGGAAGCCGTTCTCCCCCGTGACCAATACCTGCGCACCGGCCACAGGGGCAAGGCTGCCTCCGCCGGCGACGGGGGTCACGACCTTGCCGCTCACGGTGTAGGCGTGCGACGGGAGCGCCCCGACGCCGGTAGCGACCGTGAGGCCGCCCACGAGCAGAAGGACCGCGGTGGCGAACAGCAGCAGCCCGGAGGAGAAGCGCCGGGCCGTCGGACCGTTCCACTCCGGAAGCGTCCCGACGGGAGCGACCTCCGGGTAAACCTCCCAAGTGAACAGCGGGGAAGGGTCTCGGGGATGGATGACCGGCACCGGGTAGCTGCACGACGGGCAATGGGCCCAGAGGAGACCAGGGCCGGGTGGTGGAATGGCGGAGAGGAACTTGCCGCACCGAGGGCATCTGAGGGTCACGGGGCTCGGGACGGCCATCCGACCGAGCACCACGGCGGCGGCCATAACTATGTTCGGAGGCGCCTCTCGGTAGTCCAAGTCCGTGCTGGCGAGACGAGCAGCGAACGCACGCAGGCGCCCCCGTCAGCGGCGCGGTGTCGCGATTCCACCGAGAACCAAGCGCAAGCGCCCCTTCTCGCACCGGAAATCTGAGACACTCTCTCGAGCGCTTGGGAAACCGCACCTACGGGTCATAGCGCTCGACGACGGCGCCTTCACCCGCCGGCAGCGCCGGGCGCCGCTCGTCGCGGTGGCGATGTCGCTTCCCGACCTCGTGGAAGGGATCGAACTCGGGTGGGTGACGGTTGACGGCAACGACGCGACCGCGTGCGCGAGCGACCTCCTCCGGAACTCCCCGTTCCTCGCCGGGGCGCGCGCGATCCTCGTCGACGGGATAGCGGTCGCCGGGTTCAACCTCCTCGACCTCAGCGCGCTCTCCCGCGCCCTCGACCGGCCCGTCGTCTCCGTTACCTCTCGGGCGCCGGACCTCGCGCGGATCCGGTCCGCGTTGCGGACCTACTTCCCGAAGGAGTTCCGCCGCCGCTGGGGGCTCGTCCGCGCCTCTCGCCTCTTTCCGGTCTCGGTCGGGGGGCGCTCGCTGTGGGCGAGCGCGTCGGGGTGCGGACGGGAGGAAGCTCGCGCGCTGCTCCTTCGATCGATGGGGAGGGGCCGTTGGCCGGAACCGCTCCGGCTCGCCCACCTCGTCGGCCACGCCGTGGGAACCGTGGCGCGAGCGCCGGCCCGGCCCAACCGTTAAGGTTCGGGCGGCAGCTACCGAAGCAGGGCCTGTAGCTTAGTCTGGACAAAGTACTGGCCTTCTAAGCCAGCAGTCTCGGGTTCAAAGGCGGCGGGGGGAAACGCCCGGCGCGGGAACTCCCGACAGGCCCGCCTTACACCGAGTGGGTCGCCGGTGGACCGTCCACCTTCCGGGAGCAGCTGTCGCAGAGCAGCGCGCGATGGCGCGGCGGCAGCGGATCGCCGCACAGGGGACACGTGGCCCGGGACTCGGCCGCCGCGAGGAGCTCGGCGACGCTGCTCCGGAGCTGGGGGTCGGAGAGCGGGCGCAGCGGCGAATCTCCCGAACCTCGCAGTCGGTCCGAGGAGGAAAGGAACGCCTCGAGCCGCGGCCGGTAGACACCGGTCCGGCGGTCGAGCGTGACGAGCCGGCGGGAGACGAGCGCGTAGAGCGCGGAGCTGCCGAGCTCGCGGACCCCCGAGAAGACCGGCGCGAGGTCGACGGGGGTGAGGCCGTGCGACTCCACGATGGCCTCGAGGGCGCGGGCCGAGGGGAGCGATAGTTCTCCGCGACCGACGAGGAGGTCGATGGAGTGGGAGAAGCGTGAGCTGCGGCGGACCCGCGCGGCCCGGCGGAGCCGGCCCGCGCGAAGGTCCGGTAGGAGAAGGTCGTCGAGAAGGTCGAGCTCGTAGCGGACCCGCTCGTTCGTGAGGTAGACCGCCAGGGCGATACCGAACGGCACCGTTCCGGTCGACCGGACGAACTGCGCGAACTCGGGCAGGGTGAAGAGACCGGGGCGCGCTGCCCCGACGGCTCGCCCGCCCGAGAGCGGGACGAACTGCTCCCGGAGGAGCACCCGGAACATGCCCCGCTCGGGTCCCTGCGCGCCCCCGGCGAGCTCGGCGGCGCCTTCCTCTGTGAGCGTGAGCTCCCGGAACGGGTGGAGGTACTCCCAAGGTTCCTCCTCGGTCGGCGGGTCCCGGAGCGTGATCTTGGCGGTGCGAAACAGCGCGGCCGGGGCGAGAAGCGCCGAGATGCCCGTCGCGTAGGAGGTCCCGTCTACCTCGAGCGTGAAGGCGGAGAGCGGCGCCCTACGGCGCGGCAGATACTCCTCGACCGACCGCTCGAGCGAGAGCTGCGAGGCGGCGTCGTGCCGTTCGGAGCCCCCGAGACGAGCGACCGCCTCGAGCTCACCCGGTGCTGCGAGCGGCACGTCGTTCCCGTTCCTGTAGAAGAAGACCGTAGAGGGAGATAAACCGGCGGGCGGAGCGTTCGATCGAGGCCTCCGAGCGCACCCACTGCGTGCCCTGCGCGGCGAGACGCCGTCGTTCCTCGGGGTTCGCTAGGAGCTCCCCGACCGCACCCGCGAGCGCCTGTGGCTCGGGAGGGACGAGCCGCCCGGTGAGGCCGTCCTGGAGGATCGCGGCCGGTCCGCCCACGTTCGAGGCGACGCAGGCCGCCCCGCACGCCATCGCCTCGAGGATCACGATCGACGCGGTGTCCGAAAGCGACGGGATGACGAGAAGGTCCGACTGCGCAAGGAGCGCGGGTTTCTCCTCCTCGGCGATCGGGCCGAGGTAGCGCACCCGCTTCGCGAGGGCGGGGTTCTCGGCGAGGCGCGCGCGAAGGGAGTCCGCCTCGGGGCCCACGCCTCCCACGACGACCGAGAATGGGCTCGTGTCCGGGAGACGCTCGATGGCGTCGAGGAACCGATGGACCCCCTTGTCGGACGTGAGACGGCTCAGGAAGGTGACGAGCGGG
>JAKIWX010000010.1 GCA_022749845.1 Thermoplasmata archaeon
GATGTGGTTGATGTGCGACGCGAACTCGTCTTCGAGGCTCGGTTCCCCATGGCGTTGGAAGGTCAGATACACCTCGGAGGGAACGATGAGCAGGAGGAGGATGCCCGCGCAGAGCAGTCCGATAGAAAGCCGTTGCCCGAGACTCGGGAGGCGCTGGGTGCCGGATGGTGCACCTCCTGGCGCCATCTCCCCTCGAAGCGCACGGGGTTGAAGCGATTGCTGGGTGGGGCGGACAACCTCTACGGGCGACCAAGCTAGTCTTCTATGAGATCCTGCGCCCCCGCTTTGGCGGCTGGGTCTCATAGCGCGTCAGGGTCACCGAGGGTGCGGCGCACCCCTCGTTCGCTGGGGACACTCCGCCGATGGCATCGCCGGAATGTTCGGATCCCTTCTCTTCGCAGATGAACCGTTTCCAGACCCACTTGGCCCACGCGCCGACGTCCCAGGCTGGCCAAGAGTCCGCTCGCGACAAGCGTCCACAATTCGTTCCTTGCCGCGATGACAGTCACGCCGGACGGCTCCCTTGGGACCCAGCGCGCGGGTCCGTGACACCCCTCGGCGAAGAGGCCAGGTTTATGTACAGTTATTCAACCATGTGTTTGGTACAGCGAACATGCACTTCCGTCGCCCGCTCACCGAGCTGCTTGGGAGCCCGATTCGGATCGACCTACTGCGAGTGCTGTCACGGGCTCGGGGAGAAGTCCTCAGTGGTCGCGAACTTGCCCGTCGAGTTTCCGCTTCGCCATCTCAGGTTAACGAGCATCTCCGGTCCCTCGAGGCACAGGGGCTCGTCCGATCGCAAACGATTGGCCGCGTCCATGCGTGGAGCCTGTCGACCGAGCACGCCCTAGCCGGCTCGTTGCAGCACCTCTTCGAGTTGGAGCCCGCGATCTTCGATCAGCTGCGAAGGAAACTCGAGGTCACTCTTCGCTCGCTTCCGATCGAACGCGCGATCCTGTTTGGGTCGGTCGCCCGCGGGGACGAAGGTCCCGGAAGCGACATCGACCTCTTCGTCCAAACTCAGGGCAGGGCAGAGAAGGAACTGGTGGCGGATGCGTTGGCGCGAGCTAGTCAGGAGTTTGCTCTTCTGTTCGGTAACCCGCTGTCGAATCTGATTCTGACGAACGCCGAGGTCAAGCGCGGGTCAAATCCACAGCTTCTCGAGTCGATTGAAAGGGAAGGCCTTCGCCTGCGCCCCTGAGAAGATGGCTCCACGTCGAAGTACGGATGTACCGCGCGGCCGCTGGCTGGTGTGTTTTCGCCGCCCGGAGCAACTCATGAAGGGGGTCGAGTGGGGAATCGAACAAGGCAACGCCAACGTTGCAGCGATCAACGCGGTGCAGGCCTCCATATCTGCCGTCGACGCGTTCCTCGTGCATCACCTCGGCAAGAGGTCAAGCGGTGCCGACCATCTCGAATCGCTGAACCTTGTGGCGAGCTCGGGCTCGCCGGCCAAGCGCGAGATCGGGAAGCACCTTCAGCGGGTCCTTGACCGAAAGAACGAGGTCGAATATCAGGACCGAGAGGTGACGATGGGCGACGCTAGGGAGCTCGCCAAGCATGCTCAAAGGTTGCTTGATGCTGTTCGGAAGCAACTTGACGAATGATCGGGATTCGGCTCGGAGCGAGTCGGCTTGGCGAGCGGTCCGAGCTGGCTGAACTTAGACGGTCCTTCAGGTTGCCGGTGAGATTCACGAGGCAGTTCAAGTCCTCCACGGAGCATGGCCAACGAGTTCCAATGTGCTCCCGCCGGGATTTGAACCCGGGTTACGGCGTCGAAGGCGCCGAATCCTTGGCCGGACTAGACTACGGGAGCACCGTTCCTCGTCGGAAAGCCCTCCCCTTTAGCATTTCGCAGGGCGGCCGGAAGGGCTAGCCGACACGTTCCCACCGTTCGAGCTTCTGTACCTTCCCGAGCGTGGAGCCACGCTGAATCTCCTCCCGGACCCGATTCTCGTGCTCGAGCACGTCGAGGGCGCGGTTCGCGACCTCCTGCGCGCGCTCTCGCGGCACGACGACGAGGCCGCTCGCATCTCCCACGATCCAGTCGCCGGGCCGGACCCGCTCGCCCCCCACGACGACCTCGACCCCGATCTCACCGTGACCCTTTGGTTCTCCGGCATTCGGAGAAACGTGCCGACTGAACACGGGAAAGCCGAGCGCGAGGATCGCGTCCAGATCTCGCACGGCCCCCTCGATCACCACGCCGCTCACGCCCTTGCCGTGCGCGGACCAGCTCGCGAGCTCTCCCCAGATGGCCGTCGTCTGGCCCCCCGCGTCGATGACGAGGACGTCGCCGGGGCCGGCGCGGTCGATCGCCTCGACGGGTTTGGCCCAGTCCCCATCTCGGGTGACGACCGTCACCGCGGGCCCGACCAGCTTCGAGTCCGGTCGCGGGAGATGGGCGTGCAGTCCGTGGAGCGCCCCGTGCCGCTGCATGGCGTCCGAGAGGTTGGGTGTCGAGACGCGTTCGAAGGCGGAACGGACCTCAGCCTCTCCGACCCGGTGGAAATGTTCGCTCGGAAGCGCTTCGCGCGTGTCGATCGCGCGCCGCATGCGGATCGTCGCTTCCCGGATGTTCGGGGACTTGGTGATCGCTCCTCCGACGATGAGGATCTGCGCGCCGGCGCGTGTCGCCTGGGCCACGGTCTCGCTCGTGAGTCCGCCGGCGACCGCCACGGGCACCGGGGAGGCTCGCGCCACCCCCTCGAGTGTCGCGAACGGCGTGCGACCGGTCATCTGCATGTCGATCCCGATGTGGAGACAGACCGCGCCGGCCCCGAGCTTCGCGACAGCGCGGGCGCGCTCCACGGGGTCGGCAACACCGAGCAGATCCACCACCACCTCCGCGCCGTACTTCTCTCCCCCTCGCACCGCATCCGCGATCGTCTCGTCGTCGGCCGCCCCGAGGACGGTCACGAGATCCGCGCCCGCTTTGGCGGCGAGCTCCACCTCGAACGCGCCCGTATCCATCACTTTCATGTCGGCGACGACCCGCCGGCCCGGGAACGCCTTCTTGAGCTCGCGCACGGCGTCGAGTCCCTCGCTCTTGATGAGCGGCGTGCCCGCCTCGACCCAGTCCGCGCCGCCCTCGACCGCCTCCGCGGCGGCCGCCATCGCCCGGCTCAGATTCTCAAAGTCGAGCGCGACCTGCAGCACCGGCCGGTCGAGCTTCACGTCGAAGCAAGGGGCGGTGGCCTACTTACCTGCGCCGGCGGGGCCGCGGCTTATCTGACGCGGGCGCGTGCTCGAGGCGTGGTTCTCCCCGGCATTGTGCGGGTCATCGAGGGAGACGCGCGGCGGCTGCCGGGAATCGAACCCGGGTCCGTGGAGCTGGTCGTCACCTCCCCTCCGTACCCGATGATCCCGCAGTGGGACGGCCTCTTTCGCACGCTCGGTGCGACGAGCTTCGCCGCGATGCACGCCCTGCTGGGCGAAGCGTGGGTCGCTGCGCACCGCGTGCTCTGCGAGGGGGGAATCCTCGCGGTCAACATCGGAGATGCTCTTCGCACGGGCCCGGACGGGTTCCGCCTCTGGCCGAACCACGCCGAGGTCCTGGCCCGCGCCGAGGCGGCCGGCTTCCGGCCCCTCCCCTACCTCCTGTGGCAGAAGCCCACGAACCGTCCGAACGCCTACCTCGGCTCGGGGTTCCTTCCCCCCAACGCCTACGTGACGCTCGACTGCGAGTTCATCCTGCTCTTCCGCAAGGGGGCGCCCCGGCGCCTCCCGCCGAAGGACCCCCGACGGCTCGCCGCGCGCTACTCCCGGGCCGAGAGGGACCGGTGGTTCTCCCAGCTGTGGCAGGATGTCCGCGCCGCGCGCCAGCGAGCAGAGAACGGCGGCCGGACCGGTGCCTTCCCCCCCGAACTCCCGCGCCGCCTCGTTCGCATGTTCTCGCTCGAGGGGGAGACGGTGCTCGACCCGTTCGCCGGCACCGGCACGACCCTCTGGGCCGCGCGCGAGCTCGGACGGAACGCGATCGGGGTGGAGCGGGACCCGGCGCTCGCCGCCGAACTCAGAAAGAGGGCGGCGGGGGCGGCGGCTCGGTAGCGGCCGAGGCACGGTGCGCGAGCTCCTCGCGCACGGACGCGCGCAAGTACTCTAGCGCCCGGTCGGAGAGCCGGTCCAGGTGGAGCAGCAGGTAGTGGAGATAGATCCGTTCGGGGCGGCGGGACGGACCGGGGGGCCGCTCCGGGTTCCTCGGAGAGAGCCCTTCGAGGGCTTCGAGCGTCTCGCGGTGATGCTCGTCGGCGGGGCCGTGCAGCTGGCGGCCGACCTCCCCCACGAGCGGGGGGTAGACGTGGGCCACGGGGTCGAACTCCGGCTCGTCGCGCGGCTTCGACGCGGCGGCGTGGGTCGTCTTGAGGTGGACGTATGGGTGGGGCGCACGGGCCGGGTCCTGGAACGCCTCGAGCGGCTGGCCTGCGACCTCCTCCACAATCGTCCGGAGCGACCAGGAGTCACGCCGGGGCGGCGGGGTCGGCTCCCCCTCGGCCGGAGCCGTCGCCATCGCCCTCGTCCCCCGCCGGGAACGGAGATAAACCTGCCCCTCGACCAGCACCGCCCGGGGGGTCCGCCTCCGTCGCGGGACCAACGAGAGCGGAGCTCAGCCACTCGTATTCGGGGGTGGAGGCGACGACGGCGATCGGCAGGTGGGCTGGCCCGAACCGGAGGAGCCCCTCGGAGTAGCCGGCCTCGCGAGGGAGCCGCGCCCGGGCGAGCCACTCCGCCTCCGCGGAGGAGAGGGCGTAGAACGCCCGAGCCTCGGGGGAGACCGGGTTCAGCCGGAGGAGAACGGTCGCCCTCAGGTTCCGGAGCGTCGAGCGCCCGGTGGGGGTGCGGAGGAAGTCGTCCGGGCTCTGGGAAAGGAGGAGGAGCCCCGCCGTGTCGTGGCGGACCCGGCGCACGAGCCCGTCGAGGAAGCTCGCCGTCCCTGGATGTCCGGCGAGCAGGTGGGCTTCGTCGACGATGAGAAGCTGCGGTCCGCTCCGCTCCGCGAGCCGGCTCGCGAGCGCATCCAGGGTGTAGCCCAGATGGAAGGCCCGCTGCTCGGGGGCGACCCCCGTCAGGTCGACGACCAGCGGGTTCCCCCCGAGCGAGACCGTCGTCGGACCGTCGAGGTACCGCAGCGAGCCCGAGCGGAACGTCTCGAGGAGTCCGAGCAGTCTCGGAGCGCGCGACTCCTCCCGCTCCGCTTCCCCGATCAGCTCCGAGAAGGTCGGGGTGCCGGTTCGGTCGTAGAGCCGTTGGAGCGCCCGGTCGAGGAGCGCCGACTCCTCGTCCCGCAGGCTCGGGAACAGGGCGGCCAATAGCGCACCCGCGCGCGCCGCCTTCTCCGTCCCGCTGCCGCGCGAGCTCGCTGGGTCGAGGGGATTGAGGCGCGCGCCCGCGCCGGACCCGAGCGAAAGCACATCCCCGCCGAGGGATCGGGCCCACCCCCCGAACTCCCCGAGTGGGTCGAGGACTGCGATAGAGAGGCGGGGGTGCATCCAGCGTTCTCGGCTGGCGAGGAGCGCCGCCGCGAAGCTCTTGCCGGAGCCCGTCGTACCGAACAGACCCCAGGAATGGCTCGCTTGGGTCCATCGGTTCAACACGACCGGCGCGGCATCCTCGAGGGCGAGCCCGAGCAGGACCCCCCCGGGCTCGAGCACCGTCTCGTCCACGAACGGGAAGAACGCCGCGGCCGAGTCGCTCGGCAGGAGATGCCAGTACCCCTCGGGTCGGTGCGCGGGCAGTCCCGCCGTCGGGGGCGCCACGGCGGCCGCGCTTTCGTAGACGGGAACACGCAAGCGAAAGCCGGCGGCTTCGAGCGACCGTTCGAGACGGCCCCGCTCCCGCTCGGCGTCGGAGGAGCTCTTGCCCCGGGCGAAGAAGCAGAGGCCGAGCCGGAAGAGCCGCTGTTCCCGGGCCGCGAGGCTCCGGCCCACCTCTCGGGCGCTCTCCATCTCGCGTTCGAGCTCGGCGCGGCGACCCTCGGGAGGAGGGACGTTCGAGCTGAGCTCGGCCTCCGCGCGCGCCGCTACCTCCTCGAGCGTGCGGAGGGAAGGAATGGCGGGCTCGGGATGGAGCTCCATCCGGACGCCGAGCTCCCGGCCACCGCCGAGCAATCGCCCCAGGAACCCGAACGGCACCCGCGGCGGGAGGCGAGGCACGAGGAGCGGGGCGAGCGCACCCCGCGGTCCTCGAACCGCGCGCGGACTCGCTGGGGCTCGATCGGTCACGGTGTCCCCTCCGGCCGCCGAGAAGCAGGGCGGCCGAGGAGTGCCCCGAGAAGCGTCGCGGAGGCGAGGAGAGCAACGCGCCCGGGCCCAACGAGGAGAAGATACGCCCCCAACGCCGAGAGTCCCGCGCTGGCGAGGAGCGCGAGGCGGCCTCGCGATCGGACGGCGGGTGCCGCGTCGGCCCATCGAAGCAGGAGGGCGACGAACACGAGGACCGAGAGCGTCGCGGTAACCGCCGCGAATCCCGGCCACGCGACGCCGAGGAGAGCGGACACGAGGACGCCGGCGGCGGCGAGGCCGAGCGGATCGGGGCTCTCCCCGCCGGCGGGGGCTCGCGCCGTCATTCGGCCCATCCTCCGCCTGATCCAGCGAGCCGGGCTAGCTCGCTTCCCTGCAGGCGTTCCGCCGGGAGCTCAAGCCGCTCGAGAGATGCACGGAGCGACTCAACCCGTGCGGAGAGGCGGCCGAGGGAGACCGCGCCCGTGCCGGGTTCCACGAGGAGGATTCTCACGACGCGCCGACGCCGCCGGCGAAGGAGGAGGGTGAGGAACTCCCGGTACGAGCGTTGGGCCGCCGCGTCCGACGTGGCGGTATCTCCCGCGCCCGAGTCCCGGGGGAGAAACGGAGCGGTAGGAAGCGCGCTCGTGTCCACCTCCATCCAGAGAGATCCCGCCAGAGCGTCGAGCAGGGCGCGGTAGGCCCGAAACCTCGCCTCCTGCTCGGCCACTGGGAGGAAGGCGAGCGGGAGGCCACCCGCCCGGACCCCGGCCGCGAATCCCCCTTCGCAGCGGTAGACGGTCCGCGTGGACCCGACGTTCGCCGTCGGTGCACCGTGCCTCGGGCGAAATCTCCACCGCAGGTAGTCGCCGCAGCGCTCGTCCACGGACTTGCCGTCGGTCCGGTAGACCGCGAGCAGGAAGCCGCCGCCGACGAACGGCAGCCAGAAGAGCGGCCCCGCGAGCGCGGCCACGACGGCACCGAGGGCGAGCGCGAGCAGAAACTTGAGGGCGTCCGTCACGCTCGGGAAAGGACCGAACCTTGGCTTGCCGAGGAGAGCCTCGGGCAACCTGAGCTCCAGCGTTGCGGCGCTGGAGGAGCTCATCGGCTCGGCCCGCGCATTGGTGGAATCCGCGGGCGACGCGCTGCCCCGGCCGGTCGGTGCGGAAGATGGGCGAGGAGCCGCGCGCCGCCGCTGCCGATGAGAGAGGCGGTGAGGACGGGGAGGGCCAGGGCGGGCGCAACGGAGGAGGCGCCGCGGACGGCGCCGGCCAGGGGGGCGCTCCAGCCTCCCCGGCGCGCTAGGCCGCCCACGGGACGCAGCAGGCTCTCAAGGCCCGTGCCCGCGCTGGCGAGCCCGCGCTGGATCCCCCCCGCCAGCACGCCGCTCGCGCTCGGGAGTCCGACCGCACCGAGCGACTGGCCGGCGACCGACAGCAGCGCAGGGGCCCCCAGCGCCGCCACGAGGTAGCCGAGGAGAAGCAGGATGGAGGAGGATCCGACCGCGAGCTCGAGAGGAATCACGACGACCGCGGGAAGGAACGCGAGCTCGCCGAACCAGAGCCATCCGCGACGGGCGAGCGGGGCGAGCGTCGGGATCGGCCATAGGAGCGTGAACACCGGCAGGAGCACGAGCAGCACACCCAGGAGCGCGTTCCGGACGGCGATCGCGGCGCAGAGGAGCAGGACGACGCTCAGCAGGACGAAGGCGACGGCGAACGCGAGGATCCCGTTGTCCCAACTGAAGCTACCGAACCCCACGCCTCCGAGGTTCACCCAAGATTGCCACGCCCCCCCGTCGAACCCGGCCACGACGGGATAGGTCCACGCGGCGAGCCCGAACAGTGCCCCCGCGACCGGTAGGGTGAAGTTCGCGAGCAGCGCGCCGACGACCAGGCGGGGGAACAACTCGCGGAGCCGAGGGGCGAGCGAGGGAAGAAGGGCCCGGAGCAGGTAGAGCAGCCCTACCCCGAGCACGACAAGGACGAGGGCGGGGTCCACGAGGTTCGCCACCAGGTACTCGGAGAATCGCGCGGCCACCGAGAGGAAGCCGCCCGCGCCGGAAGGATCCGGGGGAAGCGAGGGGTAGAGGGCCGCCGTCTGCATCTCGGGAACGAACAGGTGGTCGTACGTCGGGCCAAGGACCGCGGCGAGCGCCGCGGTGAGGAGCGCGAAGATGGCGAAGAGGATCGCCTGGACGCTCGTCGAAACCGGATCCATCCGGGCCTCCGTTCCGGCTCAAGCGCCGGTCACGACCCACTGCGCGAGACCCCAGACGAGCCCGGTGACCGCCGCCGTGAAGACGAGGGTTCCGATGAGCGCGTCCCGGGCTCGCTCGCGTGCCTGCACCTTCTTGCTCAGGTCGTGCGAGAACCAGCTCACGGCGACGCGCGCCCAGACGAGCGCGAGGAGCCCGCCGCCGGCCGCGGCCACGAGCGTGACGAGCCTACCGATCGCCGCAGTGAAGTTCCCTTCCGGCGAAGCGGCACCTCGGTGGTCCCGGGGGTCTCGGCCCGCCGAGGCGGGGGCGATCGGCCCGACCGAGAATGGTGGGAGCACGAGGAGCAGGGTGACCATCAGGAACAGGACACAGGAGAACAGCCCCGTCCCCCCACGGGGATTCATGCTCGCTCCTCGTGCCCACGCGCGGCGCGCGGGGACGGACGCTCCTGATTCGAAGCTCCGGTCCAGCGGTAGAGCGCGGGCTCGTCGCCCTCCTCGATGCCTTCCGCCCGGCCGAGCGCGACCCATCGTCGGAGCGCCCTCCGGGTCGACTCGGGCTCGATCCCCTCCTCCTCGGCGAGCAGGAGCAGCGACTCCTCGTCGAGACCGTCGCTTTCCCGGAGCAACCGCCGGACCGTCGGGAGCGCCCCCGTCGATTCCGGGCGAGAGGGGGAAGGTCGCCGTGGGAGACGTCCTCGGAACAACCAGGCTAGCCCGAGCAGCAGCGCGATGGGGAGCGAGACCCAGGGAACCCAACCGGCCGCCCCTCCCACCGATCCCGCACTCCCGATGGAACCGTTCGGGCCACCCCCTCTCGGGGACGCCGAAGGACCGGCCACTCCGGGCGCCACCGCCACGGTGAGGTTCGCGTCGCCTCGGAACCCGAGCGAATCGGAGACCGCGAGTCGGACCGCGAGGTACCCCGCGACGCGTGGTAGGGCGCTCCAGTCCGCGGGTCCCGGCGCCGAGAGGTTACCCTGCGCCGTCTCTCCGTCGGAGAGGCTCAACGCGTACCGGTACGGCGGAGCACCGCCGCCCACCGTGAAGCTGAGCGAGAGGGGCTCGCCCGCCGAGGGAGCGACGGAAGCGAGCAGGAGCGAGCTTGCGACCGGCTCGAGCACCCGGAGCGTCAGGTTCGAGCTCACCGCGGCGCCCGAGGCGTCCACGAGCGTCACGACGAACAGCCCCACGCCCGGAGCCGCGAGCTTCCCCTCCCAGCTGAAGAGACCGGCGGAGGAGACGCTCCCGAAGCGGGGGGAGCTGGCGCTCAGGGCGGCGGTGGTCGCGATCGACCAGTTGAGCGGAGGCGTACCTCCCCCGCTCAGCCCCACCACCTCGACCGACCCGCCTACCTCCGACAGGCTGGGAGTCAGGTTCGCGAGGAGGAACGGGCTAGAGTGCACGGGCGCGAGCGGGACCGAGAGCGAGCTCGATACGCCGAGGGCGTCGGTGACCGAGAGCGAGGCCCACAGCGGAGCCGCAAGCAACGGGACGAGGGCTTCGGTCCAGTTGCCCGCGGTGGGTGCCGTGAAACCGAAGGAGGAGCCGGAAGGCACGGAGCTCCCGGTGACGGTGAACGGCCCTACGCCGCCCGCCACCGACAGGACAAACGGCATCGGGCGGCCGACGTCCCCACCCGAGGCCAGCACGAGCGTGTGGAGCGAGACCGTCGGGGCGACGGGGAAGGTGCGCTCGACTCGGACCGCGTCGCCGAGCCGGTCCGTCACGAGAAGCCCGACGAGGAGAGTTCGCGCGACCGTCGGCGGGACCGACCACGCCGCGCCGGTGCCGGCGTCCCCCGAGCTGTCGTTCCAGAGAAAGCTGTACGGAGGGAATCCGCCTTCGACCAACGCCGCGAGAGGGAATCCCACGCCGACCTCAGGTCCCAGCGCGCCGGGGACTACTTGCGCCGCAAGCGAGCTTGCGACGAGCACCGAGGAGCTCGCGCTCCCTACGACGCGCTCGCCGAGCGGATCGGTCACGCTCACGGTGGGGAGGTAGGTTCCGAGCGCGAACTGGTGGGTGACGGAGAAGGGACCCGTGGTGGAAAGGGTGAACGAGGAGCTGTTCCCGTCCCCGAACTCGACCGACACCGAGTAGGGCGGCTCTCCCCCCGAGAGAGCACCGCGGCAGATTACGGGGGTACCGGGTTGCACGGGGCCGATCCCGGCCGACCAGCCCGAGAGGAGGAGCGAGGGCACGGTGAAGACCCTCGCGTACGCCTCGGTCCCGAAGGAGACGTTGTTCGTCGAGCAGAGGATTGCCCCCTCGACGGTCGCGCTCAGCACGACCGAACCCGAGACCCCGGGGAAGGCGGTGAACTGCACGGTGGTTCCCGTGGGGCTGACGAGAGCGCCGAGGGGGAGCGCCCCGGCGGCGAGCTCCCAGACCACCACCGGTGTGACCACGGCGCACCCAGGAGATGCCGAGGTCACGGACAACACGAAACTCGCATTCTCCCCGTCCGCGACCGTGGCGGCCGCGGGCACGATCTGCACGGCGGCGAACCCCTCGAAGGAGGCTGCCGGAGGGGACGCGAACAACGGCGCTGGGCGGGTCGATAGGTGCGCACCGCCTCCGCCCGAGAGGACGGAGGCGAGGAAAATCACTCCGGCCACGACGCCGATCCCGAGCTCTGCCGCCTTCCCACTGTTGCGCCTCGGCGCCACTGCCACCACCGATACGGGGAGCGGCCGGACCGGTACTTGCCCCCGCTCGCGGGGACGAACGCTGAACGCTGGCGCTACCCTTCGATGCCGATCGCCGCGTGGTCGCGGGAATAGGGGGCGAGGTCGACCGCGGGCCGGGGAGCGAGGCCTGCGCGCTCGAGCTCCGCCCTCGCTTCCTGGATGACGGTCCGGGGGGAGCGGCGCTGGGTGACACTACGGACCTTGAGCATCAGCAGGCCGCGAGCTCCGGATGCGAGCGTGGCCGCGGCGTTCTCCGCGAAGATCCGGGTCTGGTCTCGCTGGGCGAGGTCTTGGTAGAGGAAGTCGATCGGCGCGACGTCGGCGCGATACCTCTCGGGTAGCTGCGCGTCCGCGAGGAGCGGCAGGAGGTTCTCGCGTTCGCGGGAGAGGGCGAGAAGATGCGAGAAGGCGCTCGCGCTCTTCTCGACGACGTACAGCTCGGCACGCGGCAGGAGGTCCGAAAGGTGGCTCGCGGTCGTCCCGTGGGCCGCCCCGAGGTAGAGGAGCCGCTGCACGCGGGAAAGGTCGAGGGACGCCCCCGGGGTCCGTAGGTAGGCGGCGAGCTTGCTGCGCCAGGGGTCCCAGCGGCGGTACTCGGCCCCCTCCTCGGCCCGCAGCTCCTCGCCGTACACCGAGCGTCCAGGAACTAGGTTCGGTGTGTAGAGCTCCGCGCCGGCGCGGACCACGCCGGGAAACCTCGTCGACTCCAACGTAGCTCACTCCACGAGGAGGAGCATCTCCACCTCTACCGGGAAGTCGAGCGGGAGGGACGTGACGCCGAGGGAGACGCGCGCCGGCCGGCCCTCCTCCCCTAGGAGCGCGAGGAGGAGCTCGGTCGCTCCGTTGCCCACCTCGTGTTGGCGGGTGAACCCGGGGGAGGAGGCGACGTACACCGCGACGCGCAGCGCCCGGCGGATCTTGTCGACCGAGCCAACCAGGGCGCCCACCGCGGAAAGTCCCTGGAGCGTGGCGAGGCGCGCCGCCTCTTGCGCCTGCGCGAGACTCACGTCCGCCTCGACGCGACCACGGTACAGGGGCTTACCGTCTCGCATGGCCCCCTGGCCCGACACGAACACCTGGTCGCCGACCCGCACGGCGGGGGCGTACGATCCTTGGGGAACGGGCGGGGAAGGTAGGGCGAGTCCCAGCTTGCGAAGGCCCTCGGTCGCTCGCCCTTCCATGCTCTCCGGGGAGGGACCGCGCCTGATACGAATGTCGGTTCGGGCGGGAACGGCCCGCTCAGTTCTTTACCCCGGGGCCGCTAGCTTGCCCCGATGGTCACGCTTTTCCGACGATTCCGCCGGGACCGGCCGCGCGAAGAGGAGAGCGAGACCCCACCCGACGCCGAGGAGGGGACGGTTCCCGACGGCGAAACCCCGATGGAGGAGCTGGCGGAGCCCGCCGAAGAAGGCCCGAGCGGTCCGCCGGTCCTCGAGGGTGAGCCCGTCGCCGACCCTGGGGAGCCCGCGCCGCCCGAGGAGGAGGGCGCCGAGCAGGTCCTACCTCTCAGCGAGCCCTCCGAGACTCCGGCTTCCCCGGAGTTCGAACCGCCGGAGTCCGCGCCGCTCCCCGTCCCCGCCGCTTCTCCGGCGGGGCCGAGTTCCCCGAATCCCCCGCCGCTACCCGCCGAGGATCTCTCGGTCGTAGCTACGAGCGAGCGTCGAGGACTCGCCGACGCGCCCTCCGCTTGCTTCCTCTGCGGTAGCCGGCTCGAGCAGGGTCGGTGCCCGAAATGTCGTATGACCTGGGTCGAGTGATCGGTCGACTCCCTCCCCTCGCCGGGACGGACCTTTAAGCGCCGGGCCGCTCGGGGCCTCTATGCCAGCACCCTCCTCGGACGCGATGGCGGAGCTCGCCGCGATCGAGGAACGGGCGGTCGCCCACACCTTTGAGTTGAGTCCGGGGTACGCCGTCGCCGCCGGCCGGCACGACTACGACGGACGCCTCCCCTCGCTGTCCCACGCAGCGACCGCGGTCTGGGTGACGGAGGCCGACCGACTGCTGGGTGGGCTTCGTGCGCTCGAAGGGCGCCCGCTACCGCCGGAACGCGCGATCGATAGGCTCCTCCTCGAGCTCCTGCTCGAGGGATCCCGGTTCGACCTCGTGGACGCAAAGTTGTACGACTGCAATCCGATGCTCTACCTCTGGTCGATCTCGCTCACGGCCTACACCGTCCGGCCCTACGCTCCGATGCAAGCGCGGGGCGAGGCCATGCTCCGCCTCGTGGAAGCCGTTCCCCGGTTCCTGGAAGAGGCGATCCAGCGGCTCGACCCGGTCCTTCCCGCGCCCTTCCTTCTCCTCTCCACCTCGATGGGGACCGGGCTACCGGGCCACTACGCCGAGTGCGAAGGCGCGATTCGACGGGAACTCCCGGCGCTCGCCGACCGGTTCCGAGACGCGCGGATCCGGGCGGAGGAGTCGCTCCAACGCTTCCTGGACAAGATCGAGACGGAGTACCGACCGAAGCAGACCCCCGAGTTCGCGCTCGGCCACGAACGGTTCCAGCAACTGCTCTGGGTGCGGGAGGGACTGCGCATGAGCATCGCCGAGCTCAAGGCTGCCGGACTCGAGGACCTGCACAGGAACCAGCGACGGCTCGCCGCGTTGGCCGCGGCCGGCAAGCCCTCGGGGACGACGGCCGAGCTCCTCGCCTCCGCGAGCGAGGACCACGCCAGCGCCGAACGCCTCCTCCCGGAAGTTCGCGAGTTTCTGGAGGAGACGCGTCGGTGGCTTGCCGAGCGGGATATCGTCTCGCTCCCCGAGCCGGCGGCGTGCCGGGTCGAGGAGACGCCCGTGTACGGCCGCTCGCTCAGCACCGCGAGCATGGACTCGCCGGGGCCGTTCGAAGAGGGCGGGACGGAGGGAGTCTACTACGTCACGCCCGTCGACCCGAGCTGGAGCGCCGAGCGCCAGGAGGAGTGGCTCCGGGCGATGTGCCGGCCGATACTCCGCAACATCACCGTGCACGAGGTGTACCCTGGCCACTACCTACAGTTCCTCCACCTGCGCCGCTCTCCCTCCTCGCTGGCGCGCAAGACGTACCTCTCCCCCTCCTTCGTCGAGGGGTGGGCGCACTACTGCGAGCAGCTCGCGGTGGAGCAGGGGATCGGCGGGGGCAAGCCGATCGCGGAGGCGGTGCAGCTCCAGGACGCGCTGCTGCGAAACTGCCGACTGCTCGTCTCGATCGGACTCCACACCGAGGGGATGTCGCTCGACGAGGGAACCGCGTTCTTCCGCCGCGAAGGCCACATGGAAGCGCTGCCCGCCGAGCGCGAAGCGATCCGCGGGAGCTTCAACCCCGAGTACTTCTGCTACACCCTCGGTAAGCTCATGATCCTGCGTGCCCGCGCGAAGCACGCGGGTACCGACCGGAGCTCCCTCAAGCGGTTCCACGATCGGATCCTCTCCTTCGGATGCCCACCGGTGGGGCTTCTCGACGCCCTGCTCGCGGCCCCTCCCGCCGCAGGCTAGCTGCCGGGCCGTTCCACAACGACTTTGAGGCCGGCGACCGCCTTTGCCCTCGACGAGACCCTATGGCAACTCCCCCCGAGACTTCTTCGATGCCTTCGAGCCCGACCCCTTCTCCCGGGGCTGGAGCAGCACCCCCGCCCCGTCGAGGTGCGCTCCTTGCCGTCGTCGCTGTCGTGGTCGTCGCAGGGGTGGTCCTTGCCGGTGTGCTCTTCGCCGGCGTGGGACCGTTCGCCCACCACCCGGGAGCCGCATCGCCCGTGAGCTTCACCTCGGCACGGCAGACCGCGAACTCGACGGCCTCCTCCCGTGCGGGTGGGTACAACACCCTGCTGCTCTCGGTGGGAATCAACTCCCGATCGACGCTGACGCTCCCGGTCTTCGATCTGTTCGGCCCCACCGGCTGCATCATCAACGACCTGGCGGGAAACACAACGACGGTCCCGGGCACGGCCGCCGGAGCGGGTACCGGATCCGCGGCGTTCTGGGCGTTTCTCTACCGAAACAGCACGGGTGCCGGCCTCCTCGTGACCGTCACGAACGGAGTCGCCGCGGCCGTAGGGAGCCTTCCCGCGGGGCAGAACTGCGCGTTCCTCGGGAACCACTTCGGCTCGATCCCGGCGCGGGTCGTCGATTCCGTGGTCGCCGCGAACGCGGCGGACCACGAGGGCGGGACCGCGTTCGTGAACGCTCACCCCAACGCGACCGGCGTCTACGTCCTGCTCGGGGGGTCCACGTCGATCGGCACGGGTGGGGCGACGGAGTGGCTCGTCGAGTACACGCTCTGCTCCCCGGCCTCGACGAGCGCGGCGGTCGAGCCCCAGTTCTCTGCGGTGCTGAACGGGCTCTCGGGGGAAGTGCTCACGGCCGCTTCGGCCAACGCCACCTGCTCCGGCACGGGAGGCATGTCGCCGTCGCTAGCTAGCGATCTCGCTTTGGGCAATCCCAGCCGTGTCGCGAACGGCGTCGGTCAGCCCGGGTGCGCCGGAGCGGGGACGAGCGACTGGTGCTACCTCATCTCCATCGAGGCGGCGGGTGGAGGCCTGCGCGCCGAGGAACTCGCGTTCCAGGTCGAGACGAGCACGGGCGCCCCTGTCGTGTTCGCAGGCGCCGGCGCGTTGCCGACGGTCGTGATAGAGTCGATCACCGGCTCGCTCGTAGCCGAGTACTCCCTCGCGAGCTCGAGCTGGGTCCTCGGAGGCTCGCTGCTCCTGAGCACGACGCAGACGATGGTCCTCGACCTCGGCTGCACGGTCTCCGGGACGCACGCCTGCAATCCGACCCCGACGGGCCTCGATCTCGTGGTCGTGGGGGTGGGCGCGATCTCCGGCTCGGTGACGGTCACGCTCCCCTGAGCGGGGTGCCGCCGGGCCGACCGCTCCTCGTAGGTTCCGCGGGTCACCTGACTAGGACACTCGAGCCCGTTCGAACGACGACGGGGCCGGCGCCGTGACGTTCGCTTCGGGGGTCAGGCTTTTCGGGCCGCGCGCTTCGGGAGCGCTCCATGGCCGTCTTGGAGGCGACGGGGGTTTCGAAGGTCTACCACGGGAGGCGCGGCACGGTCCACGCGCTCGATGGGGTCGACCTGTCGATCCCGAAAGGGCAGCTGTTCGCCTTCCTGGGGCGCAACGGCGCCGGCAAGACCACCTTCATCAAGGTCGCCGCGACGCTCCTCCTCCCGACCTCCGGGGAGGTGCGTCTGTTCGGCGAGGATGTCGTGGCGCATCCCGAGGCGGTCCGCCCGTACATCGCGCTCGTCCCCCAGGAGGGCCGGCCGTTCTTCCACATGACGCCCCGGGAGCACATCTACGAGTACCTTCGGGTCCGCGGCGCTAGCGGAGAGAGCGCGAAAGCGCGCACCGAGGAGATCCTCGAGGCGATGGGCCTACGGCCGTTCGAGCAGGAGCCCGCCTACCGGCTCTCGGGCGGCGTCCAGCAGCGCACGCTCGTCGCCATGATCCTCGCCACCGAAGCGCCGTTTCTGTTCCTCGACGAGCCGACGCTCGGGATGGACCCGTTCGGCCGTCGGCAGGTCTGGGAGGTGATTCGGCGGGCGACCCGCAAGGGTTCCACCGTGCTCCTCACGACCCACTACCTCGACGAGGCCGAGCAGCTCGCGGAGGAGCTCGCCGTGATCGAGGGCGGGAAGATTCTCTACCGAGGCGCCCCCGAGGCGCTCAAGTCCACGGTGAAGCGGGAGGTCCGCCTGCAGTTCTCCGGAGGGTTCACGCGCTCGGAGCTCGGCGAGTACGGTGAGGTGATCGAGGACCGGAAACGGCTCGTGCTTCTCACGACCCGCTCCCGCGTGCGGGAGATCACCGAGCGCGCGCTCGAGCGGGGCAGCGAGATCACGGTCGGCCCCGTCACGCTCGAGGAGGCGTTCCTCGAGCTCGTCGGCCGGGGGATCGAGGAGGAGGAATGAGCTTCCGTTCGCAGGCGTACGCGGCGCTGCGCATCTGCTACTTCAACGGCATCATGCCGCTCTGGCGCTCGCCGCTGCTCATCGGGGCGGTGTTCCTCACGCCGTTCAGCTTCCTGTTCTTCCTCTACGTCATCGCCCCGCGCGCGCTGTTTCCGTTCGGGGTCGTGGGGGGCGTGCTGTTCACGGCGCTCTTCACGGGGAACGGCATGCTGAACGACTGCGCCTACCTCCGGCTCGAGCGCCAGCTGCAACAGGTGTACGTCGCGAGCCCCGTACGGTCGCTCACCTACATCCTCGGGATGGCGCTCAGCGAGCTCGCCTTCGCGCTCCCCGCGATGGTGCTCTTCCTCGGGATCCTCCTTGTCGTCCACCCGTTCGGGGCGCTCGCGTTCGCGGCGCTGGTGGGTGTGGTGCTCCTCACCTGGCTGATGGCCTGCACGCTCGGCTTCTTCGTCTCGACCCTCTTCCAGCAGCTCCGGGAGATCTGGCCGCTCGGCACGCTCATCTTCTCGACCCTCTCCGTCCTCCCCCCCATCTTCTACCCGGCGACGGTCATTCCGAAGCAGTGGCAGTGGGTCGCCTACCTCGCCCCCTCCACCTACGCGGGGCAGCTCGCCGACGGGGTCGTCGGACTCGGGGGCGGCATCACGACGAGCGTGGCGTTCCTCAACACGCCGCTCTTCGACCTAGTGGGACTCGGCGCGATTACCCTCCTCCTCGCCGCGGCCGCCACCTACTTCGCCCGCTGGCGAGAGCGGTAAGCGCCTCCCGCCTTCTCTCGCGGGGCGTGAGCTTCAAGGCCCGGCGCCCCCTGTGTCCAGTGTACCCTTGGGGGGGATCCAACTGAAGCGCGAACTCGTCGCCGTGCTTGTCGTGCTGTTGCTGCTCCTCGCCGGCCTTTCCTTTTACCTCCTGCTCCGAGTGGTCCCGAGTAACCCCGGCGGAAGCCCCTCTCCCGTCGCCAGTTGTAGCGGGTCCCGCTACACGCCCTCACCCAGGGGTGGTCCCCTGGCGAACTGGACAACCTACCACGGGGACAACGTGCGCTCGGGCGCCGAGCCCGGGGTGAACGTGAGCGCGGTCCACCCCGGCTGGGCCGCCCCCACCGCGGTGGACGCCGACGTGTACGCGGAGCCGCTCCTCTGCGGGGGCACCGTCTACGTCGCTACCGAGAACAACTCGGTGTACGCGCTCAACGCTTACACCGGCGCCCTCGAGTGGCGAACGAACCTGGGCACACCCGTCGACGGTTCGACCCTCTCGTGCGGGGATATCAACCCGACAGGGATCACCGGCACCCCCGTCATCGACCCTGGGACGCTCACGCTCTACGTCGTCGCGTTCCTCCCACCCGACCGGCACGTCTTGTTTGGCCTGTCGCTCGCGAACGGCAGCGTCCTCTCCCACTACGCGGCCGACCCGCCAGGTGCCAACCCCACCGTCGAGCAGGAGCGCGGGGCGCTCGCGCTCTCGAACGGGATCGTCTACATCCCGTACGGCGGGCTCGCGGGGGACTGCGGCGCCTACCACGGCTGGGTGGTGGGGGTCCAGCCGAGCGCCCTCGGCACGATGACGAGCTTCGAGGTCCCCACCGGCCGTGCGGGGGGTATCTGGACCCCCTCGGGAATCACCGTCGCGCCGAACGGCGATCTGTACGTGAGCACGGGCAACAGCGATGCGGACGTGGCCTTCGACTACGGCGAGAGCGTCCTCGAACTCTCGCCGACGCTCCAGCTCCTCGGCTACTTCGCGCCCTCGAACTGGGCCCAGCTCAACCGCGGCGACACCGACGTCGGCTCCCTCGCGCCCACCCTGCTCCCGGACGGGGATGTCGTGCAGGTGGGCAAGGCCGGCGTCGGCTACCTGCTCTCCGGTAGCCACCTCGGGGGGGTGGGAGGGGAGCTCTACAACGGGAGTGTCTGCGGCGGGGCCTACGGAGGCACCGCCCATGTCGGCGGAACGGTGCTCGTGCCGTGCGTGGACGGGCTCGTCGAGCTTGCGGTCGGCCCGAACTCCTTTTCCGTCCTCTGGCGCACCGCGAGTTTTGACGCCGGACCGCCCATCGTGACGGGCTCGGTCGTGTGGTCCATCAACATCCACGCGGGGCAACTCCTCGGATTCAACCTGACCACGGGCCACCCGCTGTACTCCTTCCCCCTCGGGTCCGTCGACCACTTCTGCACCCCGTCGGCCTCTCCCGTGGCGGTGTACGTGGCCACGAGCAGCCAGGTGGACGCCTTCGCTCTCACCTGAGACAGGTTCTCTCGCGGTTACGCAACGTCGCTCCGGCTACTCCGCTAGCGGAGGGACCGGAGAGGGAACGGGGGAGGGCGCTGTCGCGGACCGTCCACCGAGCCGGCCCGCGAGCTGGGGAAGATGGGCGAATTTCGGATGCCGCCGGGGCCCGAGAACCTCTTCGCCGAAGAATACGGCGATCGCGCCGACGAGGGTGATGGCCGCCGCGATCCAGAAGGCGTACTGAAAGGCGAGGAGACTGGGGAGGTTCGTGCCCGCGAGCGGGCCGCTCGGGACGATCACTCCGGTCACGTAGGCGGCGAGGAGCGAACCCACGATGGGAGCGCCCACGCTCCCGCCGAGGTTCCGGAAGACGTTGTTCATAGCCGTCGCCTGGCCCATGTCCTTCGGGTCGACGCTCAGGACGAGCATGTTGATGATCGACGCGTTGAGGAGCGCCATGCCGGCCCCCGTCACCGTCTCGTACAGCAGGCTCTGCTCGAGCGTCTGCGCCGCCGCTAGGAGCACGAAACCGACGGCGGTGAGCCCCGCCCCGGCGAGGGCGAGCGGCTTTACCCCGACCTTCGAGACGGCAACGCTCGCGAGGATCGCCACCCCCATCATCGAGAGCGCGAGCGGGACGATGTCGATGCCGGCCTGGAGGATGTTCTGCGAGAACCCCCCCGAGACGGGCGGGAACTCGAACCGATAGATGAGAGCGAACAGCGCCATGTACATCCCGAGCCCCGCGACGGTGAGAACGGCGTTCGTGACGGCCACGTTCCGTTCCCGCAGGAGTCTCGGGTCGACGATCGGCTCGTGCCCCGCGCGGGTCCACCGCAGCTCCCACAGCACGAACGGGACGAGGAGGGCGAGCCCCACGCCCGCGAACCCGAGGGTGAGCGGAGAGCGCCAGCCCCAGGACTGCCCCTCCGAGAGGGCGGCGACGATGCCGGCGAGCGCACCCCCGAGGAGCGCCGCACCCCCGTAGTCGACGCGCGTGTTCGGTCGACGGTAGGTCGACTCCCGCACGAGGAGGAACACGGCGACCGTGAGGAGGAGGACGACGGGGATCGCCGAGTGGTAGGTGTCGCGCCACCCGTAGCTCTGCGAGACGGCCGAGCCGACGGGCAGGCTGATCGCGAAGCCGATGCCGAACATGGCGCTCAGGATCCCCTGCGCCCGCGGCACGAGCTCCCGTGGGAACTCCTCGCGCACGAGGGACATGCCGAGGGGGAGGATCGTGAGGCCCACTCCCTGGACCGTCCGGGCCGCGAGCATGAACTCGAAGTTCGGCGAGAACCCCGTGACCGACACGGCGGAGGCGTAGGCGAGCATGACGCCCATCAACACCTTGCGCTTGCCGTAGATGTCGCCGAGCTTGCCGACGACGGGCGAGAGCGCCACCCCCGAGATCGCGTACGCCGAGATGACGAGGCTCACCTGCGCCGTGTCCACGTGGAAGTCGCTCTGGATCGTCGGGAGCGAGGGCGTGAGCATCCCCTCGACGTAGAGGACGACCATCACGATGCCGGCGAGGACGAGCATCACCCGGTTCGCGTACGCCCGGTCGAACGTCGCCATCGTCTTCGGGACCGGCGTGCCGGGGAGCGCGCCGCCCGTCGTGGTGTCGGGGAGGCGGCCGGTCTCGGGCACGGAAGGGACCCTCTGCGGGAGTGCCTAGCTGAACTCCTCGCGCTCGAACGAGAGGAGCCCGAGGATGGCGGTGATGACGAAGTAGGCGATCATGATCCCCACCCCTTCGGGGATGGTAGCGTTCGTCACGGTTTGGGTGATCTCCCCGCCCGGACCCGGTTGGGTGCAGGTGTGGGTGCCCGGCGCGCTCGCGCAGGAGGCGTTGAACACCCCGCCGATGATCGAGTCCGCGTAGGTGAGGATGTACCAGGGCGTGGTGTGCGCGAGGCCCTGGATCAGGGCCTGCAGGATCATGAACCCGAACAGGAACAGCACGGCGACGACGAGGGTCGCGTACGTGCTCGTCTTGAACAGCGAGCTGAACAGGAAGGTCGCCCCGAGGAGCGCGAGCAAGTAGACGACGGCGAGGACGAACGAGGCGCCGAAGTTGGCCGTGAACGCGCCGGCGCCGAAGTAGTAGGAGCCGTTCGCGAGGAGCACCAGCGCGAACAGGACGACCGCGGTGAGCGCCGCGACGAAGGCGGCGATGTACTTCCCGACGTAGACGGTCGCGCGGCGGATCGGCTGGCCCATCAGGAAGTAGCCGGTCCGGTTCTGGAACTCCCCGGCGATCGCGTCCCCGCCGAAGATCACGCCGGCGAAGACGATCACGACCGTCACGCCGCTCCCCCACAGGGTCGAGTAGAACGCGTCGGACCCCGAGAGGAAGGCGGCGGGTCGGTAGTAGCCGACGACCGCGGTGAGGATCGCCCCGATGATGGCCACGATGCTCATCATCAGGATGAACCGCCGCGAGAACAGGTAGTCGCGGAGCTGGTAGCGGGTGAGCTTGAGGGCCTGCTGCCAGCTGCGGAGCGGAGTGCGCTCGTGCTTGGCGGTGGGCGCGGGGACGGTCGTGGTGGCCGGGATCGCAGCTGCCGACACCCTCAGTCCCCCTTCTCGATCTGGCTCAAGTAGACCTCTTCGAGGGCGCTCTTCGACTCGGTGAAGCTCACGAGCTCAAGCGCCTCGTCCGAGAGCTTCCGAAGGAGCCGTGCCTGGACCGCGGGGCCTCCCTTGAACTGGAGGCGGTAGCGCCGGGGATCGAGCTGCTCGACCTTCAGGAGGTCCGATTCCGCGGCGAGGCGGTCCGCAACGGTCCGCTCGGGCACGGGGCGCGCGAAGCTCGCGTCCACCGAGGAGTGCCCGGCCGAGAACTTGGCGGTGACGTTCTCGAGGGTGTCGTAGAAGAGCAGCTTCCCGTGGTTGATGAGGGCGACTTCGTCGCAGACGTCGGTGACCTCGGCGAGGATGTGGCTGCTCATGAAAATGAGGCGGTCGTGCTTCTTGAGGTCCCGCACGATGGAGCGCACCTCGGACATCCCCCGGGGGTCGAGCCCGGTCGCCGGTTCGTCGAGCACGACGATCTCGGGGTCGTGGACGAGCGCGGCCGCGATGTTGATCCGCTGTTTCATCCCTTTCGAGAACTTACCGACCTTCACGTGAGCCCACTCCGACATCTTTACCTCCGCGAGCACTGCAGGGATCCGTTCCTCCCGCTCGGTGCGGGACATGCCCCGCAGGTCGGCCACCATTTCGAGGGCCTGGGTCGGGCTGAGGGAGGGATAGACCTCCGGCGACTCGATGAGCACGCCCGCGGCCTCGAGCGCGCGCATGCGCTCGCGCTGCACCGAGATCCCGTTCAAGAAGCACTCCCCTTCCGTCGGGAAGATCATGTCGGTGAGGAGCTTGAGCGCCGTCGTCTTTCCCGCGCCGTTCGGGCCGAGGAAGCCGACGCACTTGCCCCCTTCGAGCTTGAGGTCGAGGCGGTCGAGCGCGGTGAAACTCCCGAAGCGCTTCGTGAGCGAGGTGAGCACGATGGAGGGTGCGGTCATTTACGTCCTACCTGATAGTCAGCAGGCACGAAGAATGTATTTAGCGTATGCGGCGGACCCGGGTGCGTGCGTCAGCTTCGCTTGGATCTCGGTGCCTTCCTACGCTCCAAGTCACGAAGGAGCGCCGCGGTCGCGACACGAAGCACCTGCGCGGAGGTCCGGAGCGCGGAGGACGTTGCCTCCGCGACCGCCCGGTCCATCCTCTCGAAAAAAGCTGCGCGGAAGGAGGCCAGGAGTCGCTTCCCCCGCGGGGTCAGCACGAGGAGGGATTCCCGCCGGTCCTCGAGCGAGCGAGTCCTCCGCAGCCAACCCGAAGCCTCCAGGGCATCGACGATCGGGGTCACGGTCTGAGGGCGGACCCCCAGGAGACCTGCGAGCGTCGACATGTTGGCCGCGGGATCCTTCGAAAGCCACCGTAGGACGAAGAATTGAATGGGGGTGATCTTTAGGTCCCGGAACAGGCCCCGCTGCTCCTTCTGGAAGCAGTCGGAGAGCCCTTCGAGGGCAGCGACGAACTCGCGGCTCGAGGAAGTCATTGAAGGGGCCGGACGAACTTCGTCTTCCCTGAACATCAGCAGCCTCAGCGCAGATATGAGAGCATCGCGACGCCGTCCTTCCGCCGGTAGTAGATTCGAGCCTGCTCAAGCCATGAAGGCCTTCCCCTCGCAAGTTCCTCAGAGGTTTCGCACGGGATTGACTCGGCCACGAGGGACCGATCCGCAAACGCGGCAATCCGCTGCGGGACTCAGCACGCCGGCCCAGCTTCGTCCTATGCCCGTGTCGGGGGGGGCACCGCCCCACCGCGCCTGGCCGCGGCTCGGAGATTGCAGGGGAGGGTTGGCGGAGCACGTCAGCCGGGCCGTCGCAGAGCGCCGTGGGCCGACCAGGTGGGCGGGTGCGCCGCAAGAACCATGACCCCCCCAATCCCGTCTCCCCGGCCATGGGAGTTCTGACGGAGGAGATCCAACGATTCGTCCGCGAACAACGACTCGGCTACGTCGCGACGGTATCCGAGGATGGCTCGCCTAACGTCTCCCCGAAAGGCTCGCTCACGGTCCTCGACGAGAACAACCTCGTGTTCGCCGACATCGAGTCCCCGCACACCGTGCTCAACCTCACGCAGAATCCCCGGACCGAGATCAACGTAGTCGACCCGCTCAGCCGGAGGGGGTATCGGTTCCGGGGCAAGGCGACGGTCCTGCACACGGGAACCACCTACTGGAAGGTGCTCGAAATGTACCGCAGCGAGGGGGCCGATATCCGAAGGCTCCGCTCGGTCGTTCTGGTAGAGGTGGACCGGGTCGCCCCGCTCGTCTCCCCCGTCTACGTCCTCGACCTCGACGAGGAGGAGATTCGCGCGCTCTGGCAAGAGTACTACGCGAAGAGCCGCACGCGCACCGTCCTCGACCTCGTCCCGCCGCGGGATTTCTGAGCGTACGGCGGGCCCTGCGTCCCAGTGTCCAGCGAGCCTGAAGACCCCCGCCGCACTGGGTGCCTCGGGACCGTGCGCGAGCGATGGGCGGGCTGATCGGGACCGGGGCGCCTTCGCTCTCGGATATCGTCCTCCTCTTCGAACTTACGATCGCCGCGCTTCTCCTCGCGGGGATCTTCGTCGTCCGTCGGGGCCACGTTCGGGCCCACATGTACCTGCAGAGCTCGGTCGTCCTCGTGAACCTCCCGGTCGTCCTCCTCTGGATGCTCCCGCAGTACCTCTCTCTCGTCCTGCCGGACCTCCTGAGCGAGTTCTCGAGCCCGAACTACTACGTACCTACCGCCATGCTGATCGCCGGGCTGCTCGCCGAGTCCCTGGGCGTGTTCATTCTGCTCGTGGCGGGGACGAACCTGATCCCCGAACGGTTCCGGTTCCGCCGCTACAAGCTGTGGATGCGGACCGAAGTGGCCCTCTGGTGGGGGGTCCTCCTCCTCGGGCTCTCGACCTACTACATCTGGTACGCCTAGGTTCCCCACCGGTTCCGAGGGGGGCGGCGGCTTAGTTCTTTGCGGATACGCCCACGTTGCGGAGCAGGCGTAGGGATTCGGTCTTCGTGACCCACGTCACGCGCAGATACTCCCGCAGGTAACTGTCGGGCACGCCCAGTCTCCGGGCCTCGGCGACGGAGAAGGCGTACGCCTCGATCTCGGTAGGCCGGTCGACGTACGGGACCTTGGGCCCGAGCCAGAGTGCCCGCCCCTGCCTTCGCTGCAGAATGTGCAGGAACTCGTGGATGACGTCCAGGTAGACGTCCATCGAAGGGCTGTTCACGAGATGGGCCCGTGCGACGACGATCTCGTCGTCGGTGCTCTCCACCATACGGAAGCCCGCGGCTCGGACCTCCGGCGGGGTCGTCGGTGGAGCTACGTACATCCAGCCCGGCCCGTCCACCAGATGGGCCCAGGTGCGCCGCGCGATCCTCAAGATCGCGGCATCGTCCCCGGGATATTTGCGGAACGGGACCGTTCTCTCGAGTCCGCGGAATACGGTGAGCAGAGGGAATCGCCCCGCCGGGGTGTCGCGCACGGGGCGGAACTCCCGCGGAGTGGGGTACTTGTCCTTCTTCCGTCGAGCGGAGACCACCGGCGGCAAGGTGCGCCTCGACCGTTCCTTGCTCATCGAGCTACCTTGTCCGCGCGAGACGAGCGCTCGTTCATGAAGTATTCTCGAGCTCTGCGAAGCGCACCCGCGGATTCCCTACGGCCACGCCTCGTCGAATCTCCTCTCCCGCCAATCGATCGCTTCCGGGGCCGGAAGGTCGCGGTCGAGTGTGGGGAGGTTGGCGAGGCGCTTCCCTTCCCAACCGAGGAGGTGGTTCGCGAGGGCTGATTCCCGGAACTCACGGTCGGGCGAGACCCTTACCTCGAGCTTTCCGTCGAACGTCCAGGCGAACCGGTCGAACAGAGCGTGATGATTCTTGCAGAGCAGCATGCCGTTTCGGAGGTCGGAGATGACGCCGCCGTCCTGGACCGGAATGATATGGGCGGCCTCGACGCCGACGACCTGACCCTTGACCCGGTAGCCGACCTGGCACAACGCGCACCGCTCGTGGTAGACGCGGCGGAGGGCCACCGAGAACCTCGAATCTCGCGCGATCCGCAGGGACTCCACCATGCTCGGCCCGTCCACCTGGAACGGGGAGAAGGTGGGAACGACTTCCTCCGGAATCGGCGCGCTGGTCCAGTCGATGGGCTCTCCCCTGAGCACGAAGTGCTCCCCGTCGTACGCCTCGACACGGGCTAACCCCAACACATCGTACGCTGTCCGTCCCAGAACGTCGGTGGTCTGGCGGAACACCCCGACGGGGGAACCCGTAGACTTGCAGGTGAGCAACGCCCGATTGGTGTCGAGAGTAAGATCCGTTTGTCCGTCGCGTCCTTCCGGCGCGTAGAGGAATGTCCAGGACCCGTCAGGTTGGAGGGACAGCTCTTTGTCCGGATAGATGCCCCGACGAGTCTGGCGCACCCAGAGAGCCTGCTCGGCTCCTGCGGGCTTGTAGATCCCCTTCTGCCCTTGGAAGCCCTTGATCTGCCGCTGGAGATCCTCGCTCGTCAATACCTGCCCGTAGAGGTTGCGAATCAGTTGGAGTTGCTCCCGGAGCTTCGGGTCGGAAACCCGCTCGAGGGCATCTGCCATCGACGCAGGATGGAAAGTTCCGAGATGAACGTATCGTGATGGTACCACCGGTAGCGCTCGCGGCGGGGTCGGAGCTGGCCCCAGGCGCCCCCAGAGCGTCCGATGGACGTCCTTGCTTCGAGCTACCCAACCCGCCCCTAACCCTGTTGGGCCGCGAGAGCGTGCCTGACCGATTCGACCCGAGACGGGACCGCAGTCACCGTTCACTCGCCGCTAGGCGTACTCGTGGTTCGCCTCGGGACCCATCAAGCCGAACGCCTCGAACCGGAACGACTGCTTGAGCACGCTCGCCACGGGAAAGAACGGGATCCAGACGAGCATGTCCCAGCGTCCCATCTTCCCCAGGAAGTAGGCGAGCGGAACCGCCCGGATCGCGAGGGCGAGCAGCAGCAGGAAGGCGACGTCGATGAGGGCGTGCACGCCGAGCAGGAGGAGCAGCAGCACCAGGAAGACGTAGACGAGGCTGCGCACCCCGGACCTCGCGAACGTGAGGAACCAGAGCAGCACGCCGAGCCCGGCGAACTCGGGGGCGTCGCTCACGAGGGACGGGTAGTGCTGGCCGTTCGCCATGAGCATCCCGCGGGCCCAGCGCACCCGTTGCCGTCGGAGCGCCTCGTAGTCTTCGGGGACGTCCTCGTAGGCGCGCGCGCCGAACTCCATACGCACGCGGTAGCCGAGGCGTTGGATGCGCATCGAGAGCTCCGTGTCCTCCCCGTTCCAGGGCACCCATCCGCCGAGGCCGACGAGGTCCTTGCGCCGGAACGCCGAGAAGAGGCCGTCGATCACCTCGCCGGAGCGGGCGCCCATGACGGCCGGGCGCTGGAAGTAGTGCCCCCAGGCGATCTCGAGGGCGCGGAGCTTCCGGGTCCAGCCCTTCTTCTGCCGCGGGTGGATCGACCCTTGCACGCCACCCACCTCCGGGTCCGCGAAGTGCGGGATGATGGCGGCGAAGCCGAGCCGCTCGGAAACGAACGTGTCGGCGTCGAGGCGGATCACGATCTCCCCCGTGGCGAACGCGAGCGCTCCGTTGAGGCCGTTCGACTTCCCCGCGTGCGGGAGGTCGACGACCATCCCCGTCGCGTGCTGCAGGCCCTTGATCGCCCGGCGCGCCCGTTCGGAGGTCCGGTCGGTGGAGCCGTCGTTCCCCACGATGATCTCGACCGGACCCGGGTACTTGCCGGCGGCGAGGTCGGCGTACCGGATCGCCTCGGCGATCCATCGCTCCTCGTTGAACGCGGGCATCAAGATGGAGACCGCGGGGTGGTACTGCGCTACGGAAGGGAGCGGACGGCGGCGCAGTTGGCGGAAGTACAGGGGACGGTTGAGCGCGATAAACGTCTCGAGCGTGACGAGCGGCAACAGGAGTAGGAGCGTGAACGGTAACAGGATCGACTCGCTCCCGAGAAAGCTGTCGATGAGCGGGATAGACGCGCCGGCGAGAGCGAGGGCGAGCACCCCCGTCCCGAAGAACTGCGCGAGGGCGCCCGTGTCCCGGGGGAACCTCGCCTTCACTCGGAGCGGAGTGGGGAGGCTGAGGGTGCAGAAGATGAGTCCCGCCAGGAACACACCCCCGGTCATCGTGCGTACCACGATGGCGAGGTTGCGGACGTTCTGGCCCGGGACCGTGAAGAAGACGGCGTCGAGGACCACCTCCACCCCCACGTAGATCAGGATGAGCGCCAGCGCCCAGGCTCGGCGACCGGCCGGAAGCGGGACGCGCCGGTAGACGAGCCCTCCGGCGATCGCGAGGGCTGCCATGGCGGCGAGGTACATCGGGAAGATGTAATCCGGAACGAGCTGCGAGACCGAGTTGACCGCGTACACCCCCGGCCACGGCCCCGGCCAGAACAGCGCCGTCCCGGCGTAGCCGACCAGGTGGTCGTAGGGGAGGAACAGCTTGGAGAAGAAGGCGAGCTCGAAGGCGGAGAGCACGACGAACGAGAAGCCGAGCACGGCCACGAACCGTCGCGCCCTCGGCAGAGGAGCGTTGGGGGCAGACCATGCACCGCGCAGCAGGACGGTACGGCTGCCCTCGGCCGAGGAGACCGTGACCGACTCTACCGTCCGGGAATCGCCCGACGTCGGGTCGGGCAACGTGCTCCCGGGACCGGGCACGTCGTGGACCACCTGAAGTCGAGAGGTGCCCGCCACGGAATTCGAGGGCCGGCGGTGAAGCCAGTCGACCGTCGCGAAGAGGCCGACCCCCACCGCGAGACCGACGAGCACCCCGCCTAGGGGAATGCCCAGCGTCCTGAGGAGGCTCACCAACGGGTCGAACAGCATGTCGGGCTCTCACCCCACCAAAGGACGGCGCTCGCGCGGTGCGCGCCGGCACCCCGGCATCGTAAGCGTCAGCCGTCCCGGTTTCGGAGGAACCGGAACGTGGCGAATCCGGCGAAGATCGACGCCCCGATCCAGATCGAAGTTCCCAGCGCACCCGACATCAAGGCGGCTACCAACGCGGCCGAGGGCCGGTCGGAGGAGAGGTCGAATTGGATCATGGTGGGGGAGGCCGGGCCCGCGACGGTCAGCGTGCCGTGGGAAGGGGAGGCAAAGTACCCCGGCGGCGCGTGCACATCGAACGTGTAGGAACCGTTCGCGGCCAGAAACGACGTGCCGTTCACCGAGGCCATTTCCGTGACATTCCCGAAGCGCACGGACCAGATGGCCGAGGCCCCAGGACCCGTCGCCTCGAACCAGGCACGGAACTCCTGGAGATTGAAGTAGAGCGGGATCGTCGTCGCCAAACCCCCGACCACGAACCCCCCCGTCCTCGGACTCGCGGAGAAGTTGGCCGGCAGCGCGATCGAGTAGGAGTACGAGCCGTTGGGGAGCGGCGTCCATACCCACGCCGAGGTCGCCAGGATCGACTGTCCGTTGACCTGCACGCTCCAATTCAACCCGTCGCGGGTACCGTTCGCAAGCCACGTCACGCGGTACATCGTCTGCACGAACGGAATGTCGATCGTGAGCGGCCCGCCCCGAACGAGGAACGTCTTCACCGGCACGTTCGGGTGGTAGCCGGCGACGTACGCGACCCGATAGGCGTAGGTCCCGTTGATGAGGACGAACATGGGGGAGGAGCCTACGGCCTGCGAATTGTTCCGGACCGTGACCGACACGGCGAGCGACGCCGGGAGCCCCGAGACGACGAAGGTCACGGGGAACGCGGGCGGAGGAGGAGTGATGAGGTCGTAGCGGACCCGAACGACGTTGGACCCGTTGGTGACCGTGAAGCCCCCGTTCCGGGGGATGTTCCGGTACCCAGGGACCGAGCTCAGCGAGAAGCCGTACGTCCCCGGGGTCTCGTAGACCGTGAGATTGGTGCTGCTCGAGTTGGTGGTAAAGTCGCGGACCGTGACCGACCAGGGAAGGCCGGGCGCCAACCCGGACTCGACGACGAGCACCTGCTTTCCGACGACGAACCGTGCCTTCTCGACGATCCGTCCGGTGGGTACGACCGTGATCGTGCGTTCCGCCCCGCTCTGGTTGCCGGGCCCCCACCCGCTCCATCCGACGAACGCGAACCCTAGCGCGGGAGTGGCGGTGAGGTTGAGCGAGGTGTTGGCGTCCCACCAGCCCACGTTGGGCAGGACCGTGCCCCCATCGCCCGGCGAGGGAGTGACGTTGACGCGCCACTGGGTCACGAAGTCGATCGTGACGTTCGTGTACGGCCCGCCGATGTAGGTCGGCGAGGCGACATGGGGCCCGAGCTGCTCGGAGGGGAGGGACTCGTTGCCGCCGATCGGTAACGGGATCCCCGTCGAACCCACGGCGTACCATCCCGTCGGGAGAAGCAGGGAGATGTTCCCCGCCGTGGTGGTGTAGAAGGTCGGCCCCACGCTCGCGTACCACGGCGTCGGAGCGGGAACACCGCTCTCGAGCACCCGCACGTAGACCGCTCCCGACGGGTAGCCCTCGAACAGGACCATGCTCTGCGGCGGGAGGATGTAGGTGCTGGGCAGCCCGCCG
Source organism: Thermoplasmata archaeon (assembly GCA_022749845.1). Taxonomy (GTDB): domain Archaea; phylum Thermoplasmatota; class Thermoplasmata; order Lutacidiplasmatales; family UBA184; genus JAKIVR01. The sequence goes on from JAKIWX010000010.1 coordinate 30,387, forward strand.
GAGAATTCGTGCGGGACGGGGTTCGGCGTGAACGGCTCGACCCAGGTGGTGCTGTTGAACTGCGTATCGTGGATCGAACCGTTCCAGCTCCACGCCTCGACAGGCGAGCTGTGCGAACTCCCCGCGAACTGCGGGGCGAAGGAGACGGCGTGCGTGATGTTGTCGTTCACGACGAGGAGGTCCTGTCGTCCCTGATCCTTGGGGGCGAGCGTCGCGATCGCGTACAGGGTCTTGTCCAAGCCAGGAACGTTGACCGAGAACGCCTGGGGGCCGAGATGGTTCAGGATGCCCGTGTAGAGCGTGTAGTCGACGCGCGCGTGGCCCGTCGTGTCGAACCACGAGTTCTTGGTCGCGAGCTCGGTCGCGAAGAGGTCGACGTTCGTAACGTTGAGGCTCATCGACTGGGTGAGCAGCGAGGCAAGGCTCAGCGCCCCGGAGAACCCGATGGCGTACTGCCCGTACGCGGACCACGAAAGCGCGGAGCCGAGTTCACTGATGAACACGGAGACGTTGCAAGCGTGGCAAGAGGATTGGACGGCCTGGCGCGCGCCGGCGATGCGCAGCGGAATGCCGGCGTCGCTTTGGATGGTCCCGTAGAAGTCGTGGAGGCTACCGTCGCCGGTCCCGAGCCACCCCGCCGGATACTCGTGGAAGGCCACGGCCTGGATCTTCGGGCCGGTCACGTTGAGGACGCCCGAGATCCACTGCTCGAAGGTCCAGAATCCGCACGTGCATCCCGAGGCGGGTAGTCCCAGGATCGGGGTCGTGTTGTCGACGGCGCGAATCGCCTTCACGTACGCCAGCACCTCGTGCCCGAACTGTGTCGGGTCGGGGCCCGGGGTGGACTGGTTTGGCCAGTCCCTCCAGGGGACCTGCCAGTGCGACCAGAGCTCGGGTTCGTTCCCGATCATCCAGTACGTGGGCACGAAGCTCAGGTTGACTTCGGTGTAGTTCACGATCTGCTCGGCGAGGCCCGGGTTGTCGACCTCCGCGGGGACCTGCACGATGGCGATGCAGTGGGTCGCCTTGCACATCCGGACGAACTGGACCTCGCTCGTTAGGGCGTGGATGGGGGCCCCGGAGTACGTGTCGTAATGGGTGTCGGTGAGCGGATTGTAATCCTCCCCCGCCATCGCGCCGGGCCAGACCAGCACGCGGGCCGGGGTGGCGTTCACCGCGTTCGTTTCCCCCCGGAACATGCGAACCTCGTTGTTCACCGTCGTGCCCCAGAACTGGTTCGACAGGTTCACCGACGAGGTGTTGACGCCGAGCGTGGTACCGACGGGCGTGAAGGGGGTGGCCCCGGTCAGCTTCGCCAGCGCAGGAGGCGAGAAGTCCGAGCTCATCCGAGCGGCGGAACTGGAAGGAGCCGTTAGGGAACTGGGAACCCCAGAGAGAACCATGAGGACGACCAGTCCGGTAGGGACCCAGCCGATTCCCCGAAGTCTCCGAGAGAGTCCTAGCCTCGAACCCCCTCCTGGCTCAAGGGTCCGAGGAGCCACCCGAAGGCGCTTCGACCGGCTGGACCTGGCCATGGCGTCGGCGCACGAACCAGCCCCACATCAGCCTTGGCGGCGGGGCTGTTTCCGTAGCGTATCGATGGCCGAAGCTTGTCCCGTCGGAATCGGGGTCCTCCGTGCCGTGTGGGACGGGGACGGCGGTGAGGGGCGAAGGACCGCGTAGATCGCCCGCAGACCAGGGTTCTCACCCCTTGGTCCGGTGCCGGGGGGACGAGGTTAGGGATACTTCGCGTCCGCGTCCGTCAGCGGCTAGAATCCCTCTTCAGCGGACGAGGACGGCTTTCCCGCAGGGCTGCTCGCGGGCTCGCGGTCGGTCGAGGCGACGCTAGGGGGCCGGGCTCTTCTTCGCGCCGACCCGCGGTGCTGGCGTAGGCTGCGAGGTGCTCGCCGGTGAGCGTGGAACTGGCGGCCGCAAGGTCGGCCGGTGATCCCTCAAAGACGATCCGGCCGCCGTCGTGGCCGGCGCCGGGGCCGAGGTCGATGAGCCAGTCGGCGTGCGCCATGACGCCTAGGTGATGCTCGATGACAATGACCGACTTGCCGGAGTCAACGATCCGGTCCAGCAGGCCGAGCAGTCGCTCGATGTCGGCGAGGTGGAGGCCCGTGGTCGGCTCGTCGAGGACGTACACGTCCCCCTTCTCGGCCATCTGGGTGGCCAGCTTGAGACGCTGCCGCTCGCCACCGGAGAGCGTGGGGAGCGGCTGGCCGAGGGTGAGGTAGCCGAGCCCGACGTCGGCGAGTCGGTCGAGGATGGCGTGCGCGGCCGGCGTGCGTGCCTGGCCCGCGCCAAAGAACTTCTCCGCCTCGGTCACCGACATCGCCAGCACCTCGCTGATGTCGCGGCCGCCGAGGTGGTACTTCAGCACCGAGGCCTGGAACCGCTTCCCCTCGCACTCCTCGCAGGTGGTGGCGACGCCGGCCATCATCGCTAGGTCGGTGTAGATGACGCCCGCTCCGTTGCAGGTGGGGCAGGCACCCTCGGAGTTGGCGCTGAACAGCGCCGCGTCCACGTCGTTGGCCTTCGCGAACGCCTTGCGGATCGGGTCGAGCAGTCCCGTGTACGTCGCGGGGTTGCTCCGCCGTGAGCCTCGGATCGCCCCCTGGTCGATCGACACAGCCCCCGCGTCGGCGGGCATCGACCCGTGCACCAGCGAGCTCTTCCCGGAGCCGGCGACGCCGGTAACGACGACCAGCACACCGAGCGGGATGTCGACGTCGACGTTGCGCAGGTTGTGCAACGTTGCGCCGCGGATCTTCAGCGTGCCGGTAGGCCCCCGCACCGTTTTCTTGAGAGGGGCACGATCGTTGAGATGGCGGCCGGTGGTGGTGCCGCTCGCCCGAAGTCCCTCGATGGTGCCTTCAAAGCAGACGCTGCCGCCCTCGGTACCAGCACCGGGGCCGAGGTCGACGATGTGGTCGGCGACTAGGATCGTCTGCGGTTCGTGCTCCACGACAAGGACCGTGTTGCCCTTGTCTCGCAGTCGCAGGAGAAGCTCGTTCATTCGCTGGATGTCGTGAGGGTGCAAACCCGTGGTGGGCTCGTCGAAGACGTAGGTGACGTCCGTGAGCGAAGAGCCGAGGTGGCCGATCATCTTGACGCGCTGTGCCTCGCCGCCGGAGAGGGTGCCCGACGGCCGGTCGAGCGAGAGATAGCCGAGCCCGATCTCCACGAACGAGTCGAGGGTCCGCTGCAGCGTTGCGAGCAGCGGGGCTACCGACGGCTCCTCCAGGCCGTGAACCCACTTCGCGAGGTCCGTGATCTGTATCGCGCAGGCCTCGGCGATGTTGATCCGGCCAATCCTGGAAGACCGGGCGCCCTTGCTGAGCCTGGTGCCGCCGCACTCGGGGCACGCGGTGAAGGTGACCGCACGGTCCACGAACGCACGGATGTGCGGCTGCATCGCCTCGCGGTCCTTCGAGAGGAACGACTTCTGGAGTTTCGGGATCAGCCCCTCGTAGGTGAGGTTGACACCGTTGATCTTCACTTTCGTCGGCTCGCGGTAGAGGAAGGTTTGCCGCTCGGCCTTGGTGTAGTCGCGGATTGGCTTGTTCGGGTCGAGGAGGCCGGACTTCGCGAAGATCCCCACGGTCCACCAACTGTCCACCTTGTAGCCGGGGATCGTGATCGCGCCCTCCGCGAGCGACTTGGAGTCGTCGAAGAGCTGGCGGAGGTCAAAGTCGGTGACCGTGCCGCGGCCCTCGCAGCGCGGACACATCCCGCCGGTACGAGTGAAGGTCTCTCGCACGGTCTTGGCGGTACCGCGTTCGACGGTGATCACACCGACCGCACGTACGGAGGCGACGTTGAAGGAGAACGCGCTGGGCGGGCCGAGGTGCGGCTTTCCGAGGCGGCTGAAGAGTATCCGGAGCAGCGCGTTGGCGTCGGTGGCGGTACCGACGGTGGAGCGGGGGTCGGCACCCATCCGCTGCTGGTCGACGATGATCGCGGTCGTCAGCCCTTCGAGCACGTCGACCTCGGGCCGGTCCAGGCTCGGCATGAAGCCCTGCACGAAGGCGCTGTACGTCTCGTTGATCAGCCGCTGCGACTCCGCGGCAATGGTGCCGAACACTAGCGAACTCTTGCCGGAGCCGGAAACCCCGGTGAACACCGTCAGCCGGCGCTTCGGGATCTTGATGCTGATGTCCTTGAGGTTGTTCTCGCGCGCGCCGTGCACGAGGATCCAACCGTGGCTGTCGGCAACGTGCTGCACAACCGAGTGAGGGTCCGCTTTTCTGGCCGCGCGCATCGTCTCTCCCTCGGTACCAACCCGTCCCTTCGCAGGAGTTCGGCCCGGGATTTGAACGGTAGGGTTGGGCTCAGCGGAGAGTGGGACAACTGGATTCAGATCCGTTGATGGTCAACACGAAACAGCCACCATTCTGCGGCAGTTCTGACAAAGAGTGTCGGGAGGTGCATCGACGAAATGTTCGAATCCTCGACAGCTCGCCTGATTCGGATCCGGCGCGCTCTCCAAGACCGGATCCTAAAGGATTCTCCGGGGAGTCAAAGGGACCCCCGTAGGTCTTGCCAAGACCCACCAGGAACCGATCGAAATCTAGCATCATATCATTCGGTCCGCGCAGTTCAGCCAATGCCCAGTCTATAGGACTCACCGTCTACAACCGAGAACGGGTTGGAGGGATCCTCTCGGCTCCGCTAGATCACTCGGGCCGTCGGTCCGGGCCGGCCGCACGTGCGGTCCTTCAAGACGGAGCGCGACATCCTTGCGGCAGTGACGAAGCGTCAGAATTCTCCCCATCAACTCGGTGGCTTGCGCACCGGTTTCGGCGACGAACCGCAGAAGGACCTGCGGAACCGCGGCACCCTCCGACGAGTCGCCGGAATGGAGGGTGGCTCCGGTGATCCCATCGATCCTATCCAGTGCTTCGAGAAACCCCCATGCTTCGGGGAGGCCCGGGGCCGGCACCTCCGCCCGGAAGAGCCCGGCTCCGAAGATCGCCGGGTTGGGAACTGCTACCGTCCCGCCGCAAAATCCCACCCGCTCCCAATGTCGCCTCCTCGCCCAAACCGCCCTGCGGCTCAGGTCGACGCGCCGAGCGATCGCGTCGTTCGTAATCCTTGGATCGATCCCCCAGACCGTGTGAACTCCCCCTGGGAACATCCATCGAAAGATCTCGAGGTCGATCGCGTCCACCTGCGGTCATCGCCTCCGGAGAGTAAGAATTGAACCGGTGCGCCTAAGCCCCGAACTACCGCGATCTCTGGAAGGTCGGACTCACGACGTGCCCGTGCGCAGGACCCCAACACACTGGCTGAACCATCGCGCCGACCCGAATCGGCCGACGAGGGTCGAACTCCCGATTTGTTCGCATCCCGCAGCCCCGCTGGCTGCGCGTGTCGGCCGCGGCGAGGTGGCCAAGAGGGCCCTGGGACCGGCTCAGGGATTGCCCCTACTTGGTGCCAGCATGTTGTTATAGTTTGGAGAGTGTAGGGGCAAGAAGATGGATGTGCAAGCGCGGCGCCGGGGTCGCTTCACCTACTACTACCTCACCCACTCGTATCGGGACGGGCGAAAGGTCCGGAAGATCGAGCGGTACCTTGGTCGAAAGCCTCCCGAGGCACTAGCGCAGCTCACAGAGGAGCTCGGGCAGGAGGTCGTTACCAGGCAATGGGGACCGGAGCTCGAGAGAATTCGAGCGGAGTACAACTCAAATCTGGAGCAGATGCCTCGGGTGATTCGAGGGAAGGAACTCGATACCTTCGCGATCCAATTCACCTACGATAGCAACCGAATCGAAGGGTCGAGTTTAACGCTTCGAGAAACGGCGTCCCTTCTGGATCGTGGAATCACCCCAACGAACCGCCCCTTGTCGGACGTTCAGGAGGCGCTCGCCCACCGGAAGGCATTCCTAGCCGCGCTCGCGCCGCGCGAGCGCCTGGATCGGGCCAGCTTCCTCGCTTGGCACAAGGAGCTCTTCGAGGAGACCAAACCAGAAATCGCGGGCCGGGTTCGCCGCCATCAGGTGCGGATTGCTGGGAGCACCTTCCTGCCCCCTCCACCGTTCGAACTCGATCGGCTTCTCGACGAGTTCTTCGCCTGGCTTCGCGCGGCGTGGAGTTCCCTTCA
>JAKIWX010000100.1 GCA_022749845.1 Thermoplasmata archaeon
CCATCCGCGGGCGCGGGTGGGCTTTCGGTTTCTGCCATCTGAGTCGCCAGCTCCTTGCGTGACAGGCCGGGAGGCTCCTCGGCCCGGTCTAGTGCGGCTCCCCATATAAGAGGTCGTCATCCGACGGGCTGCGATGGGCAGTGCGGCGCCCGCTCCTCGGATGGCCGCTGCCTTTGCCCCCGGTCACGTCACAGGCCTGTTCGTCCCGGCCCTCGAGGCGAAAGACCCGCGCGGGCGCGGGTCCTTGGGCGCGGGCATCGTCCTCCCGCTGGGCGTTCGAGCCTCGGCCCGCTGGAAACCAGGAGGTTCGAGCCGACTCCGGATCGTGAGCGACCTGGGGGGCCCGCTCCCTATCTCGAGGGAGGTTGCTCGCCGTCTCCTTGGAAGGCGACACGGCTCGCTGGAGGTGTTCCTCTCGCACGAGCTTCCCGTGGGCTGCGGGTTCGGGATGAGCGCGGCGGGCGCCCTCGCAACGGGGCTCGCGACGGCCTCGGTGCTCGGCGAGGCTCGGTCGTCGGCGACGGAGATCGCCCACCTCGCCGACCTGTTCGGGGGAGGGGGATGGGGAGGGGTTGCCGCGATTCTCGGCGGAGGGATGGAATTCCGGCAGACCCCCGGTGTTCCCCCCTGGGGCGAAGTCCTCCACCGCCCGGTCGACGTCCCCATCTGGATTGCCACGACCGGGCCACCGCTTCCCTCGCCGCCCCTTCTCCGGAGCGAAGTCTTCCGCAGGCGCGTGGCCAAGGCTGGAGTTCCCGGCCTCTCTAGTCTGGGGGCCGAGTTCTCCCTCCCCAGCCTCATGTCGGAGTCGGAACGATTCAGCGACCGACTCGCTCTCGCGCCCCCTAAACTCCGGCGGACCCTCGAGCTGCTTCGTGGGGCGGGGGCCCGAGCCGCCCAAGCGATGCTCGGTCGGAGCCTCTTCGCCATTGCGCCGGACCAAGAGGTTCGACGACGGATTGTGGAGATATTCGAGTCCGTGGACGCGGCCGCTCTCGAGCTCCGCCCACCCCGCGTAGGAGCGGGACTCCGAAGGGTCCGCACGGCGTAGCTCCGCTCCTCCCGCGGACCGTCCGCCCTCGACGGGCTCGAGTAAGCGTTTTAGAGGGTCCCCCGCTCGCGCGGCCTCCATGACTCGGAAGCCGGCCCGCATGTACCGCGCCATCGAAGGGCAGGTGTTCACCCGTCAGGAGTACATGGGCGGCATTCCCCAGTGCCGAATCACGCAGTTCGACACGGGCAACCTCCGCGAGCCGTTCGCCTTCGAGCTCTCCCTAGGGATGGAGGAGGCGGCCCAGGTGCGGGACGTGGCGCTCGAAGCGGCCCGCATCAGCGCGGTCCGTGTGATGGAGGCGGCCGCGCCGAACGGCTATCGGCTCAAGGTCCGCCGGTACCCGCACCAGATCCTGCGCGAACACAAGATGGCCACCGGCGCCGGAGCCGACCGTATCTCGGACGGGATGCGCGGTGCTTTCGGAAAACCGGTCGGCCACGCGGTTCGGGGCCAGATCGGCGCCCTCCTCATCACGGTCTACACCTCCTTCGCGCACATCGCGGACGCCAAGGAGGCCCTGCGGAAGGCCTCCCACAAGCTGCCGGTTCCAACGCGGCTCTACATCACGGAGCGGACGGTGTCCGCACAATCAGTACCGGGCACTTGACGTGGTGGAGCACCTCGTCCGAGGTGCTGCCGAGGAGGAGCCGCTTCGTCGTGGAGAGGCCCCGCGAGCCCATGATGAGGAGGTCCACGGGGTGCTTCTCCACGAAGTCGACCAGCTCCTCGGTGATGTGCCCCTCGAGGCAGATCCCGGTCACCGACGTGAGGCCGGCCGCCTGCGCCCGCTCGACCGACTTGTCCACGATGCCGCGGTAGTGCTTGACCTCCCCTTCGAGCACCTCCGTCGGGATCCACGGTTCGGAGGTCGCAACGTACGCCGTGAGCGGCGCTACGGCGACGATGATGAGCTCGCTTGAGAACTTCTTGGCGAGCTCGAGCGCGATCTCGAGCGCATGGGTGGCGTACGCCGAGCCGTCGACGGCCACCGTGATGCGCGCGAAGCTCACGCCGGTCATTTCATGTCCATCGGGGCATCCTACTTGGGGGTTGCGCTCGCGCGAGTTCGCGTGAGGTTGAAACGGAGGCTCGGGCGGCCGTTTCCTTCCCCCACGGCGTCCGGCCGAGGCGGGCGCTATGTACGGCGCCGACGATGGGCCCGCGATGTCGAGTGCACCCACCACCGGCTTCGTGGATGTCCCGGGGGGCCGGATCTACTTTGAGCGCTCCGGGAGCGGACCGGCGCTGGTCCTCCTCCACGCATCGATCGCCGACCGTCGGATGTGGGACCGGGAGTTCGCGAACTACGCCAACGACTGCACGGTCATACGCTACGACCGCCGGGGCTTCGGGAAGTCCGACCCCGCGACCGCTCCCTACTCGGACGTCGTAGACCTCGAACGACTCCTCGACCACCTGGGCGAGGAGCAGGCCTCCGTCCTCGGCTGCTCCCGCGGGGGTACCATCGCCATCGACTTCACGCTCACGCATCCCGGCCGGGTGAGACGCCTCATTCCGGTGGCCGCGATGGCGAGCGGCATGGAGATTCCAGACACCCCCGAGGAGAAGCGCATCTTCGAGGAGGCCGGCCGGCGCGAGGCACCGATCGCGGCCGCCTGGAAACGGAAGGATGTGGAGGGGGCTATCGCCGCGATCCTTCCCATCTTCTGCGCGGCCCAAAAGGCGGAGGGCCTCGCACGGGTGCAGCAGATGTTGAGGGACAACGCGATCGAGTCGTTCGGGAACCGGAGCGAAATGTTCGCCCAATCGCTCGACCCTCCGGCCGCGGGCCGGCTCGGAAGCCTCCATGTCCCCACCCTCCTCCTCGGCGGGGGGAAGGACTCCCCCGATGCCCGGATACTGGTCGACTTCCTCGAGAGAAATATCCCGGGCGCTCAGCGAAAGACCATCGCGAACGCGGACCACCTGGTCAACCTCTCCGCTCCGCACGAGTTCGACGTGGCGCTCCGTCCGTTTCTCGGTCTGGGTACCGGAGCGCAGCACTAGATCGCCCGCGCACCCTTCGCATCGCCCCCGTTCGGGCGCCGGCGGCCCAACTGTTCTCTCCCGGGCGCTTTTGACTTCCATTTCGCCGCAAATGGTTAATCTACAGGTCACGTCTCTTTGTCGAGGCTATATCGTGGCACCGGTTTGCACGAATTGCGGAGCGATGGATTTTGTTTGGGCGGGGGAGCTGAAGACCGGCGGACGGCTCAGCGCTGGGCAGCTGTCGCTCCGCCAAGGGGGAGAACTTCCCCTCGGGACGCGGATCTGCCGGTCCTGCGGTCACGCGGACCTCTTCCTCAGGGACACGAGAATCCTCCAGGCGCCCCACGAGTGGAAGCCCGGGGAGTTCGTTCCCATCCGGACGAACCCGGCCGCGTCGCCCCCCGCCCCCGGACGGGCTGCCCCCCCCGCTCCGATGGCTGCGCCCGCGCCGTCGGCTCCCTCGCCCAGGTCCGCCCCGCCGGCACCCGACCCGGTGAGCGCTGCGGCCTCCGACCCGATGCCCCCTCCGGTTTCCTCCTCCGGTGACGGCGGCCCGTCGGCCCCATCGGAGAGTGCGCCTACTTCCGAGACCGCCTCTTCCGCCTCGTGGATGAGCTCCCCCCCCAGCGAGCAGGCCGCCGAGGAGACCCCAACTCCGAAGGCGAAGGCTGCTGGCAAGCGGCGGACGGCCAAGGGGAAGCGCCCGGCAGGCGAATCCGAGGCGTAGTCGCGCTTCAAGAGCACCACTGGGCGTCGGCCCGAAACGTCCGATCCTGAGCCGCGCGTTCGAGGGGGCCACGTCGACCCTCTCGAGCCTGCGGTTCGGGCGGGACCAAAGCTCGTCGTCTCCCGTTGGGAAAGAGGCTTGACCGAAGCGCACTTCACCCCTCGGATGCAGGCCCGGCTGGACGGGATCTCGATTCACTACGCGGCGAGGGGACGGGGACGCCCGCTCCTCATGCTCCACGGGAGCCCGAGCGACCACTCGCGCGCGATGGCCCATCTCGAGCCCACCTTCCAATCCCGCGGAGGGTGGAGGCGAATCTATCCGGACCTCCCGGGGCACGGACGAACGCCGGGTTCCACCCGGATCCGAAACATGGACGACTACCTGGAAGTGCTGCTCGAGTTCGTCGACGCGACGGCGGGGCCCGGGCCATTCTGCCTCGGGGGGATCTCCTTCGGAGCCTACTTCGCCCCGCCATCGCCCGGCGGCGGCGCGCGCGGGTGGAAGGGCTACTGTTGAGCGTCCCCGAGATCAATCACAGTCCTCGCGAAGAGCGGCGAGATCGCAAGTTCCGCACCTCCTCGCCGCTTCCCCCACCGGGATCGGAGTCGACCCGGGCCCCGTACTCGGAGGACACCGCCTGGCTCGAGGGGCTCCCGTTCCGGGATCTGTCGCTACCTCTCTACGCGCCGTCCGCCCCCTTGCGCATGCCCACGCTGCTGCTGTTCGGCCGACAGGACGCCCCGTTTCGGTACCAGACGTACTGGAGGCTGCTCGAACGGTTCCCCCAGGCAACGTTCGCGATCCTCGATGGCGCGGCCCACCGCCTGTGGAGCGACCGCCCCGAGCTCGCGTGCGCGCTCGCAGGGGACTGGCTCGACCGGATCGAGGCTCACTCCCCGCGCCAATCCAACTAGACGGACCGGTTGGCCCGGGAACGATCTCGTACCGTCCGCCACAGGGTGGCGAATCCGCTAGTCCAACGAACTTAGCGGGGCATGGATTTGAACCATGGATCTACGGGTTATGAGCCCGTCGGGATTTCAGGGGCGGCAACGGTCCGCTGCCGCCTTTCCTGACTACCCTACCCCGCTGCGGGGGCGGGCAGCCAGGCTCGGTATTTGAGTATTCGTCGAAGAAGCGGCGAGGTTGCGGCGGAGCTACGCCGCCGGAGCGCTGCGCCGCCGGCCCTGGACGAAGAGCGCGACGAGCACCGCAGCGGCCGCCACGAGGAGGATGAGGGCGGCGGCGAACCAGACGGGGATGGAGGAGTGCCACAGAGAGGTGGTCGCGCCGGGCTCGAAGCTCGCCACTTCGGAGATCGGTCCGTCCACGGTCACGGAGATCCCCTGCTCGCTGCCCGTGTAGGACCCGGAGCCCGTGCCCTGCCAGCTGGAGAAGGAGTAGCCGTTCGCGGCCTCCTCGATCAAGAGGATCGTGGAGCCGACCGTGTACCAGCCGGTGCTCGGCCCAGCAACGCCTCCCCCGGCGGGGGAGATCGACACCTGGACCATCGCCGCCAAGGTGAACGGGACCTGAACCCGCATCGGGGTCCCGCCGACTGTGAAGGTCCCGTTCGCGAGCGCTGGGGCGAACCGAAGCCCGGCCGCCACCCCCGCGACGACCG
>JAKIWX010000101.1 GCA_022749845.1 Thermoplasmata archaeon
CTGCCCCGGACGCTCTGCGAGCCAGTCGACGGGCAGCTCGAGCACCGTCCCGTTCTTCGACGCACGGTCGACGAGCGAGGCAACCTCCTCTTCGAGCCCCGGCTCGACAGGGCTCGCCCCGAGGGAGAGACCTCGGGCCGCAAGGAAAGGGAACGCGAGCGCGCCGCCCAGGAGGAGCGCGTCCGCCCGGCCGACTAGACCGTTCAGGATAGGGAGCTTGTCCGCCACCTTGGCACCGCCCAGGAGGGCAACGTACGGGTGCTCGGGCTCCTCGCGGAGCCGCGAGAGCTCGCGGACCTCGCGCTCGACGAGAAGCCCCGCGTACGCGGGAAGCCGGTGGGGAAGGCCGACGGTCGAGGCGTGCGCTCGGTGGACGGTTCCGAATGCCTCCTCGACGAACACCTCGCCCACCTGCGCGAGCTCTTGCACGAAGGTGGGGTCGTTCTCCTCCTCGCCCGGGTGGAAACGGAGGTTCTCGAGGAGGAGGAACCCGCCGTTCTGCAGGCGGGCCGCCGCCTGGAGCGCATTGATCCCGATGCAGTCCTCGGCGAGCGGAACTGGCTGACCTAGTATCGACGAGAGCTTTCGCGCGACGGGGCGAAGCGAGAGCCGGGGATCCTTGCGTCCGTCCGGCCGGCCGAGGTGGGAGAGGAGGATCGTTCGCGCTCCCGCAGTCTGGAGGTGGTGCAGGGTGGGCAACGCCTCGACGATCCTGCGGTCGTCGGCGACCTCCCCTGAGGCGGTGAGCGGGACGTTGAAGTCGACCCGGACGAGCACCCGGCGTCCCCGGACCGTTGCCTGGCGTACGCTCCGTTTCTCCGCCATCAACGGGGAACCCGAACTCGGGGTAAGACCCTTTGCGGAGGCCGAGTTGTTCCGCGACCTCGGCCCCTCAACTCGGCCGTGCCAAGCGCTCCCGCGCGCGGCGCTCGATTCTCTCGAGAGCGCGCGACGTGGCCGGTAGCTCGAGGCCGTGGAGCTTCCCCCGCCGCAACAACTCGCCCGAGATTGCGTCGATCTCGGTCGGCCGACCCCGGCGAAGGTCCTGGAGCATGCTCGAGCGATTTGCGGCGGTGGCGCGCACCACCCTCCAGAGGTCCGTCTCGGCCTCCGGCTCGGAGAAAGTCTGTCCCTCGGCGCGGCTCACCGCGAGGGCTTCCCGGTGCAGCGATTCTGCCTGGCCGCGCCAGGGCTCCTCCGACAGCTTTCCGTTCAAGATGTTGTGGTCGGCGGTGACTGGGTTGATTGCGGCGTTCACGAGTAACTTGCGCCAGACCTCCCGTTCGATATCCGGCACGCGCCGAACCGCAATCCCTCCCGACCGGAACAGCTCCTCGAACTGGTCGCTCGCCCGCTTGGCGACCGGCTCCTTAGGAATCCCGATCACGATCTCCCCCCTTCCAGCTTCTCTGAGCGAACCCGGGCCCAACCGAGTCACGGGGATGGTGTGGACCGCCCGCACGATGGTCGGGGGAGGGGCGCTCGGGGCCGAGGCGTGCACTCCCTCCTCCAGCAACCGCTCGACCCCGATCCCGTTCTGTGGGAGAAGCACGGGTGGGATAGGTCGGAGGCGGCGGCCTATCTCGGCACCGGCCTCTCGGAGGTCGAACGTCTTCACCGTCGCGAGGAGGAGGTCCGGCGTGATCCCGTCGATGAGCGCGTCCACGGCGGGGACCGGGTAGACCCCTGCGCTCGGTCCCTCGATTCGCAGGCCGTGCCCGCGGATCGCCTCCACCTCCTCGCTCCGGGCGACGAGCAGCACCTCGTGCCCTCCACGTAGGAATGCGACACCGAACAGTTGGCCCGTGGCGCCCGCGCCGAAGACGACGACCCGCACAGGGGCTACGCTCGCTAGCGCATCCGTCGGACGTACTCGGCGAGGGGGGGGCGCCGACCCCAGGCGGTCTTCAGGTCCCCGAGGAGCTGCTCGTAGTACCGGACCTGCTCGCGCGCCCGGGCCACTTGGCGGGAGATATACTGCTCCTCGCGCAGGAGCTCCTTGAGCTCCTCTTCGAGCTCCGCCCGCGTCCGGGCGAGCGCCCGGCGCTTATCGCCGAGGGAAGGACGCTGCTTGCGCGGCATTCGCGAGGAGGAGGGGCATCCGGCGCGACGGGTCCACCATCGCCTCGGTAAGGTCGTGAACGTGGGAGATCTGGCGTCGCACGGTCCGCAGCCGGCGCTCGAGCCGGCGGCGCTTCACCTGCACGTCAGCGAGTGCCGCCTCGAGGCGCTCGAGCCGGCGGTTCCACTTCTCCCGCTCCTCGACGCCCGCGAGGACGGTCCGGACGTCCATCGCCGCCGCATCGAGAGTTCCCGCGATGAAGCTTTCGCCTGACGGGCGACACCCCGAGAGAACGGCGCGCCACCGTTATGCGGCGGGGACCCTCCGGCAGCCAAGTTTCCATGGCGGGCCTCCAGAAGATCGCCGTCCTGGGCGCGGGCAACATCGGAGGGACCCTGGCGCAGCGCCTGGCGGAAGCGGACCTCGCCCGGGAGCTCGTGCTGCTCGACATCGTCGACGGCCTCCCGCAGGGCAAGGCGCTCGACATCGCCGAGTCCGCGCCCATCTTGGGCTTCTCCACGAAGGTCACCGGCAGCCTCAACCTCGAGGCCCTCGCGGGGACCGATCTCGTGATCGAGACGGCGGGGCTCGCACGCAAGCCGGGCATGAGCCGGTCGGACCTTCTCACCAAGAACGCGGAGATCCTCCGTGGGCACGCCGCCGCGGTCCGGAAGCACGCCCCCCACGCGGTTTGTATCGTTGTCACGAATCCTGTGGACGTCATGAGCTACTGGTTCCGGAAGGTGAGCGGACTTCCCGGAGCGCGGGTGTTCGGCGAGTCCGGCTCGCTCGACACGGCGCGCTTCCGAACGTTCGTCGCCGAGGCGCTCGGGGTCGCGCCGCGAGATGTGGTCGGCTTCGTGCTCGGCACCCACGGCGACACGATGGTCCCCATCCCTTCGCTCACGAGCGTGAACGGCGTGCCGCTCACCGGACTTCTCCCCGAGCCGAAGCTCCAGGCGATCCTTGAACGCACCCGCAACGGGGGCGGGGAGATCGTGAACCTCCTGAAGGCCGGTAGCGCCTACTACGCTCCCACAGCCTCCCAAGCAGAACTCGCCCGAGCGGTGGCGCTCGACGAGCACCGCCTGCTTCCAGTCACCGCCTCGCTCGACGGCCCGTATGGCCTCCACGACCTCTACCTCGGTGTCCCGGCGCAGATCGGCGCGGCCGGAGTGGAACGGGTGTTCGAGGTCGAGCTCACCGCCGCGGAACGCTCCGCCTTCCAGGCGAGCGCGGCCGCCGTCCGCTCCGACCTCGAGATACTGGCGCAGCTCCCGTCGGGAGCGAGCTAGCGACCCTCGAGGGGACGCACCGGATGGAACCGGCGAGCGAGTTCCTCGTCCACGGCTCGGGACCCGCGGCGGCGCTTGCGTCGGCGCGGCTCGCCCGCGCCCGGCTCCCGGTCCGGTGGCATCGTGGGAATTCTGAGCCGGAGGAGGATGGAGAGGGAGAGTTCCTCCCGGCGAGCCTTCTCGCCCGGCTACCCGGCCCTGAGAAGGGGGAGCCGCCCCGCCGGATCGCGCTGAGGAGGTGGCTCCTGCTCGACGGAGATCGATACTCCGCCGTGGAGTTCCGGGAACCGAGCTCCCCCGAGGGAAACGCGGCCCTCCTCCGCTCCGAGCTCGCCGGCTGGTGCACGGACGCCGCGAGGAATGCCGGAGTGGTGTTCGATCGCGCGATCGGACGTGCGGAGGAGAACACGCCCATCGGACCTACGCTTAGGAAGCGTGCGCCGAACTCGGGCGCGACCGGCACCTTCTTCTCCGACCCCCCTGCAAGCAAGACCGGCGAGGCGGCGAGCGAGGGAGCGAGAGAGGGAGCGAGAGAGTGGTACTCCTCTACGCTCTACGACCTCCCCTCCGACAGGATCGACGAGCGGTTTGCTCTCGCTTCCGGAGAGGGAGCGGTGCTCGCTGCGCTTGCCGCTCCCAAGGGTGGGGTAGGAATGGGCGGCTGTCTCAGGACGTACCGCAAAGCCGTCGGCCTCGGCGTGCTCGTCTGGGGGGTTGGCCGCTTGGTGACCCGAGCGGAGCTCACGGCTGCAGCTTCCGCCTTCCAGCGTCATCCGGCGATCGCGCCGTTTCTCGAAGGTTCGACGGCCCATCCGAGCACCGTTCGCGAGATCGCGCCGGCGGTCCACGATCGATGGGGCGGGCCGGGCTACCTTCGGATCGGTCGAGGCGCGGGACTCGAGGCCACGAACGGGATGGAGTCCCGCGGACTGGCCGCGGAGCTGGCGAGCGCCGAGATCGCCGCCGAAGTGGCGGCCGCTGCCCTGAGGTCGGGTCCCCGGCTCGGGGACCGGAGCTCGGAGTACCGCCGGCGGCTGGGCTCGGACCCGGTCTACGAGGGATTCCGGGATTGGGCCGTTCTGGGCGCTCGGCTCAAGTCGACCGCGAAGGTGTGGTCTCCCTGGCCCGGGTTCGCGGCGGAGTCGTTCGAGCGATTGATGACGGAGACGGGGGCGCCCAAGCGATCGGTGCGCCGCACGGTCGAGGAGGTGCGGCGGACGCGGAAGATCTCTCGCCCGGCACTGCTGCGTTCGGCGTGGAACTGGTGGGAGGGTTGGTGAGCGAGGTTCCAGGGGGAGATGCGCCCAAGGGGGCCGCCTCCGTTGAGATCAAGCGGCGGCTGGCCACGTTACGCTACGTCACCGACGGCCCCGAGCACGCGCACATCACCGTCCGCCCCGAGATCTGCGCCCGCTGCCCCCATTCCTTCTGCACGTTCGTGTGCCCGGCCCAGTGTTACACGAGGCTCGACGGGAAGCTCCTGTTCCGGTACGAGGACTGCGTCGAGTGCGGGGCGTGCGCCATCGCCTGCGACCAAGGGTCGGTCAGCTGGAGCTTCCCCCGCGGCCCGTACGGCGTCCGGTACGCGTTCGGCTAGCCCGCGTCGCTCTCATGGAGGGACTTCGAGTCAGCAGCGGTCAGCTACCCGCTGACCGCTGCTGACTCTCCCTGACCGTCCACTCCTCTCGTGCGACCCGGCGCTACCCGGGCCGTAGCGGAGAATCATCGCCTCATGGGCCAGGGCGTCGAGGTCAAGTCGAAGACCTCCGAGTCCTCCCTTCCTGGCTCCTTCCGGGAGCTCGGAGAGGACGGTTCGGCAGATGTTCAGTCCGGCGTTCCGCTGTCGATCGCAGCGCCAGCGACAATGGTCGCAAACGAACACCCGGCCCACCCTGCTTCGGCGATCCTTGCGAACGCCACATCTC
>JAKIWX010000102.1 GCA_022749845.1 Thermoplasmata archaeon
CCACGCCGACGCCCTTTCCCTCGACTTCGTCGCCTTCCTCGCCCAATCGCTCGAGCGCGTGCCGCTCTGGCTCCTCCTCACCACGCCGCTGCTCGCGGAGGTGGCGGAGCCGAACCGGACGAATCTCGAGCGGCTCGCTCGCGGCGGCCGCCTCGACCGATGGGTGCTGCGGCCGCTCCTTCCGGCGGAGATCCCCGAGTTCGCCCGTTGGGTGATCCCGGGCCGGGAGGTGCTCGCCTCCGAGGTGAGCCACTGGTACTCCCAGACCGCCGGGAATCCGCTCTTCCTCGAACAGCTCCTCCGGGCCCAGGCGCGGGGCGAGACGCCCCTCTGGGAGGAGGCGAACCGCGCGCACCTGACGTTCCGCGAGTATCTCATCCAACGGCTCGCCGAGCTTCCCGAAGAGGAGCGCCGGGTCCTCCACGTCGCCTCGGCGCTCGGGCGGGAGTTCCCGTTCCCGCTCCTCGGGACCGTCACCGGCGTCGAGGAGGAGCGGCTTTCCGAGCTCGTGGAGCGGCTCGTGGGGTACGGCATGCTCCGGGAGACCCCCGTCGTCGGACTCGAGTTCGCCCGCGAGGACCTCCGTCACACCGTCTACGATTCGATGCCCGAGCCGCAGCGCCGGCTCGTCCACGAGCGAATCGCCCGGGCGCTCGACGCGAGCGGTGCCGAGGACACCGACACCGTCTTTGCCCTCGCCCGCCACTCCTACCTGGGCCGCCTCGACGCCCGGGCCGTCGAGGTGAATTGGCGCGCGGCCGAGATCGCGGCGCATTCGTACGCCGCCTCGATCGCAGTCGAGCACCTCGACCGGGCGCTCGAATCGCTGCGTCGGACGCACCAGCCGAGCCCGGCGGTGGAGCTTGAGCTCACCCTCGAACTCGCGGTGCAGCTCGACCACGTGGGCGCGCTTGCCCGTGCCGAGCACCTGCTCGTCGAAGCGAGGCGCAGCTCTGGTGCGGCCGCGCCCGCGAGCTCCGCCGAAGAGCTGCTGCCGATCTACCTCGCGCGGATCCTCGCCGACGAAGGACGATGGGACGAGGCCCGGCGCTTGACCGACGAGCTCCTCGATGCGGTCGACGCGATCCGGTCGCCGGCCCGGCTCGAGCTGTACCGACTCCGAGGGGAGATCGACTACTACCGGGGCGAATACGCCGAATCGCTCCGGTTCCACGACCTCGCGCTCGAGATTGCACGGGCCTCGGGCAACGAACGGGAGGTGGCGCTCGAGGCGGTCCGTCGGGCGAACACGCTCGCGATGCTCCCCGACTGCCTCGAGGAGGCGATACCGGCCTACCGCGAGGCCGCGGTGCGCCTGCACGAGCTCGGGGACATGGGCGAGTCCGCCTTCGCTCGATTGTTCCTTGCGATTGCCCTCGACCAGCTGGGCCGCACGACGGAGGCACTCGAGGAGCTCGACCGGGCGCTCCCGCTCGCCGAGGCGGCGGCCGACCCGCGACGCATCGCCTGGGTCCGGTTCAACCGCGCCGACCTGCTGCGCGAGCAGGGCGCCCTCCTCGCCGCACGGGAAGAGAACGAGCGCTCCCGTGCGACCCTCGAGCAGATCGGCGACCGGTTCGGCCTCGCCCAGACGTTCATCATCGCGGGAAAGATCGAGCTCGCGAACCACGACATGGCCCGTGCCGAGGCGGAGCTCCTCGAGGCGTTCCGCCTCGTGCGGGAGCTCCGCACCGAGGCGGACGAACTCGAGGTGCTGCTACGCCTCGCCGAGGTCTCCCTGGGACGGGGGGAGTCCGCCACCGCACGCCAGCGGCTCGACGAGTTGGCGCGCAGGGAAATCGGCCGATTGAGGCCGGACCTCGTGCGCGACGTGGAGAAGCTGAGCCGGAGGCTTGCCGGGGAGACGCCCACCGATGCCGTCGGGGTCGCGTAGTACGCGCGCCCCAACGCCATCGCCCGCCACCCGTGCGCTCGTGCTCCGAGCGCTCAAGGAGGACCGGGCCCGGGAGGACCTCACCTCCCGTCTCCTCCTCCCGGCGTCGCTCCGGGTCCGCGCGACCGTGACCGCCCAGGCGACGGGAGTCCTCGCCGGAGTCGTCCCGGCCGCCGAGACCGCCCGCCAACTCGGGCTCTCCTATCGCCTCCCGCTCCGCGACGGAGCACGGGTACGCTCCGGAACGGTCGTGCTCGAGCTCGAGGGGAAGGCGCGAGCGATGCTCGCGGGAGAGCGCACCCTCCTCAACTTTCTGATGCACCTCTCGGGAGTCGCCACCGCCACCGCCCGCGCGGTCGAACGCGCCCGTCGGGCACGGCCCGGCTTTCGTGTGCGGGGAACTCGCAAGACGGTCCCGGGGTTGAGGGAGCTCGAGAAGGCGGCAATCGAGAGCGGTGGGGGAGAACCGCACCGCGCCGACCTTGCCTCGGGCCTGCTCGTGAAGAACAATCATCTCGCGCTCGTTCGGCTCGAAGAGGGGATCCGACGGGCTCGAGCCGGTGGCGCGGGGCCCGTTCAGGTCGAGGTGCGTTCCTACCCGCTCGCCGCCCGGGCGATCCGGGCGGGCGCGGACTCCCTCCTGCTCGATAATGTGGGCCCCACGGCTGCGCGGAGGATCCTGCGACGGTTGCGCTCGACGCCCGGACTTCGCCGTGTGCCCGTCGAGCTCTCGGGGGGGGTCACCGAGCGTCGGATCGCGGCGTTCGCCCGGACCGGGGCCGCGGCGGCGAGCCTCGGCGCGCTCACCCACTCGGCGCCGGCCGTGCCGTTCCATCTCACGGTGCGGCCCGTCCGTCGTCGCCCGGCTTAAGAGCCTCCCGGGGCTAGTATTCCCGAGGAGGCGGCATGTCGCTCGAGGCGGAGGTACGCGCGCTCAAGGAGGAGCGGAACGCGCTCCTGCTCGCGCACAACTACCAACTTCCCGAGGTCCAGGACGTGGCGGACCTCGTGGGGGACTCCCTCTACCTCTCGCGCAAGGCCGCGGAGACGGACCGACCCGTGATCTGCTTCGCCGGGGTCCGTTTCATGGCCGAGACGGCGAAGATCCTGAACCCGGAGAAGACGGTGCTCCTCCCGGACCTCGCGGCGGGCTGCGGTCTCGCCGACGCGATCACGGCCGAGCAGCTCCGCACCTGGAAGGGGGAGCACCCGGGCGCGGTCGTCGTGGCCTACGTGAACACCTCGGCCGACGTGAAGGCCGAGGCGGACTACTGCTGCACGAGCTCGAACGCCGTGCGGATCGTGGGCCAGCTGCCGCCCGAGAAGGAGGTGCTGTTCCTGCCCGACGTGTTCCTGGGGGAGTGGGTGCGCGCCCAGACCGGGCGAAAGAACATGCACCTCTGGACCGGGGATTGCCCCGTCCACGCGAAGCTCCGCCCCGAGACGCTCCGCATGGCCCGCGCGGCCCACCCCGAGGCGGAGGTCATCGCCCACCCGGAGTGCGGCTGCGCCAGCGCGGCGCTGCCGCACGTCGACCACATCCTCTCGACCGACGGGATGGTGCGCTTCGCCTCGGAAACCCGGGCGAAGGAGGTGCTCGTGGCAACGGAGGTGGGCATCCTCCACCGCATGCGCAAGCTGAACCCCGATACGCAGTTTCTCCCGATCCAGGAGGGGGCCGTCTGCCCGTACATGAAGCAGATCGACCTCACCGACGTTCGCGATTCCCTCGCGCAGCTCCGCTACCAGATCGAAGTGCCGGCCGAGACGGCGCGACGGGCACGGCTCTCCCTCGAGCGGATGATCGCCTCGTAACCCTCGATCAGGGAAGGTGGAGGAACCCGGGCACCCGCCCGGTCCGCCAGCCCGCGTAGGCGAGGGCACCGAGGGCGAGCGCGCTCAGGAACAGCACCCCGATCGCGCTCCAGGACGGCTTCGTCGTGAGGTAGAAGCTCGTCGAGAACGGATTGAGCCGGCTCGATAGGAAGCTCCCGGTGGCCCCGAGGAGGACGACCGCAAGGAGTGCCGGGAACAGGAACGAGTAGCTGGAGAGCCAGAGCCCGAGCAGAAGGACCGCGACCGCGGCATACGCCGCGGCGTGCGAGCGCCGCGCGGCGAGCTGCGCGGGAGCGCTCGCGTTCCGGGCGGGCGGCGGCGTGTACCGGGAGACGTACCGCACGGGCACGCCGGGCGGCTCGGACGTCCGCTAAAGAGGCTGCGGTTCGACTCGCAACGCTAGGGCCGGGCGCGAGCCGCTTTCGGGCGTGCCGGGGAGGTGCGCTCGGGGAGTTCCTCGAGCAGTTGTCCCCGCTCTACCCCCGCGCGGCGCAGGAGTCCGAGGGAGACTGCGATGCGGGTGAGCTCGGTGGAGCGTTCGGCCCGGGCGCTCGCGTGAAAACGCGCGCCACGCCCGGCGAGGCTCCGGAGCGCGCCGCTGTCGAGAGAGGTTCGCTCGGGACGGGGACCGGCCTCGATGGGCCAGCCCGCCTTCAGGGCGTGATCGATCG
The DNA here is from genome assembly GCA_022749845.1 of Thermoplasmata archaeon. GTDB lineage: Archaea > Thermoplasmatota > Thermoplasmata > Lutacidiplasmatales > UBA184 > JAKIVR01. The sequence goes on from JAKIWX010000102.1 coordinate 4,402, forward strand.
AGAGGGTGCGCTCCTCGCCCGCCTCCTCGGCCTCAAGGTGGCCCAAGAGGGTGGGGAGTTCGGGGGTCGTTGCGCCCGGCGCGCTACCCGGCCGGACGAGCAAGTACTCCACGCCCTTGGGGACCGGTTCTTTGGAGTCCAGCGGCCGCTCGAGGCCCACGAGAAGTCGAACCCCGGAGGAGGAGTTCCTCGCCTCGATCAACCGGGCGACGTGCTCCTCCGCCCTCGACGATTCTTCGACGACCGCGCCCAGGAAGGAGTAGCCGAGCGCGCTCGCCACCTCCCTCCACGGGCCGATTCCGGCGTCGGCACCCTTCTCGGGCAGATGCAGGTGCAGGTCCCCGCGGAGCTGGGAGGGCTCGACGAGTTGAGGCAGGCGGCCCGCGGCTGCCGCCTCGATCTCGCCCCGGTTCTCGCGGATCTCGGGCGGGATGAGGGGCAGGCCGAGGCAGGCGTACACCTCCTCCTCGGTACTGCCCGCGACCCGCTCGGTGTCGCGAAACACGCCGTACTCGTTCACCTTGAGGCCCCGATCCCGGGCGATAGTGCGCAGGTGCACGTTGTGGTCCTTCGACCCTGTGAAGTACTGGAGCGCCGCCCCGAAGCTCGCCGGGTCGACGACCCGAAGGTCGACCTGGATCCCCGGCGTGTGGAGCACGGTCGACATCGTGTCGCCGTGAGAACGCACCTCGAGGACGCCGGGGAGGGCCGTGAAGTTGGCCAGCACCTTCGCGGGTTCCTTGGAGGTCGCGAGGAGGTCGAGGTCGCCCACGGTCTCCCTCCGCCGCCGAAGGCTGCCCGCGATGACGAGTTGCTCGACA
>JAKIWX010000103.1 GCA_022749845.1 Thermoplasmata archaeon
ACCTGGGTTCGTGTCTCAGAACCCATCTCCGGGCGACTTCTCCCAAAGCCCGTACCCGTCTTCGGCTAGGGGGTCCGTTACACCCCCTACGACCTGATAGGCCGCAGACCCATCCTCGAGCCCCGCAGGTTTCGGCCTGGGAGCCTTCCATCATCCCAGACCCATCGGGTATTATCCCCAGTTTCCCGGGATTATCCCCGTCTCGAGGGCAGGTTGTCCGCGTGTTACTGAGCAGTGCGCCGAGGGCTTACCCCTCTCGACTCGCATGGTTTAATCGAACTCCAATAGCGGTGCCCGCCGGCAGGATCAACCGGATTTCAGTTCGCACATCGTTGTGTGCGGGGATCTCTTGTCGGCGGAGACGAAACTCGCTTCTTTGGCGGTTATGCTCTTTGATATTTTGCTGAGCGTCTTTGCGTTGCTGGCTTTCCCCTGTCAGTCCCGAGAGGTCACTCCCCGTCTCCAGGGAGGGGATCTCGGGGCTCCACGCCCCGTGGGGCCCATCCTGTGTCGCCGCGCGGAAAGAGCTGGATCACGGATCCCCAGCGCGCCGTGGCGGCGCCCCCGTGCCGGCCTCCGAAAACGGAGTCCGGGCGCGGTGCGGGGTAGGAGTAGGGGTCGCTATTTAACGGGCTCGGGGGCGAACCGCGCGCAGCTCGCCGGGAAGCTCCGAGAGCGAGGTGATCTCGGGCGGGTCGTCGCCAAACCCGGTCCCGCCGCGGTGAAGCCAGACTGCACCGAGCCCCGCGGCCAAGGCCGCCTTCGCATCGACGTTGGCGAGATTGCCGACGTGGAACGCCTCGGCAGGTGAGAGGCCCAACCGGTCGAGCGCACGTCGAAAGATTGCCGCGTCCGGCTTGGCCACCCCCTCGGTTCCCGAGGAGACAATCGTGTCGAAATGTTTCAGGATCCGCACCTTCTGGAGGAGCGAACGCACCCACTCCTCGGACTGGGAGTTCGAGATAATCCCGAGCGCGTAGCCGTCCGACTCCACCTCCTCGAGGCAACGCCGCACATCGGAGAAGAGGTGCACCGCGGAACCGTGCTCCCGGATGCACGCCACGAACCCGTCCACGCGCGGGGGGTCCACGGGGCCACCCGCGGCCCGCTCGAGGACGCGTTGCCAGAACTCCTCGGCATGCCAACGGTTTCCGACCGCATCGTTCTCCGCCTCCACCTCCCCGAAGAAGTGGACGAGCTCGTCCGGACCCAACTCGAGGCCGGCGGCGGCCGCGCACTCGGACCAAGCTAGAGGATTCCGTTCGTCGATGAGCGTCCCGCCGAGGTCGAAGAAGACCGCCCGCAGGCCCCCTTTCTTCGAGTTCATGACCGCACATCGCGTGGGGGTCAAAACCTCCACCGAGGGTCCAGCGCGCGCCGAGGTGGCAAGCCGCAGAATTTCGTGTCCAACGATCGCGGGTGCTGCAACTGCCCCGGGGCTAGTGAGCTGGCTCCGATGCGAAAAGGGGTTCGCGGCAGCAGCGCGTCAGGAGATTCACGGGGAGCTGGGCCGCGTTTACTCCGCGTTCCGTCCGTGTCATTCGCCCGCACTGCGGGCAGCGGAACAGCGGTTCCGGGAGCGGATGGATGTAGCCGTCTCGCAGCTCAACACTCTCCACCTCGATAGGAAGCTTCCGAGCCACGGGCGCACCGACGGCGGCCTCCAGCAGGGCGATCTGCCGATCCAGCGACTCGGGAAGTCGAACGAACTCCTCCGGCGAGAGGTCCGGCCGAACGCCAAGATAGAGGGTGACCCACGGTGGGTTGCCCACGAGTATGGGGGAAAGCGGCCGTCCCCGCCAATCGGTTGACCCCGTGAGTCCCTCCCATTCCCCGTACGCTCGGCTCCAACTGGCTGAGTTGAGCTCGGCTTCGACCGCCGTCTCCGAGGCGCCTACGGTCAGGTGCGATCCTCCCGGAGAGCGAAGCGTCGAGGGAAGGCGCCGCCTCCGAGCCCGAGCGGCCATGAGGAGCGTTTCGCTCACATTTGTCCAATCTGGATACGAGGTCGGCCGCTGGGGCATTTTCCCGAACACTAGCCAGGGCATCCGGTGCTCTCTCTCCCGTCCAGGAGGAGCGGTCCGATACGGCGCCCGGAGCGAGAGCACGGGCATGTGCTCAAAGGTCGGGTCGAACGCCGGACCGGCAAACATTGGTGATATCTGCCAAGGTCTTCCGTGTCGGCTACCGAAAAGCTCGGGGTAGCTCCAAGTCTGCTCGAGCTCCACCCGAAGCGCCGGAGGTAGCGACTCTGATCCTCCGAGCAGGGCGAGACGGGCGCTCGAGGGGATTGTTTCCTGACGCAGTTCTGGGTAGGCGCGCACGTAGGCGGCGAGGAGCGCCTCTCGGTAGTCGGGTCCTGCGATCACATCTGACGAGGCCAGCCAAGGCGCCGGTGGCATTCGAACGCTTCGGACGGAAGGAGGTCGCGCGGATCCCCCAGAGATTCGGTCTCCGTCGGGTCAGCGCAACACCCTTCCGGACTCCCTTCCTAGTTGATGGTCGCGTCCGCGGCGAGCGCTGTGTAGAGACCCGCCCCCACGCCCACGAACGACCCGATCGTGTTCAGGAGCCCCACGGGGAACAGCGCGGCACCGAACCCTTGCGCAGTCAGACTGGATTGGTAGGCTATGGAAGCGACCCCCATCACCAGGGCCAGCGTAGCTACGATGATCACTCCAGCGGACGGACCCGAGCCCAGTTGCATGGTCAAAGCGATCCCACCGAGGGTGAGCGAAACCATGTCGAGCATCATCGAGAATGCGAGCGCCGTACCTACGTTGGTACCTTTCACGAGCTTCCAGGGGCCGAAATCTCCGAACACCGTGAGGAACCCCGCAAGGATGCCGGCTGCCGCGCTCCCGAGGCCGACCGCCTTGGCCGCGGCCTTGACGTTCGACGGGCTGTTGGTGGCGAACGACTGCAGCAGCGCATCCGTCAACGCGCCCGCGATGATGGTGAGCGTCGACTGGATCTTGGTCTCCAGGAACTGCGTCGCCTGCTTGGTCGCCACCGTTCTTAGTAGGGACACAGTGGCCGGGATCGATCCTGCGCTCAGCAGCGTGGCTGCTGCGTAGGCGGCAACCGCGCCGATGATGACACCTGCCGCCACAGCAAGCAGCGTTTCCCCCCAGGCGTTCTCGTCGCTGATGACCTGGGAGATGGGCAGCGGGCCGGAGGTTGCAGGTCGGATGTGCGCACGAGGCGCTTGGATGGTGCCGCCACTGAAGTCGGCGATCTCGGCGTTGTACTCCGCGAGCGAGATGAGGCCCGCATCCTCCAACCACGAGAGCACATCGTTCGCGACCCCAACGCCCAGCGACTTCATCGCTGAGAGCAGGGCATTCTCGATTGCGGTGGCCACCGCGGCGAAGATCGCGGCTATGGCGGTTAGGATCCAGTTCCAGAGGTTCGCGACGTCCTTCGCCAGGGCGGTGACCCCCGTCACCGCGGCGTTGAAGGCGCCGACAAGCGCCTGGGTGAGCGCCTTGGCCAGCAGGGTGACGAGCTGCGCCATGAAGTTCGCGAATGCGACGATGGCCCCCGCGAGGGCCGCCAGTGCGGAGACGACGGCGGTGGTGAACTCCTGTACCCAGTTGGTGGCGGGCGTGCCCATCGGGCTGTTGAACGCCGTGGGAGACTGATACGGGTCCGCGTACACGGTTCCGGGCGCGAGGCCGAGCCGCTCGACCTGATCGGTCCCCAAGGCGCGGTACTGGCCCACGACGACGCCCGTGGTGTTCTCCGCTTGCAGCTCGGTGAGGAGGGTCGTACCGCAGCTCTGCTGGGATTGGGTCGTCAGGTTCACCGACCAGGTCTGGTTGATTCCCGCCGGGGTGCTTCCCGCGCCGCGGGTCGTGACCAGGGCAGAGGAAAGACAGCTGAGCGCTGCGGGTACCTGGTTGTTCGAAGGGTTCGTCACGATGCTCTGGTTGAACGCGGTCATGGCGTACGCGCTCTGGCTCTCGAGGATCAAGTTCACCCCAGAAGCGTACGGGCTTGGGGGGGTGTACTGTGTTCCCATGTTGACGAAGAACGCTTCAAACTGGTTCGAGGATCCCGAGTATCGGTAGCCGTAGCCGGGGAGGTTCTGGAGCTCGCCACTAGTGTTCTCTAGGATGACGGGGGTTCGCTGCATGGGAATCAGCTGGGCCGTCGCGGTGAAGCCGGAACCGGACGGGGTCGAAACCGGGGCTAGGCTCGTCATCGATCCCGAGAGACCGACGGTTACATGGGAGCCCTCCGCGGTCATCGTCTGGTTTTGCCAGAGGTCAAACTGGAGCGACCAGCTCGTCTGGCTGTTTTCCACCGGCAGGAAGTAGTAGTCGTTGAACGTGGCCGTGAATCCGGTCGAGCCGAGGTTCAGGAACCCGCATCCGCTGCCGCCCGAGCCGGAGACGTACGGTGTGTAGATGATCGGCTGCGGCGAGATGCTCGAGCTGGTCAGGGTTACGGAAGCGATGTACTGGGGAGTGAACACGGTCGGGAAGCAGGTGGGGTCGGTCGCGCTGGTGAGGGTGATCTCGAGTCCGAGCGCGTGCAGTGGATCCGGCGCGGCGCTGTCAGCGATTCCGGTGCCGGCGGTGCTGAACGCGGTGGGATTGAGCGGTAGCAGGTAGTCCGGATTCCCTGTCTTCCCTGCAAGCGGGTCGACCGGGTAGGATGACCAGGTCGGCGCGTGGACGAGCGCCCCCCGGAGCGAGAAACTCTCGTAGAGGCCCGCGGTCAGACTGTAGTTCGTCGCCCCTAGCGCCTTCATGCCGTTCGTGAGCGCGGCGTCCCCTGCCGCGTGGGAATTCCATGGGCTAATGCCGAAGTCGGAGTCGCCCAGGTAGCTAGCGGTGTGGTCCGCGAGGTTGGCCTGAAGGAGCGTGGACGGGCAAGCTCCGGAGGCCAGGTTCTTGTTGCCCACGATCGGATCGTGTCCAGTGACGTAAGGGACCCCTTGCGTGACGCTGAGTTTGTAGTACGTCTCGGTGTAGGGCCAGTAGTTGACGTGGGTGAACGAAAGCGTGGCGGGGTTGTACACCGGGTAGCTCTCGGTGGTCGGACCAGAGCAGTTGTAGATTGCGGCGGTCAGGCCGGGAC
>JAKIWX010000104.1 GCA_022749845.1 Thermoplasmata archaeon
GACCCCTACGAGGTTCTCCACCCGGTAGCGGCGCATCAGGCGGGCGAGCTCGTCGTACGACTTCCGCGACCCTACTAGCCAGCGACTCAACCGAGGGCTGTCACGCAGCGAGCTCGGTACCATCCGGTCGAGGAGTCGCTGGGACCGCGCCATCACATCCGCCGTTCTTCCGAAGTCGAGGGTTCGAATCGATGCGAAGGCGACGGGCTTGCGGTGCCGGCCAGTGGGGGGGTGGGGCTGCTGCTGAGGACTCGGGAACTCGTCATGAAGGGGGGATCAGGTAACCGAGATTGCTCAACGGGCTCCAGCCGGGTCGCCGGCGCGCGCGGGCGGCCAAGTCCGGCCCCTACTTGAGGGCGAGCGCGGTTCGTACGTGGAAGCCGAATAGGCCCGTCCGGCCCCGCGATAGGTTCCCACCGGGGCCGAGTACCCCGGCAAGCGTGCCTCACTAGGCGAGCGCCGAACGGCAGCAAAGGTGGGATCTGCGCCGGGCTGGCCGATGGATCCAGCTCGTGACCTGAGAATTCTGAACCGTCCGACCATCGCTCGAGCCGAGACTGTTCGACACAGTGGCCCTGCCCGACCATCGGAGGCGCCAGTCGTTATCCGCGGCGCATCCCGCCCCCGTTGCACCGTCCCCGAGGCGCCTCGAGTTGCCACTCCGGCGAGCGGGCAACTGTCAAATGGGATAGCCGGTCGAACCAGCACCCATGCGCATTTTGTTGGCGGGCGCTTCTTTGGAACCCGGATGGCCGGGAGGCGAGCCCGTGGCGGCGGAGACTCTCGCCGCCGGATTCCGAGAGCGGGGGCACGAGGTGGAGGTCGCCGGGAGGCGACGCACCGGCGTGGCGCTCGCCTCGCTGGCCGCGTCTCCGTTCGATGCTGACCCCACCGCGTTTGCACGCTACTGTCGCCTGTTGACGAAATTCCAGCCGCAGCTGGTGTACGGGTTCTTCGATTTCGATTCCTCGCTCGCGGTCGCGTGCAAGGCCCGCGGCATTCCGTACATCGGCTGTGTCCAGATCCACTGGCCGGCCTGTCCCATCGGAACGCTCTACATCGAAGGGCAGGGACCGTGCCGGGGCCCGTCGCCGATCGCCTGCGTCCGGCACATGTCCACGCGCACTCCCCCGGTTCGGCTCGGCGCGTTCGGAAACCGACTCCCGGCTCCCGTCGCGATGGCGACGTACCTCAAGTTCCGAACCCGCCACTTCCTCCTCTCTTCCGCGGCCGCGCTCATCGCGCCGAGCCAGGACGCGCGAACGCGCCTCGAATCGGTGGGGTTCACCAGTGTCCACGCGATCCATAGCGGGCTCGACCTCCGCACCATCCCCGCCTCGCCTTGGGATGGAGGACAGAAGATCGTGCTGTACCCCGCCGGACACGACAGCGAGCGCAAGGGGTTCAAAGATTTTCACGCGATGGCAGCACGCCTCAAGCCTGAGTTCCCGGAGGTGTCGTTCCGGGCGACCAACTTCGCCGGGGACGGGGTCGTGGACGGCTCACTGTACCTCCCTCGGGCAGAGTTCCGCGCTCTCATGGCCCGGTCGTACGTGGTCGTCACACCGGTACTCTGGGACGAACCCTTTGGGTTCGTGGCCTTGGAGGCGATGGCGTGCTCCAAGCCCGTCGTGACGTACGGCTCCGGAGCGATCCCCGAGCTCGTGCGCGACGAGGAAACGGGACTCGTCGTGCTCAGGGGAAATGTGGACCGGCTTGTGGCGGCGGTCCGGAGGTTGCTTTTGAACGAGCCGGCAGCTCGCGCGCTAGGTCTCGCGGGCCGCCAACGGGCGGAGGAGTGGTTCACCGCCGACCGGATGGTCGACGCCTATCTCGCTGTGGGCCAGCAGATACTCGCCGCGCGTTAGCGCGCCTTCGAAGGCTCGCTCCTCCCTCCGGTATCCACTCAAGTCTTGCCCCGGCGGCTTTATGCGCGCCCGAGTTGGCCTCTCGCCATGAAAGTCGTGATACCCGCGGCCGGCCGCGGGCTTCGCTTCCTCCCGGCGACGAAGAGCATGCCGAAGGAGATGCTCCCCGTCGTCGACCGCCCGGTGATCCAGTACGTCGTGGAGGAGGCCGTCGCGGCGGGCGCCGACGATATCCTCATCGTCACCGGTCGAACCAAGCGGGCGGTCGAGGATCATTTCGACCTGAGCCCGGAGTTGGTCACCCCCGAACCGCTCCCCGCGATGGTCGAGCTCGACAGGCTCTCGGAGCGTGCAACGGTGCACTTTGTCCGGCAGCGGCAACCGAAGGGACTCGCCGACGCCATCGCTTGCGCGGAGCGCCACGTGGGAAAGGAGCCGTTCGGCGTCCTCCTCGGGGACACGATCAACGTCTGCGACCCGCCCCTCCTGGCGCAGCTCTCCCGTAGGTTTGAAGAACTCGGCGGCCGCCGCAGCGTGATCGCCGTGGAGCCTGTCCCGGACAGCAAGGTCTCCGACTACGGGATCGTCGACGGGACCGAGGAGCGTCCCGGGGTGTACGCGGTGCGACACCTCGTGGAAAAGCCGGCCCTCGCCGACGCACCCAGCCGCCTCGGGATCACCGGCGCCTACCTTCTCACCCCGTCTATCTTCGCGGCGATCCGGCGCATCGAACCGGGTCGAAACGGCGAACTCCAGCTCACCGATGCCCTCAACCTCCTGGCCGAGGAGGAGGGGGTCTACGCCGTCACCTTCCAAGGGACCCGCTACGACATCGGCGATCGATTCATCTGGCTCAAGACGAACATCGATTTCGCGCTCAAAGACCCGGAGCTACGGCCACGGCTCGAACCGATGCTGAGGTCCCTCCGGCTGTGACCCGACGCGCGATCGTCACGGGGGCAGCCGGCTTCCTCGGTTCCCACCTGACCGACCGTTTGCTCTCCGAGGGATGGAGCGTCGTCGGCATCGACAACCTATCCTCGGGCCACTTGGACAACCTTTCCCTGGCGCAACGGCATCGGAACTTCGAGTTCCGACGCGGCGATCTGCGACGGAAGCTGAGGCTCCCGCCTGCCGACGCGATCTTCCACTTCGCCTCGCCCGCCTCACCCCCCCGGTACGAGTCGGACCCGATCGGGACCCTCGAAGTGAACGCGTTCGGCACGGCCCAAGTCCTGGCCCACGCCCAAGGGCTCGGAGCTCGTGTGCTCGTCTCCTCGACCTCGGAAGTGTACGGCGACCCCCAGGTCCACCCACAGCCGGAGAGCTACTGGGGCCACGTGAACCCCATCGGGGTTCGCTCCTGCTACGACGAGGGCAAGCGGTTCCTCGAGGCGCTGTGCATGGCCTGGCAGCGGCAGCGAGGAGCCGACGTCCGGATCGCCCGCATCTTCAACACCTACGGCCCCCGCATGGCTCCCGACGATGGCCGGGTGGTCTCCAACTTCTGCGTGCAGGGCTGGAAAGGCGCCCCCATCACGGTCCAGGGCTCGGGACGGCAGTCGCGATCCTTCTGCTACGTGGACGATCTCATCGAGGGGCTCGTTCGGTTGTACTCAGCCCCCGCCGACACCGGCCCGGTGAATCTCGGGAACCCGCGGGGCGAGACGACGATTCTGGACATCGCGAAGCGGATCCGCCGCCTCACCGGTGCGCGCTCGCCCATCGTGTTCATCGAACGCGGCAAGGACGACCCCGAGCGGCGCCGGCCCGACCTTCGCAAGGCGCGTCGCGTGCTCGGGTGGGAGCCGAAAGTGCCGCTGACCCAGGGACTCGCGCGCACGTCGGAGCACTTCCGGGTGCTCGTGCGGGAGGGGAAGGCGTGAAGCGGGGCCGGCGCACGACGCGGCGGTCTCCCGCGCGGAAACCGAACGCCCTAGGGACGGTCGGCGTCGCGGGCCTAGGGTACGTGGGACTTGCCACGGCGGTCGGGTTTGCGCACTACGGTCGCTCCGTCGTGGGTTACGACGTGGCACCCGCGCGCCGCGCGGTGGTCGCGCGGGGCGAGGCCCCGTTCTTCGAGCCCGGTTTCCAGGCCGCCCTCTCACGCGTGGTTCGCTCGGGCCGGCTTTCCGTGGCGGATACTCCGCGAGCCTTGCTCGAACGGGCCGAGGTCGTCTTCCTCGCCGTCCCCACTCCGAGCTCGAAGGACGGAGAGGTGGACCTGTCGTTCGTGCGCGCGGCGTGCCAGGAGCTCGGAGAGACGCTCCGCACCATTGTCGGGTGGCGCGCACTCGTCGTCAAGAGTACGGTCGTTCCCCGGACGACGGAGAAGGTCATCGAGCCGACCCTGCGCGTCGCGAGCGGTCGGAGCTCTTCTCGAAGCCTGGGCGTCGGAGCCAATCCCGAATTCCTGTCGGAAGGGACGCTGCTCGAGGACGCGCTCCGCCCCGCCCGTATCGTCGTGGGAACCACCGACGCTCGCACGCTCCGGAGCCTCCGCGCCGCCTACCGACGATTCCCTGCGCAGTTGCTCAACCTCACTCCGGCCGGAGCCGAGCTCGTGAAGTACACGGCCAACGCGCTCCTTGCGACCAAGGTATCCTTCACGAACGAGATCGCGCGATTTGCGGAGCGCTCCGGCGTGGATGTGGACGCGGTCATGGCGGCGGTAGGACTGGACCCGCGGCTGGGGAAGGGCTTCCTCCGCGCCGGGCCCGGGTTCGGCGGAAGCTGTTTCACCAAGGACCTGAAGGCCCTCTTGGCGAGCGCCGGCGAGATGGGGCTGCGGCTCGAGATTCCCGCGGCCGTCCTCTCGGTGAACGAGAGCCAGCCGGTCCACGTAGTCGACCTAGCGGAGCAGACCCTGGGCACCCTTCAGGGACGGACCATCGCGCTGCTTGGGCTCGCCTTCAAAGAGGAGACTTCGGACGTTCGCGACTCCCGCGCGTACCCGATCCTGCGGCAGCTGCTCCACCGAGGAGCGACAGTGGTGCTTCACGACCCGAGGGCGGGCCCGGCGTTTCTTGCCGACCTACCGCCGGACCTAGCGAAGGGGCAGGGAAGCTCCTTCCGGCTCGAACCCAATCTCCGGGCCACCTTGGACGCGGCGGAGCTCGCCATCGTCCAAACCGGGTGGAGAATCTACTCCGACCTCCCCGTGGCGGAATGGCGGAGGCTCCGCCGGCGAGCGGTCGTC
>JAKIWX010000105.1 GCA_022749845.1 Thermoplasmata archaeon
GCGCGAAGGGAGTCCGCCTCGGGGCCCACGCCTCCCACGACGACCGAGAATGGGCTCGTGTCCGGGAGACGCTCGATGGCGTCGAGGAACCGATGGACCCCCTTGTCGGACGTGAGACGGCTCAGGAAGGTGACGAGCGGGGCGTTCCCCAGCCCACAGCGCTCCCGCCAATCGGGCTGGGTGATGCCGGGATGGAACCGGTCGAGCTCCACGCCGTTCTCGACGACCTCGACCGGTCGCCGCCACGGTTTCCTCGCGTGCGCGAGGAGCGCGTCCCGGGCGTGGGCGGAGGGGGCGGTCGTGAGGTCGCACCGGTAGTACAGCCCAAGCGTCCAGAGGCGAGCGACCCGGAAGAAAAGCCGCACCGGATACGTCCGCGGGAAGCTCGTTCGCATGGCGTAGATGTCGGTGTTGAAGGTGCCGAGCACCGGCCGGTGGAGTCGACGTCCGATGAGAAGTCCGGCGTTGCCCATCATCCCCTGCGAGAACAGATGCACCACCTCGACCCGTCCCTCGAGCCGGCGCTTGAGCCTCCGGAACGGGAAGAGCGCCCAGCGGTACTCGCCGTAGAACGGCACGGGGATGGAGCGGGTCCGCAACACGGGCACGCCGTCGATCTCCTCCTCCTTCGGGACCGGTGGTCCCGCGGGCTCGGCGGTGAAGACGCTCACATCGTGCCCGAGGCGTCGTATCGCCCGGGCGAGCGCGTGCGTCTCCTTGGCTACCCCGTCGTGCGTCGGAAGGTAGCTGTCCGTGAAGAATGCGATCTCCACGCGTGGTTCCCCGGTCGAAACTCCCTAGGCGAGGATATGAAACGAACGTTGGAGCCGTCGACGGTCGGGCTCCGGTAGCGTCGCTTCGTCCACGGAGGCGATCACCGTGGAGGCGCTGCCGCCGACCCACTGCGCGAGCCAGCTCGCAAAGCGGAGCGTGAGCTCGGTCCCGTACTCCGTCCGCAGGTACTCGAGCGCGTCGAGGTAGACGAGGAGCGAGCCCTCCGCACCGCGTTCCTGGATCCGCCCGGCGATCCCTCCCGGTGCCGCGATCCCCTCGGCGGCCTCCTCGCCCGGTCGGGTGGCACCCGGTCGAAGCCACTCGACCTTCGCCTCCTCGATCCCGAGCGCGGGAGGTGGGTCGAGGCTCACCCAGAGTACCCTCGCATGCGCACTAGCGCGCGCCTGCGCGAACCGGACGGCGCTCCGCGGTCGTTCCTCTCGGAACAGGAACGCTCGGCCCGGCGTCCAGTCCGGGAGGCCAGCGACGGCAACCCCGGCTTGGGTTACGCTCGCCGAGGCCGGCGGTTTGAGAAGCGTCTCCCATCCGCTCTTCCTCGGCGGAGCGAGCAGCTGTCGGCGCTTGAGCTCCACATCCTCGGGGATGCGTGCGATGCGGCTCTTCACGAGCACCCGCAGCTCAGCAGGCGTGTGGCCCTGAGACGCGTGGACGAAGAGCTCGCGCAGCCCCTCTCGTAGGCCCTCCGCATACCCTTGGATGTACCCGTCGGAGTACTCGGCGTCGCCCGGCGCAGGGCGGGGCTCGGGCGGCCGTTTCGTCTCGTTCACGTCGCGGCGTTTCCCGTCGCGGTCGGTTCCGCGACCGACTCCGCCACCGCGCCCCGTCGGTCGGGGCTCGGCGCGGCTTGCGAGGGCGTGAACTTGTAGCCGTAGTGGATCACGCCCGCCTTCCCTTCCTCGCGGAGCTTCCGGAACGTCGCCCGGACCGTAAGGCCGATCCGCACCTCCTCGGGGGAGATGTCGACCACCTGGCCCGTGAGCACGGGTCCTTCGGGAGTCCGGACGAGCGCGAGGGCGTACGGCACTTGCATCTCGAACCCCTCCGCCGGGTCGTGGACGATGGTGTAGGAGATCACCTCCCCCTCGCCCGAGAGCTGGAACGGTTCCATCTTGCCGAGCGACTGCCGGTGCGCGGTGCAGGATGGACAGACCGCCCGGGGCGGGAAGTAGACGTTGGTGCAGTTCAAGCAGCGGCTTCCGCCCAGGTTGTACCGCCGCGGCGTCTCGCGCCAGAAACGTGCTATCGACATGGTGCCCCTAGTTCGCCCTCTCGAAGAGGTGTACGACGCTCGTCGCGCCCGTCCCGCCCACGTCGTGCGCAAGCCCGAGTTGCGCCCCGCTCACCTGGCGCTCCTTCGCCTCTCCCCGCAACTGCCGCACGATCTCGACGGCCTGCGCGACCCCAACGGCACCGAACGGCCGGCCCTGGGCCTTGAGTCCGCCCGACGAGTTCACCGTCGGCGTGCCCCCGAGCGCGAACTTTCCCTCGGCGAGCTCGCGGCCCGCCGCCCCCTTCTCGGAGAAGCCGATGTCCTCGAGCGCGAGCAGCGCGCTGATGGAGTAGGCGTCGTGGATCTCCGCGACGTTCACGTCGGTCAGACGGCGTCGCGCCTGGGCGAAGGCGCGCTTCGCCGCGACGATGGTGGAGTCGAGGCGCGTGAAGCTCGTCCGGTGATGGAGCGCCATCGTATCGCTCGTGACGACGCTCGCGCGAATCTGCACCGGCGTGTCGGTGAACTTGCGGGCCCGGTCGAGCGGTCCCAGCACGACCGCCGCCGCGCCGTCGGAGAGCGGGGCGCAGTCGAAGACCCCGAGCGGCTCGGCGACCGGCCCTGCGGAGAGCACCTGCTCGAGGGTGATCTTGTTCCGGTAGTGGGCGTTCGGATTGCGCGAGCCCATCTCGTGCATGTGCACAGGGACTTGGGCCAGCTGCTCGCGCGTCGTTCCGAAGTCGTACATGTGCCGGCGCGCCATGAGCGCCCACAGCCCGGGGAGGGTCGCGCCAAAGACGCTCTCCCACTCCTGGTCGGCGGTCGCGCCCGTGATCCGGTTCGCCGTGACGTCCGGGACGTCGGTGAGCTTCTCCGCGCCGCCGACGACGACAAAGTCGTACGCGCCGCTAGCGACCGCGAGGTATCCCTGGTGCAAGGCCACGGCACCGCTCGCCCCCCCCGCCTCGACACGTATCGCCGGAAGGTGGTGGCCCGAGAGCCCCGCGTAGTCGACAAGGAGCGGGGCGATGTGCTCCTGTTCGATGAGCGAGCCGCTCGCCATGTTCCCGAGGTAGAGCGCCCCCAGGTCCTTCGAGGAGAGCTTCGCGTCGACGAGCGCCTGGAACCCCGCCTCGATCCCGAGCTCGCGGAAGGAGCGGTCCCAGAGCTCGCCGAACTTCGTCATCCCGACGCCGAGGATGGCGACGTCGCGCACTAGCTGCCTCCCAGGTGGATCTTACCTCGGAACTTCGCGTACACGGCGTAGGGGATCTCGACCCCGCCGTGCAGGAACGCTTCGACCGGCAGCCCCACCGACCGGTCGTACCGGTCGATGTCGTCTGTTATCTCGATGTCGAAGGCGTCGGAGCCCGCGCCGCTCCCGTAGCCGACGACCAGCACCCGCTGCCCCGGTCGGGCGTGGTCGAGCACGTTCGAGAGGCCAATGAGCGCGGCCGCGGAGTAGGTGTTGCCGATGTACGGCGTGACGAGGCCGTGCTCCATTTGCGCCTCGGTGAACCCGAGCTGCTTGCCGACGCGGGTGGGGAACTTGCCGTTCGGCTGGTGGAAGACAACGTGCGCGTACGAGGCGGGTGTCGTGGAGGCGACGTCCATGATGCGGCGCGCGCACTCGGTGACGTGGCGGAAGAAGGCGGGCTCCCCCGTGAATCTCCCGCTGTGGCTCGGGTAGCGCTGTCCCTCCCGACGCCAGAAGTCGGGAGTGTCGGTGGTGTAGCTCACCGTGTGGAGGACCCGCGCGATGACCTTCTCCCGGCCGATGATGAAGGCCGCGCCGCCGGCGCTCGCCGAGTACTCGAGCGCATCGCTCGGGGCACCCTGGCTCGTATCGGAGCCGATGGCGACCCCGTAGCGGACCATGTCGGCCCCGACGAGACCCAGGCAGGTCTGGATGGCCGCGGTGCCGGCCTTGCAGGCGAACTCGAAGTCCGCGGCCGTAAGGTTCGGTGTCGCACCGACCGCCTGCGCGACGACGGTCGCGGTGGGCTTCACGGCGTACGGGTGCGACTCGCTCCCCACGTAGATGGCTCCGAGCTCCTGAGGATCGATACCGCCCCGGGCGAGGGCGACGCGGAGCGCCTCGGTCGAGATCGTGATGGTGTCCTCGTCGGGGGAGGGTACCGACTTTCGGTGGACGTTGAGCGCGACGCCCATGCCGGCGCCGTCCACCCCCCAGACCTTCCCGATCTCCGTGGGCGTGATCCGGTACCGCGGCACGTAGGCCCCGTAGCTTACGATCCCGGCCTTCATCGACTTCGGTTCCTCCTACAGCTCCTCGAGCCGCCCCAGCACCTCGGGGGCACCGAGCGGGGTGGTGAGGAGAGGGATGTTCTCGACCTCGCTCAACCGGATCGCGAGCGCGTCGACGCGGCCGGGGTTCGAGAAGATGACGGCGGCGGGCTTCAGCGGGTGGGCACGGATAGCGACCATGGGGGAGCGGCCGTACTTCACGTTCGAGAAGATGAGCGCTCGCTGTGTGGTCCAACCGTAGACCTCCACGAACCGGGAAGAATCGATGGAAAGGATCGCGCGAGGTGCGTCGAGGAGCGTGTAGCCATGGATGTCTCGATGGATGTCCACGTGGCCGACGGGTTTGGCATCTAGGCGATCTGCCAGGGTCCGGAGCGGGATCGCAACCGAGAACTCGCGCAGCGCCAGCACTCCGTCCGAATGAGTTCGCAGGCCGAGGCGCTGGGCCACCTTCCCGCCCGTGTGGCTGTCCACGGCCATGAGGGCATCGATGTACTTCCGGATGAACGCGGCGCCCGGGCTGGCCCGACGCTCGGACTCGTAGTCGGAGACCACCGACGGAACGGTGGACAGGCTTCGGGCGAGGTCCCGCTGCGAAACTCCGAAATCCTCGCGCCACTTGCGCAGCGTGCGGCCCGGATGGGGCGAGAGCACGACCTCCCCCGCGATCTTCTCGCGGAGCTCGATTTCCACGGGACGGGCCGAACCGGGACGACCTATAAAGCGTTCCGTCCAGC
>JAKIWX010000106.1 GCA_022749845.1 Thermoplasmata archaeon
GCTCGGGGGCCCCGTCATTCGAGAACTCAAGGTACTGGGCGTCGAAGTGCCGGTGGGACAGGATGCTCACGGCTCCTCCGAGCTTCAGCACCGTGGCTTCGGCCGCAGGCTTGTGGCCGAGGCGCTCGAGCAGGCGTTGACCGGTGGCTGGGAGCGCCTCTACGTCACGAGCGCCGTGGGAACCCGGGGATACTACCGGCGCCTCGGTTTCGAGCAGGCGGGCCCCTACCAGGTGAAGCGGCTCCGGGCGGTAGGCTAGCCGCGCGGCAAGGGGCCAGAACGCGCTCCGGCCGGGGTTGCGCAGAGCGTCCTCTCGCCGGCGCACTGCGAATCGACGCAACTCTTATCCCCGCCCCCGGCTCCGCCGGCGCCGAGTGACCTACGATGCCCCGGAATGTTCAGGTGGAGCCCCTCTGCTCGACCCACATCGAAAGCCAGGCGATCGAGCTCGTCGAGCGCAAGGGGATCGGCCACCCGGACTCGATCGCGGACGGCATCTCGGAGAGCGTGAGCCGCGCCCTCTCCCGCTTGTACCTGGACGAGTTCGGCCGGATCCTCCACCACAACACCGACGAGACGCAGGTGGTCGGCGGCGCCTCCGAGCCGAAGTTCGGCGGTGGCAAGGTGACGAGCCCCATCTACATCCTGCTCGTCGGCCGGGCGACGACGGAGGTGGACGGCGAGAAGCTCCCGTTCCGCCAGGTCTCCCTCGACGCTGCGAAGGAGTACGTCGGCTCCGTCTGCTCCCACCTGGACGTCGACAAGCACGTTGAATTTGATTGCAAGATCGGCCAAGGCTCGGTGGACCTGCGCGGCGTCTTCGAGCAGAAGCAGGTGCTCGCCAACGACACGTCCTTTGGGGTTGGGTTCGCTCCCCTCTCGAACACCGAGCGGCTCGTGCTCGAGAGCGAGAAATTCCTCACCGGGAAGTTGAAGAAGAAGCTCCCCGCACTGGGCGAGGATGTCAAGGTGATGGGCTACCGCGCGGGGGACCGCGTGCGGCTCACTGTCGCGGCCGCGCTCGTCGATTCCGAGATCAAGGACGCCGTCGAGTACGCGAGCGTCTGCCAGGAGATTCAGGAACGCCTGCTCGAGCAGGCGGCCAAGATCACCGCGAAGCCGGTCGAAGTGAACGTGAACACCGCCGACGACCCCGAGCTCGGCCGTTTCTACCTCACCGTAACGGGTCTTTCGATGGAGGCCGGGGACGACGGCTCCGTGGGCCGCGGCAACCGCTCGAACGGCCTCATCACGCCGTGCCGGCCGATGAGCCTCGAGGCGACCGCCGGGAAGAACCCCGTGAACCACGTGGGAAAGATCTACAACCTACTCTCGACGCTCATCGCGAACGACATCGTGAAGGAGACGCGGGGCAATGTGAAGGAGGTCCACGTCCGGATCCTCTCGCAGATTGGTAAGCCGGTCGACGAGCCGCAGGTGGCGAGCCTCCAGCTGCTGCCCGCGGACGGAGTGAAACTCTCCCAGGTGAAGGCCGATGCGCTCTCCGTGGCGAACGACTGGTTCGACAAGATCGGGACGATCCCGCAGCGGCTGCTCACCGACAAGCTGACGGTGTTCTAGGCCCCCGTCCTCCGGGACGCGCCCCCTGCGCCCTTTCCCGTCGCGCGGGACAGGGTTGGACGACGCTGGACGGCTCCGTGGGGGACTAAATAGACGAACATCGCATCGTACGGGCAGCACCGACGGGCGGATCGCCCGCGGCGCTCCGACCGAGCGTTTCGATGGTTGACGAGACAATACTCGTGTTCCTGGTGGGCTCGACCTTCCTCCTGGGCGGAGTGTACGCCCTATGGCGGTTCACCCTTCGGCGGCGCGCCCAGATCCTCGCCGGGGAGGTGAAGGTCCCGCCCCAGGACCGCGCGTTCAACCAGATCCGCATCACCCGCGCGAGCGCGAGCCATCTCGCCTCGCTAGGGTACGATGTTGCTGGCATCCAGGGACAGCTCGACCGCGCCGAGGAGAAGTACGACCACCGCGAGCACGCGGCCGCGCTGCACATGGCGGAGGACGCTCGCGACCAGTTGAAGTTCGTTCAATCACGCTCCGCGGTCGGCGCCCCCGTCCCGGCTCGCGCCGAAGCCTCGAGCTCGTTCGCGGATCCTCTCGCAACCCGAGTCGCGCCCCCGGGAACCCACCGCAGCGGGCCTGAGCCCAGGGGAGCTGCGGTCGCCGCCCCCGCCAAGCTCCCCAAGGGCCTCGTGGAGGCGCGTTTCACGCTGACACTTCTCGACCAGGAGATCGAGCGTGCCGAGGGGGCGAACTCCACCGACCCGAGGCTCGCGGAGGTCCGCAACCTCCGTGCGGAGGCGAAGAGCTCCTTCGAAGCGAAGCAGTACCCCGAGGCCTGGACTACCGCGCTGCGCGCTCGTCGCCACCTGGGCTCGATGGTCGAAGCAGTGAGCCTTGGGGCCACGTCGGCCTCGGCGACAGAGTCCGCTTCGGACGAGGAGCCCCCCGAGGCCGCCGCCGCACGCTGCGTCCAGTGTGGGCACGAGCTCCGGGGGAACGAGAAGTTCTGCCGGGCCTGCGGTGCGTCCCTCACGAGCCACCGATGTCCGCGCTGCGGTGCCCCGGTCGAGCCGCAGGACGCCTACTGCCACGCCTGCGGCTCGCCGGTGAGCGGCTAGGTCGAGAGCAACATCGCCCCGCCGGCCGCGGGGGGATCGAACTCCTCGAGACGTCGCTGGTAGCGGGCGTCCTTGAGGAGCGAGCTCGCCCGGACCCACCGGGGAAGCTCGATCGCGAACGACTCGCGCACGCGCCCGAAGAGCGCATCGAGGGACGGAAGGTGCTCCGGAGTCTCTTGCAGCGCGGCACGCACGTGCTCCCGCACGTTCCACACCCCGAGCGGGAGGATCTCCCCCGGGTGCACCTCCCGCAGCACCACCACTCCGGCCTGCCGCCGGAGCTGGAGGAGCCCCTCGCTCGTGGCGAGGCGGGCCGCGTAGTAGCAGCCGCCGATGCTGGCGTACGTGGTCCGACCGTCGTGCCCTTCCGAGTCCCCCATGATGACGAGGTCGGTGAAGCTCGGGTTCCACAGGGTGTTCGGGTACCACGCCTCGATCGATTCGTAGCGGTAAGCGCCCGGGAGCAGGACGATCAGCCAGCGGTTGTCGAGCGCCGTGTACCGGTAGAGGAGTATCTCCGAGAGCTCGGGGAGCTCCCGGACCCGTTCGAGGTTCGCCCGGGAGAGAAGGTCGTCCACCGCGGTGATCGACCATCGGGTCGGCACGAACCGTCGCCGGCGCTGACGGCCCAGCACCCCCGCGCTGAACGCGCGTTGGATACGGCTCACGGGAACGGACCTCGAGTACAGCTCCTCCACCCCCGTGCGGGCCGGCGCGTGGACGTCGGAGCTCATCTTCTCGAGCCGCGCGTCGACGCGACGTACGTCGAGGCGCACGGACTCGAGCGGCGCGGAAGGACCGAACGGCGGGGCGGTGTCGGAGAGCGAGATGCGGGCGCGGGGGGCGCGCCGGAAGTTCGCTTCCGCTTCGGGAGATTCCGCCGCGAGGCTGAGGAGTTGGAGCGCTTCAAGGTAGGCGTCCGGTCGACTGGCGGACTCGACCCTCGCGCTCCGCGTTCCGCGGATGAGCCCGGTCCGCATCGCCACCACTTCGGCGACGGGCCGGCCTACCCACTTCTCGGGGTGGTCCAGGAGCCGGGTGTCCCCGTGCTCGGGAGCGAGGAGCGGGCCCACGGAGACCTTCGGCCAGCCGAACCTTCCGATGAAGAGCGCCGGAGGCGAGGTCCCCTCGAGCTCCTTGCTCGAGGTCATCGGGAGGGTCTTGGCGAACGCATCGTACCGCAGGAGGATGGGACAGACCGGCTTCCCGCAAAGTCCCTGCGCCGCGCGGCATCGCAGGCAAAGCGTCGGGTCCTCGCGTAGCCCGGGGATCTCGTACGAGATCGAGGGATGCGGGGCAAGCCCCGGGAACGGGGGAGTGCCGCCGGCGTTCACCTTGGAGCAATCGCCCCCGGCCTACATCAACGCCCCAGCGAACTGCGAAACACCACGACGGCCGCGGGTTTCAGCCCCCCGGGCTCATATACCGAGGCTCGGTGCGCGAGCCGAGCGGCCCGGTCGGGACTGTGGGGTAGCTTGGTCCATCCTTCGGGGTTCGGGACTCCGAGACGCCAGTTCAAATCTGGCCAGTCCCACCTACGCTGCGGCCGGCCTTCCCGCGCTTGATGGTACCACGCCCTTCGCAGGGTTGAAACCAGTCGGCGATGGCGGAGTTTGAACCCGCTTCCCTCTGCCGCCTCAGGTTGGAAACCGCTGCGGCATGCCGAAGTGCATGGGCTCGTGGAGGCTAGCCCTAGCCCAGTTGCCGGGCCACGCAGCTCCGGCGAGGTCTCATCCCCCGGGTGCGCCTAGTGGATGCTGGCAGTTCGCATGCCCCCCGGCCGAGCGGTAACTGAGCGCATGGACCGACGAATCGTTGCCGTTGGGGTCGCCGTCCTTCTGCTCGGAGCTGGACTCCTACTCGTTCCGATCGAGACCAGAAGCTTGACAAACTCGGTCCTTTCGGACGGAAGCGTGCTCAATTTTACCGTCACGGCCAACTCCGAACTGTTTCCCACTCCCCTGCGACTTCACCTCAGCTGGGGAGAGAGTTGCCTTGCTGCGGCTGACGTCCTCCGACCCTCATGTCCTCCCTACAACTTCACCCTCTACGATTGCGGGGTTTCTCCCGGCTCGGACGGGGGCTCGTGTCGACCGATCGGGGTTTCGGCGACCTCGTCCGTCGGGAGCACGGACGAACAGGTGGCCGCCGGGCATTCGTACGGTATCCTCGCGAAAGGGGGGTTCCCCCCGAACCGCACGGGCGGCGGAGTCTCCCTCTCGGTCACCCTTACGGAGCCTGCGCTCAAGGGCTGGCTGGGCGTGGGTCTCATGTTCCTCGGAGCGGGCGCGGTGCTTTTCGGAGTACGGCGCAGGTTTCCGGCTCGCGCCGCCCCCCCACCTCCA
>JAKIWX010000107.1 GCA_022749845.1 Thermoplasmata archaeon
GACAACGGCGTGTACGCTGTCGTCATCGTGCTGCTCCTGTTCGGCCTCGCCGGCATGTGGCTCATGACGCCCAACCCGCCCACGCCTCCGCTGCCCCCCGGCGGCCACGCACCGCGCCCGTAGCCGCCCCGGCTACAGCGGCCGACCCGCCGCCGACCACACGGTGGACTCCGTGCGCGAGCAAGCGACGCACGGGCCCGGTGCTGGGAGAGGTATCGGCGGCGCGCCTTCGAGCGTGCCTAGGAGCGCGCCGTCGATCGCTTCCTCGATACGGTGCCCGCATTCGGGCGTTCCGCACCAGCTGATCAAGCGTACCGTAGTCGAGCCCTTCAGCTCCTCGAGGGTGTTCGCGAGCGAGAACGCCTCGGCGAACGCGCTGCGAGCCTTCGCACCGAGCGCGTCATCGTACGCGGCGAGGGCGCTCCGAACCCCCGGGACAAGCTCCGCCCGGGAGATCGTGCGACGGTCGCCGAGACGGCTCACGGCGCTCGCCGTCTTCGCCTCCGCCTCCCGCGGACCCACCTCGAGCCGGAGCGGGAGCCCTCGGGACTCCCAGTAGTAGTACTTCGCCCCCGGCCGGTCGGCCCGATCGTCCAAGTGCACCCGGACCCCCCCGCGTCGGAGCTCCTCCCCGAGCTCGCGGGCGAACGGAGTGGGGTCGCCGCCCTTTGCCGACGGCACGGGGACGACGACCACCTGGTAGGGGGCGATGTCCACCGGGAAGGCGACGCCTCGTGTGTCGCCGTGCACGGCAACGATCGCCCCGAGGAGCCGTTCGGAGAGGCCGAAGGTCGTCTGGTGGACGAACTTGGATTCGCCGGTCGGGTCCTCGTACCGGATCCCGTACGGCTGGGAGAAGTTCTCCCGGTAGTGGTGGATCGAGCCGATCTGGAGCGTGCGCGCCCCACCCACCGGGATGTCGAGGGCGACCGAGTAGAAGGCGCCCGGGAACTTGTCCCAGTCGGGGCGGCGGATCGCGAGGTACGGGAGCTGGAAACGCGCGGCCATGCGGCCGAAGGCGGCAAGGTTGCTCGCCACCCGCTCGCTCGCCCGCGCCTCGTCGAGCTGGCAGGTGTGCTCTTCGAAGAAGTGGATCTCCCGCACCCGGAGGAACGGCCGGGTCGTCTTCGTCTCGTACCGGAAGGTGTTCACGATCTGGTACACGTTGAGCGGCAGGTCCTGGTGGGAGCGGACCCAGAGCGCGAAGATCGGGTACATCGCGGTCTCGCTCGTGGGGCGCAGGACGAGCGGGACGTCGAGCGGGGTCGTGCCGCCGCGGGTCACCCAGTAGACCTGCGCGTCGAACCCTTTGATGTGCTCCTTTTCCTTCGCGAACTCCGTCTCGGGAATGAGGGCCGGGAACTCGACCGGCCGCGAGCCGGTCGCCTCGATCTCCTCTTCCATCACCCGGTCGAGTCGGCGCCGGGCGAGGAATCCGTACGGGGTCCAGACGTTCATCCCCTTCACGGGGTAGCGCTTGTCGGTGAGCTCGCTCAGCTCCACGACCGCGAGGTACCAGTCGATGAACGCCTCGCGCTTGTCCGGGAGCTCGGGCATCGATCGGAGGTGAGGCGCACGGCGTATAACGCCAACGCTCGCGAGGACGAAGTAGCGCTCCGAGCTACCCATGCGACTTAAGCCCCGGCGGCCCATGTACGGACCATGAGGCTCGTCGTCTGCGTCGACCGTGACGACGACCTCGGCCGGAAGGCCGGCGTTCCCGGACCGGTCGTCGGCCGCGCCGCCGTGCTCGAGGCGGCGGCGAAGCTCGGGATCGCCGACCCCGGCGACTCCGACACGAACGCGATGTACGCGGGAGTGCATCTTCTCGACGAGCTCCGGCGGCACGGGGACGAGTCGGAGATCGTCGTCCTCACCGGCTCGCCGAAGGTCGGCATCCTCTCCGACCGGAAGGTCGCCGAGCAGTTCGACCAGGTGCTGAAGGACCACCCCACGAGCACCGCCCACCTCATCTCCGACGGAGCGGAGGACGAGTACCTGTTCCCCATCCTCGCCTCGCGGGTGCGCATCGACGGCGTGCACCGCGTCTACGTGCGCCAGAGCCAGAGCATCGAGTCGACGTACTACACGATCCTCCGGGCGCTCAAGGACCCCAAGTTCCGAACGAAGACGGTGCTGCCGCTCGCGCTCCTGTTTATCGGGCTCGGTCTCGCCGCGGCCGCGGGGGTCGTCTGGTGGGGGCTCGTCACCCTCCTCGTCGCCGCCGGCGTCTACCTCGTCCTTTGGACGTTCGACATCGACGAGATGATCATCGACTCGCTCCGCTCGGCCTCCTCCGACATTCGCCAGGGCTCCGTCGCCTTCGGCTTCGCCCTCGTCTCCCTCGCCCTCGTCAGCATCGGGTTCCTCCTCGGCTACAACCAGTACGCCGGTACCGGCGGCTCCTCCCCCGTGGCGCGGCTCCTCCTGTTCGTGCGGGCCGGCCTCCTGTGGTGGTTCGTGGGCGGCGAGGTGTGGGAGAGCGGCCGGGCGCTCCGGCGGTACCTCTCGGTCCGGAAGGTGGGGGCGGGCTACCCGATCGTGACCATCTCGATCGTCGGGCTCGGGCTCCTCTCCTACGGGGTCGTGAGCATGATCGCCTTCTTCGAGAGCACGGCGCTCGCGCCGCCGCTCTGGATCCTCATCGCGACCTTCTCGAGCGGCTTTGCGCTCACCCTCGTCGCCGCGCTCCTCTCGCAGTACGTCCGCGGACGCGCGGGCGCCGAAGAGGAGTCGACGCCCGAAGTGAGTCCGGGTTAGCCGCTCCGCGCGGCTTCGGCGAGCGCCCGCGCGACGTCCGCTTCCGGCACGTCGAGGCCACAGCGCTCCCCGAGGATCTTGCGTACGCCGGCGGCATCGCCGCCTTCCGCGAGCGCCTTGCCCGAGAGGGCGCGCAGATCCTCCCAGTAGTTCCAGGGGAAGACGACCCACACCCAAGCGTCCCGGGGAATCTCCTCGCCGATGTAGGTGGGCCGGAACGTGGAGTGGCCGATGTGCAGGCACGCGGCGCTTTCGAGACTCTTCGGCCGGAGCTCCTCGATGTGCCGCGCCGCGAGCCGGAGGCTATCGCCCGTGTCCGTGATATCGTCGACGAGCAGCACCGTCGCCCCGTCGATCGGGGTCGTGAGCCGGTCGGCAAGCTCCGCCGCGCCGGTCGGGGTCGCGGTGAGCCCCCAATGCTGGGCGCGGAGCGCGAGGAGCCGCTTCACCCCGAGGCGGTCGGCAAGGAGGCGCGCGGGCACCCAGCCGCCGCGCGTGAGCGCGACGAACGTGTCCGGGACCCGGTCGCGGCGGCGGATCTCCTTCGCGATCCGCTCGACCCACCCCTCGAGCTCGGACCAGGTGGTGAGCCGGCAGCGCGGATACTCCGCCACGGGGCGCCGCGGACTACGGGAAGACCCCGCGGCGGCGGATCGCGTCGACGACCCGAGAGATGGCGACCACGTAGGCGGCCGTGCGGTTGTGCACCTTGCGCTTCTGCGCCTCCGCCTGGACCCCGGCGTACGACGACACCATCACGCGCTCGAGCCGGTCGTTGACTTCCTTCAAGGTCCAGAAGAATCCCTGGATGTCCTGCGCCCACTCGAAGTAGCTCACCGTGACGCCGCCCGCGTTCGCGAGGACGTCCGGCAGCACGGTGATCCCCTTTTCGTAGAGCACCTGGTCCGCGTCCGGCGTGGTGGGCCCGTTCGCCGCCTCCGCCACGATCTTCGCCCGGATCCGGTCCGCGTTCTTCGGGGTGATCTGGTTCTCGAGCGCCGCGGGGATCAGGATGTCGACCTCGAGCTCGAGCAGCTCCTCGTTCGTGACCGGCTTCGTGCCCGCGAAGCCGACCACCGAGCCCGTCTTCGCCTTGTGAGCCTCGAGCGCCGGGATATCGAGCCCGGCCGGACTGTGCACCCCGCCGCGCGAGTCGGAGACAGCGACGATCTTCGCGCCCTGCTCCTCGGCGAGGATCTTCGCCACGACGCTGCCGGCGTTGCCGAACCCTTGGACGGCGACCGTGCCGCCCTTCACCTTCACCTTCGCGTGCGGCGCGGCCTCCCGGATGACGTAGGCGCAGCCCCGGCCCGTCGCCTCGCCGCGCCCCTCGCTCCCTCCGAGGGAGATCGGCTTGCCGGTGATGACGCCAGGGACAGAGTAGCCCTTCAGCATCGAGTAGGTGTCCATGAACCAGGCCATCGTCTGCGAGTCGGTGTACACGTCGGGGGCCGGGATGTCCATCTCGGGCCCGATGAGCGGGGCGATCTCGCTCGCGTAGCGGCGCGTGAGCCGCTCGAGCTCTCCCGGGCTCATGTGCTTCGGGTCGCAGATGACCCCGCCCTTCGCGCCCCCGTACGGCAGGTTCACGACGGCGCACTTCCAGGTCATCCAGGCCGCCAGCGCCCGCACCTCATCGAGCGTGACGTTCGGGTGGTAGCGTATGCCGCCCTTCGTCGGGCCGCGGGCCATGTTGTACTGGACGCGGTAGCCGCTAAAGACGCGGTAGCTCCCGTCGTCCATCCGCACAGGGAAGTTGACGGAGAGTTCTCGCTTCGGATACTTCAGCATCTCCCGGATGCCGCCGTTGATGCCGATGAGGTCGCAGACGATGTCGACCTGGCGCTTCGCCGTCTCGAACGGATTGATTTGAACTGCCTCGCTCGGCAACTAGCTCACCTCGGGTGGGCGGGGACGACGGGTGCCGTACTTGAAGCCTGCCCTGCCCGCGGCAATGTCATTCCGGCCTGCCCGCTCCGGTACCAACTCTCGCGGTGGAATCGAGATGAAACTCGAAGAATGGTCATCTACTCTTCCCTGTTGATCGAAGATGCTCTGCCGCCCATCCACGTGCATCCAGCCAAGCCGAGGCAGGTCGAACCCTACCAGCAGCCGAGTCCGTTCCAAACTGCACGACAAGGGGTGAGGCTCCTGTTGGAGGAGCCGACTCTGATCGGTTTCCTGC
>JAKIWX010000108.1 GCA_022749845.1 Thermoplasmata archaeon
CGGAGTGACAGCGGTCCGCAGGTAGAACTGCTCGCCAAAGACCACGGGGACGCGGGTTGCCGACCCGTGCACGTGGATCAATCCAGCGGGTCGCGCCGGCGCGTAGCGGATTCCGTAGGCGTTGGGCGTCACGAGGCCGACCGTGTACGTGTAGGAGCCGTTGCCGACCACGAACCCCACCGTGGAGGTGGTGGAGAGGTTGGTCGAGCCGTTCAAGCTCACGAGCCAAATGGTGTCGGGCGAGAGCCCGACCTCGTCGAACCGCACCTGCGAGCCTCCGAACACCCAGCTTTCCCCGTACCAAATCGCGGGGAGCGAGCTCGCGTTCTCCCCGCCGAAGAGGATCGGGTAGTTGTCCGCGGCATCGTAGGCGACGCCGAGGCCGCTCCGGGCCGGAGGAGCCCCGACGATCGTCAGCTGGGTCCAGGCGCCCGCGGTGAACTGCCAGGTATCGTTGTAGTAGGTTCCGCTCGCCTCGCCTCCGGTGAGGAGAACACCTCCCGCGCCCGGAAGACCCGCCAGGCCGAACTCCGTGCGCGACGGCGGTGAAGCGCCGAGCGTCAACGGGTGCCATGCCAGCGACGAGTAGCTCCAGGAGTCGTTGAAGGTCGAACCGGCGGACCCGTTCGAGCCCCCGAAGAGCAAGACGCTCTGGTTCGCGTTGTTCCACGCCATCTGGGCTCCGAGCCGGGGCGGTGGGGAGGTCCCCGGAGAGGATTGCGTCCAGAGGCCGCTAGAGAACCTCCAGGTGTCCCCGAGGACGGCGCCGCTCGTGCTAACTCGCCCTCCGAAAAGCAGGACACAGCTGCAGGAAAGATCGGTCGCGGCGGCCGCTCCGTAACGAGGCGAGGGCGACGTGGTGACGCTGAGGGAGGCCCAACTCGTCCCGCAGAACCCCCACGTGTCGCCCAGCGCCTGGTGCGAGGAGTCGTTGAGGCCCCCGAACATGAGGAGGCAGCCCGTGGTGGGATCGGTCGCGAACGCTGCCTCCTCCCTCGGGGAGGGAGAGATCGGCGGCGTGATCAGCTGCCAAACGCCGGCACGGAGGATCCAGGTGTCGTTGAGATCGTGGTGCGGCCGGGCGTACCCCTCGTACCCGCCGAACAGCAGGGTAAACGCGTCCGCCGCGTCGTAGGCGAGAACGCCCCCGGTACGCGCCGGCGGCTGGGGGGCACCGACCAGCGCCGTCCAGGCGGGATGCCCGCCAGCAGCTGCACAGGGTTGGGCTGCGCAACCCTTCGCGGGCACGGTGACGGGGGAGTTCGACGTGGTATGCGCGAACGGATGCCCTGGGGAAGGAACCGAGAGCGTGGGAGAGGCAGAGGACCCCGCGACCGCGGTGAGCCCCGAGGTCGACACGAGGGCCACCAGCAGGACCGCGAGCGTCGCCCGGGAGATGGATGCTAGCGCGGGCCGCGGCAGGCCGTGCGCGGCACTCCGGAGCCGCATCGACGCCGCGACAAGAGGTCGGGGTTATAGCGGAGAGGTATGCGCATTAAGGCGCATCGTATAACTCGGAGCTTCGAAGGGAGTCGAACTCGAGCCCTTTACCCCTGGGGCGCGCCCCCGGGGGCGAGGAGGAGCGGGAGAATCCCGCTCAGATCGCGGACGCGGGGTCCGGGATGTTCGGGAGCCTCGCCCCCGCGGTCGATCCATACAGCTTCGAGGCCGGCCGCCCGAGCGCCCTCGACGTCCGCTTCCCACGAATCCCCCACCATGGTCGCTGCCTCCGGCTTGGAACGCGCCCGGCGGAGCGCGAGCTCGAAGATCTCGCGGGCGGGTTTCTCCGCACCCGCTTCCTGCGAGTAGGTCACGGTCGCGAAGCGCTCGGACCAGCCGAGTTGACCGAGGATCTCCGGAAGGAGCTCGGTGTAGTTCGAGACGATATGGAGCCGAACCCCGCGGCTCGCGAGAGCCGCTAGCGCCTGTTCGGTCTCCGGGAATGGGGGATGGTATCGGGGAGAGACGAGGGCATCCCGCAAGGCCTTGACGACTACGGCGGTGGGCTCCGAGGGTTCGAGCTCCTCGACCACACGTGCCTCGTACTGGTTCCAGAATCCGGCAGGCTGGGCGAGGTACACCGAGGTGAACTCCCCGGCCGACTCTGCGACCGCGCGCTCTGCCCGCTCGAGCTCGGGGCGCTCGAGCGTCAGTCCGAGGTGGTCGAACACCTCGCGGTAGACCGGGAACCTGTAGCCGAGAGGGTGCACGAGGGTCCCCGAGAAGTCGAAGAACACCTCTCGGGATCCGGAAGTGGCGGGGTCCGCCTCAGCTCCGGCCTCTGGAGTTCGTACCAAGTGGTTCACACCCTCCGGGCGAACTCCGAGAGAAGGCCCGCACAGGAATCCCCGTTCGCTCTCACGGCGGCGGCCTTACAAACCGTGAGAGTGCGGCCCGGATGTGAGGCGTGGGGAGCACCCCGCTCACGACCTCCGTGACCCTGCCCTCAGCGTCGAGGAAGAAGGTTACACGCCGCGCGAGGCCGAGGAAGCCCAAGACACCGAACTTCCGCGCGATCGACTTGTCGTGGTCCGCGATGAGCGGGAAAGGGATGGAACAGTTCTTGACGAAGCGGGCCTGGGCCGCTACATCGTCCACGCTCACGCCGACCACACACACGCCATGGTGTTGGAGCTCCTCGTAGTGCTCGGAGAACCCGCGGGCTTCGACCGAGCAGCCCGCGCTGCTCGCCTTAGGATAGAAGAAGAGCACCACAGCGCGTCCTCGGGTCGAGGAGAGGGTGAAGGGGGAACCATCGGCCGCCGTGCCGCTGAACTCCGGTGCGAGCGCGCCCACCTCGATCATGATTCGAGGAGGGTAGGAGCGCCCTCGCAGCATGGGGCCTGGGAAGGGGCGGGTTGCCGGTTCATGGAGATCTCCGAGGGAGCTAGGCGGAGTACTTCGCCCGCCACCGCAGCATCGGGGTGAAGAGCTTCACCAGATCGCGGCCCATGGGAGTGAGGGCGTACTCCACCCGCCTCGGAATCACGCGGATGACCTCCCGGCGCACGAGCCCGAGGCGCTCCAGGCTGCGCAGGCGGTCGGTCAGCGTGGCGGTGTTGGCCCCGACCGCCTCACCGAGCTCGTTGAACCTCCGGGGACTCGCCTCGACGAGGGCGCGAAGCAGCTGAAGAACGTACTTCCTGCCGAGCAGCTGGAAGGTGGCTTCGAAATCGCAGTGGGCTCGTCCCCCCCCAGCCTTCGTGTTCATCCTCGATTCACCGTCGCCCGACACCCTCAGTGAAGTCCCTGTAATGTAGATATTAAAGCTTAAGTGGTGATGTAATTCAATCTGCTTGGTGCGACCGATGGGGAGCTGGCACGAAGTGGTCGAGGCGAAGGGGCTCAAGACGGACGAAATGACGCACGGACGAGCTGGCGGTGAGGACGTCCTCGTCGTGAACACCGCGGGCGCGTGGCATGCCTACATCAATCGGTGCGGTCACATGAACGCACCCCTCGACCTCGGGACGTTCAAGAGCGGTGTCCTCAAGTGTCCCCAACACAACGCGGTCTTTGACGCGCGAACGGGAGCGGTCCGGGGGCAACCCGTGCATGCAGCGATGCCGGGATTGGAGCAACTGCCGGCCGAATTCAAGGAGGCGTTGGCGAGAATGGGTCCCATCTTCGCCCGAATCGAATGCAAGCCACTTGCCCCTCTGCCCATCGAAGTCTCGAACGATAGCGTTCGCGTCTTCGTGTGAGCGCCCCCAGGACCCCTGGCGCTCTCCCTCGGTTGGATCGGGACCGCCCGTCGCGTCCTTGATGCCTCCCCGCACTCCCGGGCGCGGATGACGAAGCTCATGGGCACGGGGGTCTCCGCCCCGTCCGTTCTCGTGGCGAGGTAGGGGGTCGGCGGGCATGGACCTCTTCACCCACGTCATCTTTGCCTACCTACTCTCCTTCGTCCTCTGGGGGCCCGCGGCGCCCCAGTACATCGCGGCGGGCGCGCTCGCGGGAGGTCTACCCGACGCGGACGCCCTCCTCTTCCCGCTGTGGCGGCGCTTCCCGATCCTTCGCCATCATGGGATCACCCACTCGCTCCTGGGCGTGACGATTGTCGCGGCCGCTGGGAGCGTGCTCGTCCCGTACCTGCCCTTCTTCCCCCACGCTTCGACCCTCCTGTACTTTGTCGCGATGGAGATCGGAGGGCTCTCGCACGTGTTCCTCGACGGGTTCACCCACTTCGCGGTGACGCCCTTCCTCCCCTTCTCCCTACGACAGCTCCGGCTGGATGCCGACGTGGCGATCAACGTCGCGATGCTGACGCTCACGAGCGTCACGCTCGTGACGCTCATTCTCGAGCGCGGGACCGTCCCGTTCACGCTGTGGATCGAAACCGCCTGGCTCTTGACCGCGATCTACGCGGCCTACCTGCTCGTACGAGGGATTGCGCGGTGGAAGGCCGAAGGGATCCGACGACGCGAGGGATACACATCGGTCGCCCCCACGACGAACCCGCGGGTATGGACGCTCCTCGAGGAGCGCGACTCCGCGGATCGGTATCGCGTGCGCTACCGCCGCTACCGGTTCGGCGAACGGACGCCGCAGCCCGAACGGACGATGGAGGTCCGGAAGGTGGCCCCCGCTCCAGGTCCCGTGCTCACGCCCGAAGCGGCGCTGGAGCGGACCTACCTCCCAGCCCTAGACACGAACCGCTGGCTCGCGAGCCGGGCCCACGCGGGGCACGCCGTGGCACGGGAAACGGTGTTCGAGGTCGCCTGGTTCATCGTCGAAATGAGCGGTGCCGGCCGCACGATGGGGGTCCGGGGCGAGATCGACCGGTCCACCGGCGCGATGCGGCTTCGCTCGGGACTATTCCAAGTGCCAGCGAGCGAGGCGAACTGATCCGCCG
>JAKIWX010000109.1 GCA_022749845.1 Thermoplasmata archaeon
CTGACACACGGAGCTTGGCGAGGCGCAGAGCCGTGCTCTCTCGGAGCCGGTAAGTCTGTCGTATCATCCGATCGGTCGGTTTGGGGGCGATTTCGGTTGTGTCAGACATTTCTCATGATTCATTTCCCCCCCCGAACCCCCACCCTTCTTCCCTAGCCATATTCTAGGTCAGACCACGACAGCACCCCCACTAAAGGGCCGAAATGTCTGACACGGAGGCAGGGAGTCTGGGGGGGTTCAGCGCTGGGTGAGGATGTTGCCGCCCTCCAACGGCAGGTAGTTCATGCGCACGTACCACCTCACGGCGAACACGTGCGCGCACCTCTGCCCCCGGGGGCTCAGGAACCTGCCGCACTGGCAAGCCCCCCCGTCGGCAGAGAGATCGACCCGGAACCGACCGCCTCGGCGGCCGGTCACGTCGAACAGGAAGGCGGAGACGCGGTGGACCGCGCCGGATTCCGCGAGGCGGACGCCGCGCCGTCGGAGAGAGGCCTCGGCGGGGGCGGCGTAGACCGAGCCGGGCACCCACCCGGCGTCCCCCAACGGCTCGTACCGGGCCACGCTCCTAGCGATCCCCGCGACCTCTCGGTCGGACAGAGGCGGGACGCACCGGGCGGCGTTGGCCTCCAGGAGCCGACCGCGGATCTCAATCTCCTGGGCGCCGTGGCGGCGGAGAACACCCCCGTACCGTAGGAGCTGGTCGTTCCTTCGGCCCTCCACGATCACCTCGGGGAGCACGAAGGTCATCGGGATCCCCCGGTCCAAGGGCCCCGCTTGCCCCTACAGCGGCAGTCGCCGAGGCGCGCCTTCGACGGGGTGTCGTAGACGTGGACACGAACGGTGCAGGTCAGCTCCGGGGAATCGACCACCGCGACACCAGGAGGGACGGCGCCGGCGGGGAGTACGTAGACCTCGGTGCGGATATCGCGGCGAGACTCCATGGGCGGACTCCCCGACCTGGCAGAAGCGGCCCGAGCCCGTTGCCGATCGCCAACGGCGGCCCGGCGGCGTCGCACGAGCGCCGCGGCGTCCCGCCGGCGCTGTAGCGCCCGGGGAAGGCCTCGACGACCGCTCAACGCCGGTCCCCCTTGGGGAGAGCGCGAAACGGAACGGGCTGACGGTCCGCGGCGAGGCTTAACCGCCAACTGTCGAGTGCCGGGTGTCGTTCAGCGAGGTGCCTTCTGAGATCCGCGCGCCCCTTCGGAGTGCGGCCGCACCCCTCGACCGGGCACACGAACGCGTACAGAGGCAGCGTCGTTTTCTTCGGATTGTAGATCGTGTGCCGTACCGCGGGGTCGGGAGAGCTCACGGCGGGCACTCCCCTATCCAGTGGGACCGCCCGCAGACCTCGCAAAAAAGGGCGGGCCCGGGGTCGCCCCAGGGCTCGCTAAGAGGTTGTCTTTGGTCGGTGGTGCTGACGCCAGCTCGTCTGCCGAGTTCTAGGAAAGCGCCTAGTACGTCGGCGACGGTTGGATGGGGTGGTAGGTGGCCGGAACCCGGGCATTTCCCTGACGATGTACGACATGTACCAGGAGATGATTCTCCTCCACTACAGGTCGCCCCACAACTTTGGGAAGCTGGCCAGCCCTTCGCTCTCCGGCGAGGAGTCGAACCCACTCTGCGGCGACCACATTCGGCTCGAGCTCCGCCTCGAAGGACCGGAGTCGAAGGTCGAGGAAGTCAAGTTCAGCGGGGACGGCTGCGCGATATCGATGGCGAGCTCCTCGATGCTGACGGACACTCTCAAAGGCAAGTCGCTCGCCGAGGTCCGCCGGATCACGCAGGAGGACATCCTGAAGCTCGTCGCGATCCCCCTTTCTCCGGCCCGCATCAGGTGTGCCTTGACGGGATTCACCGCGCTCGGCCGGGCACTCTTGGCGAGCGACGAGGGAGGCTCCTCGGAGCCGCCTTCTACCCCGGCGGCATGACGATCCAGGTTGACGCCGACATCTGCGTGCTCTGCGGCCTCTGCACCGGCGTTTGCCCGCCCGGCGCGCTCGAGCTCGAACCCGAGCGGCTCCTCGTCCGAGAGAATTGCAACGGCTGCGGTCTCTGCGAGCCGTACTGTCCCGTGGGCGCGCTCTCGGGGGGCCGTCTCAAGCGCCGCCGGCACTCCGGAGGTTAGGGCCTCGTGAGCGCACCGGTCGAAGCATCGATGCTAGATGCCTCCGGCGCCCGTGTTCTTCTCGTCGACCCGTATCTCGCACAGGAGGACCCCATGGAACGCAAGTTCCTCGAGCTGTACCCGTCGCTCGGGGTGCTCACGCTCGCCGCGTTCCTCCGCGAGCGCGGCGCGCAGGTCCGGGTGAGCGACCTCACCTTCGCGCGCAGCCTGGCTCCGGTTCGGGACGCTCTCCGTGGCCTCCGGCCCCACCTCGTGGGGGTCCATACCAAGTCGCTTACCCTACCGAGGGCGCTCGCCGTCGCGCAACTCGGACGTGCGGCGGGCATTCTGACCGTTGCCGGAGGACCGGACGCCGTGAGCCGCCCAGAGGTGTACCTCGAGGGGGGCTTCGACGCCGTCGCGACAGGGGAAGGGGAGCTCACGTTGACGGAGCTTTCCGGCCACGCCCTCCGAAACGAGTCGGTGCGCGAGGTGTCCGGGATCATTACCAGCTCGGACGGGAAGCTCCACCGAACTCCGGGACGTCCGTTCCTCAAGGAGATCGACACCCTTCCGATGCCGGCGTGGGACCTCATCGACATGGAAGGGTACTTGCGCCGGTGGGAGCGTCGCACGGGCGAACGGCGCTCCGCGGTCCTCACCTCCCGCGGCTGCCCGTTCGACTGCTCCTGGTGCTCGAAGCCGGCGTTCGGACGGAGCTTCCGGCAGCAGAGCCCCGAGCGGGTGCTCGACGAGCTCGGGGCCCTCGTCCGGACCTACCGCGTCGACTACGTGAGGTTCTGCGACGACGTCTTCGGGATCCACCGGCGCTGGCTCGAAGGGCTGCTCGACGGACTCGACGAGCGGGGGCTGCGGTTCCGCTTCGAGTGCCTGGCTCGGGTGGACCTCCTCAAGCCGGACCTCCTCGGCCGCCTCAAGCACGCTGGCCTCGAGCGGGTGTATCTCGGGGTGGAATCCGG
This sequence comes from Thermoplasmata archaeon, assembly GCA_022749845.1. Taxonomy (GTDB): domain Archaea; phylum Thermoplasmatota; class Thermoplasmata; order Lutacidiplasmatales; family UBA184; genus JAKIVR01. Next base: position 3,085 of record JAKIWX010000109.1, read on the forward strand.
GAGCCAGCGGATGCTCGACGTGATGAACCGGGGTACCCGTCTCACCCAGGTCGAGCAGGTGGCGACCTCCCTGCGGGAGGCGAAGGTCCGCCAGTTCTGGTTCCTGATGCTCGGCTACCCGAGCGAGACCCTCGAGGACATCGAGGAGACGTTGCGCTTGTTCCGACGGTTCTCCCCCGAGGAGTACTCGGTCTCGATCGCCGTCCCCGTTCCCGGCACCCGCTTCTACGACGCGGTCAAGGACCGCTTGCGCTCCCATCGGGCGAGCGGTCGGCGCGGCGGGGTGAGCCTGCTGTACGAGGCGGCCTACCCCCAGGCGATGTACCGCTGGGAGCAGGCGAGGTTCCGATGGGAGGCGGCGCTCCAGCAGCTACGAGGCCGCCTCGACGAGGCGGTGCTTGCCCAGCTTCGATTGGCCGTAGACCAATTCCATGCGCGGGTCGCGACCCCGCTCCTGCTGGGAATGCCCACCCCTACCCGCAGCCGGCACCGAATTCCTCGGCCGAGGCTCCCCAAGCTCCCGGCCCGCTGGAGCGCCCTTCGCCCTCGCCTCCCGGCGCACTGGCCGGTCCGGTAGGTCGGGCGTCACCGGCTCCGTGACGCGCCGCTCGGCTCCGCGCCGGGATCGGCCCGCGTGTGAATCGGGCAGCGTCGCCCCAACCGGCAGAATCGGCACTTCTCTCTCGGGACAGGGGGGATCGGCTTTCGGAGCCGTCCGTACTTCCGTCGAGGCGTCGCAGTTCCCCACGGCGCCCAACTGCGCTCCCTTGAAGAGCCTGCCGGGGCCGGTCCGTCCGAAACGAGTATGGCGGGGGAGCGTTCGAGGGGCCGATGGATCTGAAGGAGGGGGCGGCGACTCGGGAGGGGACGCGCCGCTACGCGGAGCGGGCTGCGGCGAAGCAGATCCCCCCCGAGCACTTTCGAACTACCGGCGAGGGCCTACAGCTCTCGACGCTGGGTCTCGGCAGCTACCTGGGCGAGGCCGACGGTGCGACCGACCTCGCGGTGGTCGAAGCGGGGACGCTGGCGCTGCGCTCCGGACGGATGAACGTTCTCGACACGGCGATCAACTATCGCCATCAGCGCGCCGAGCGGAGCCTGGGCCGCGCCATCGTGCGAGCGCTCGCCGCGGGCGTGGCGCGGGATGAGTTCTTCGTCGCGAGCAAGGCAGGCTACCTTGCCCCCGACGGAGAGTCCCCCCTCTCCGCGCAGGCGTGGGTTCGCAGCGAACTTTTCGACAGGAAGGTGCTCCGACCCTCCGACGTGGTGGACGGGAGCCACGCGATGACCCCCGCCTACCTTCGAGACCAGGTCGGGCGCAGTCGATCGAACCTCGGGCTCGCCACGCTGGACCTCCTCTACCTCCACAACGCGCCCGAGGCCGAGCTCCCATGGCTCGGGCTCGAAAGGTTCCTGCGCCGACTCGCCGAGGCGTTTCGGGAGCTCGAACGGATGCGCGAAGAGGGTTGGATCGGGGCGTACGGCCTAGCCACCTGGGATAGCCTCCGCTCGCCCCGCGCGGATCCCGGTCACCTCGAGCTCGAGCCGGTCGTGGCGCTGGCCCGAAAGGCGGGGGGCACCGCCCACGGTTTCCGCTTCCTCCAGTTCCCGTTCAACGCCGCGATGCCCGAGGCGGCGGCGGTGCGAACGCAGCGCGTCGGAGGTGCGCCGCGAACGTTGTTCCAGGCGGCGACCGCTCTGGGGATGCACTGTTTCACGA
>JAKIWX010000011.1 GCA_022749845.1 Thermoplasmata archaeon
CGAGGAAGCGAGGGAACGAGCCAACGCGACGCGAGCCTGCTCGCCTCCCGAGAGCTGCCCGGGCCGCCGGTCCAGGAGCTTGGCGAGCCCGAGCCGGTTCGCTAGCTCCCGGATTCGGGCATCCGTGTCCACTCGGGAGAGGCCTCGCAGTTCGGGGCCGTAGGCGATGTTCTCTGCCACGGTGCGATGGAGAAAGAGGGACGGCTCTTGCGAGACCATCCCTACCTCGCGCTGGTGCGTAGGAAGCCGGGTGAGTTCCCTGTCGCCGAGCCAGATGCGACCCGCTGCCTGGGACTCGAGTCCCGCGATACAGCGCAGGAGGGTCGACTTTCCGCTTCCGTTGGGGCCTAGGATGACGAGCGTTTCCCCCGGACGGACCTCGAGCGAAATGCCGCGAAGCACCGGTGTCTTTCCCCATGACGCGGAGAGCCCCTCCACTCGGAGCGTGCTATCGGACAATCCAGCGACCTCCTAGCTCCACGCCCACGAACGCGAGGAGGCTGACCACGAGCAGGACGCCCCCGAGTGCGGGAAGCAGCGAGAACTGTCGGGCGCCCTGGAGGAGGTAGAGCTCGACCGGGAGCGTCGTGAACCGGGGCAGGTAGAGGAAGTAGGTGGCCGTGAACTCTCCGAGACCGATCGCGAGCGCGAGGAGCGCCGCGCTGCCGAGCCCTCGGAGCGCCTGAGGCAGCTCGACGTCGAGGTACGCGGTGAGCGGACGGGCTCCGAGCGTCCGAGCCGCCTCCGTTGCGGATCGAGTGAGTCGCGAAAGGGCCTGGAGGACGGGCGGCACCGAGAGCGGCAGTGCCGCGATCGCCTGGCTCACGACGATGAGCACCCAGACCGAGTTCGCACCCCCCAGGAGCGGTCGCCAGAACGTGGCAAGCGAGAAGGCGAGTAGCACCGGGGAGACGAGGAGCGGCAGGAAGAGTAGTCCGCCCATCGCGGCCGAGGCCCGGGGGGCGCTCCGGTAGGCGAAACCGGCGCCGATGGCGAGAAGGAGTACGATGCCGGCTGCGAGCGAGGCGAACAGGAAGGTATTGCCCAGGACCTGGGCGGTGGAGATGCCGAGGCGGTCGGTGACCGTCGCCCCGAACAGCTCGGTCCAGCCGCTCCCCGTCCCCCCGGGGGCCGGGAGCAGCGCACGGTAGAGGACCGAGCCGAGGAGGAGCAGCTCCCCTCCGAAGAGGAGCGCCGTCGCGAGGAGCAGGGGAGCAGGCCGCCATCCTCCCCGCGAGAGGGGGAGAGGTACGCGGCGACGGTGACCCTCCCGTCGGCGCAGGGAGCGCAGGAGGAGCGCATAGAACGCCGTTGGTGTCGCGAACAGCGCCACCGCCCACAGAGCCAGCAGGGCCGCGGCGTGAGGCTCGGCGAGCACCTGCGCGAGGAAGAACACCCGATCCTCGATTGTAAAGCAGCGAGGCCCGCAGAGGATGAGCGGGGCCGCAAAGGCGAGGGCGGAGAACAGGAAGGTGAGCAGCGCCCCTGCTGCGGCTCCGAGCAGGGAGAGCGGTCCCCATACCTCGCGGTACACGCGAGCGGGAGTAGCTCCGAGAAGCTCGGCCGCCTCCTCCTGTTCCGCGGCTGAACCACGCACGGCGGTGGCGGTGAGCAGGGCGACGATGGGAGCGTTGAACAGGAGGTTCACGAGAAGGATTCCCGGGAGTCCCGAGTCGAGGGTCTCGAGCCCTGGCAGCGGTCCACCGAGGAGGCCGCTCGGACCCAGCAGCTCGGCAAGACCGAGCAGGACGAGGAGGGAGGGAAGGAGGAACGGCACGGGTAGGAAAGCGAGCGCGAGCGACCGACCGGGGAAGTGCCATCGGCCAAGGAACACGCCCGCCGGATAGCCCAACGCCGTGGCGAGAAGGGCGCTCAACGCTCCCTGCGTGAGGGAGTTCCAGATCGCCGCCCGGTCGAGGGGGGAGCCGAGCAGCCCCCACCAGGCGCTCGCGCCGCCTTGCGCCTCGAGCGCCCCCCCGAGGAGAAGCACCGCAGGAAGGAGACCGAAGGCGAGGAGAAACAGTCCGAGCGGAAGGAGGCCCGCGACCGAGCGCGGCCTCATGCGACGCCGATCTCGATCTTCTGCCACGCATCGAGCCACCCGGGCAGCTCGTGGGCGATCGTGGCGGGCGGCAGGCCGTCGTTGAGCGGCACGATGTTCCGTGGGTCAGGGGCCGCGGAGAAGCTCGGCGGCAACGGGATCGTGGTGTTCGCCGGGTACTCCCATTCCGTCGTCGGCAGGAGCGTCTGGACCGACGGGGAGAGGAACCAATCGATGAACTGCTGGTCGAGGGGGACGTTCGCCGAGCCGCTCACGATCCCGATCCCATAGGCCGCCCGCCAGCCGTACTCGGTCCCGTTGTAACTCGACGCCGTCGAGTTGAACGGAGGAGGGCCACCGGAGCCGTAGTAGGCCGCGTACGCAGGGTCGGTGAGGTAGCTCGCGACCGCCTGCGGCGTCCCCCGCGCGCAGGTGAACCCGTTGAACGCGTCCGCCCACCGGTCGCTCGTCCGTAGGTTCGGCGCCACGGCCCGCCACCAGTCCTGCCAGTTGGCGTGGAGTACTTGGGTCGCGAAGGCAATCTCCCAGAGAAGGAACTCCTCCCCCGTGATGTCGGTGGTCGGGTTCTCGACGACGAGGTTCTTTGCCCAGGTGGAGTTGGCCGCAAACTCCGGGAAGGCGCTGTGCGCGACGGTGCCCGCCGTGGCGTTCGCGAAGGCCGAGCAGAAATCGATGCCGAGGTAGCCCCACTCGTAGGCCGTGACCGCCCCGTCAGGGCTCAACTCCTGCTGCACGGCGGGAGGGAGGTACGGGGTCGCCGGGGAGTGGTACGGGAGGAGGACGTGAGCCGCCTCCGCCTGCGGTGCCGTGACCTCGTCCAGACCGATGACCAGGTCCGCCGCGGGCGCGTTGGCCTCGTTGATGAGGGTGGTCGACAGCGTGCCCGATGGACACTCCACCTCGAAATGCACGTGGTGCGCGGAAGCGAACGCTCCGAACACGGCACCGTACTCTGGGCTCCCGCAGCCGCTTCCGAACAGCGCATCGTACGCGTAGACGACGATGGTCGGCTCGGAGGAGTGCGTCGCGAGGTACGTGTACGTCCCGAACCCGGCGAACAGGACTAAGGTCACCGCGAGAAGCGTTCCGGCGACCCGTCTCGCGCCGGACCGTCGGGGCCGACGCGAAACCGGTAACGACCCGGCAACGGTGCCGACCGCGAGGTCGCTGGGGTGGCTATCGGGATCCCCCAACCCGCGCTCCGGCGGGAGGAACTACTGTGCGCGAACCCATTGCCTTCCCTTCGCGGGCATTGCCCCGAGCAGGTTCGTGGGGTCGACAGGAGCATCCTGTCCTCTCAGCCGTAGCACAGCTCCCCCAGCGCTCGGTCCAGCCCCCCCGAGGATATGAGGTTTCAATCGGGCTCGCGGCCCCGACGCACCGCTTATAGTGCCGCGCCGGCTATTCACGAGCGTGTCCCCCGAGGGCCCGGCGCTCCGTTTCGGCTCGGAGCTTCTGAAGCGAGGCTTCGCCCGGATGCAGCAGGGCGGGGTCATCATGGACGTCACCAACGCCGATCAGGCTCGCATCGCCGAGGAGGCGGGTGCCGTGGCCGTGATGGCGCTCGAGCGTGTACCCGCCGACATACGTTCTGCGGGCGGCGTCGCCCGCATGGCCGACCCGGACAAGATCCGCGAGATCCAGGACCGGGTCTCGATCCCGGTCATGGCGAAGTGCAGGATCGGCCACACGAGCGAGGCGCAGATCCTGGAGGCGCTCGGCGTCGACATGATCGACGAATCGGAGGTGCTCACGCCCGCCGACCCGTTCCTCCACGTGGCGAAGAAGGAGTTCCAGGTCCCGTTCGTCTGCGGAGCCCGGAACCTGGGGGAAGCGCTCCGTCGGATCGACGAAGGCGCCGCGATGATCCGGACGAAGGGAGAGGCCGGCACCGGCAACGTGATCGAGGCGATCCGCCACATCCACCAGGTCACGACCGAGGTGAAGGCGCTCAAGTCGCTGGGCCGGAAGGAGCTCGCAGCCTGGGCGAAGGAGGAGCGCGTCTCCGAAGAGCTGCTTCTCGAGGTGCGCGGGCTTGGAAGGCTCCCGGTGGTCAACTTCGCCGCCGGGGGCATCGCCACGCCGGCCGACGCGGCCTTCTGCCGCTCGCTCGGGGTGGACGGCGTGTTCGTGGGGAGTGGGATCTTCAAGGCGGAGCGGCCGGTCAAGGTGGCCCGCGCCATCGTCGAGGCCTCGCTCCACTACGACGACCCCAAGCTCCTTGCGCGTGTGTCCGCCGGCCTCGGTCCGGCGATGGCGGGACTCGACGTGAGCGTGCTCCCCGCCTCGGAGCTTTTGCAGCACCGTGAATCGGGCGCCCCGATACGGGCGGCCGAGGCGCGCTCCTAGGCGAGCGCTCGCCCTCTCTCGTGGGCGTTATCATCGGCGCGCACCTCGCGTAGGCGGATGCGGGTACTCCAGGTGACCCCGTTCTTCCACCCCCATGCGGGGGGGGTGGAGTCGCACGTCCGGGGCGTCTCGCGGGAACTCGCCCGGCAGGGACACTCGGTCGTGGTCCTCACCTCCCGCTACGACAGCTCCCTGCTCGCTTCCGAGGAGTTCGAGGGGTACACGATCCTGCGGACCCCCTGTTGGGGGGTCTGGTTCAACACCCCCGTGAACCCCGAGGTCGGACGCTGGGCGCGCGAGCTATCGGCGGACGTGGTGCACCTTCACTTCCCACCGCCGCTCACTCCGTACTTCGCCGCACGAGGGCTCGCGCACCACCGTGTGCCGGTCTGCCTGACCTACCACTGCGACCTCTACCTCGCCACCCCCCTCGGACGGCTCGCGACGGAGCTGTTCAACCGGATCTTCCTGCCCTCGATCCTCCGCCGGACCGACCGGATCATCGTGCACACCGAGAGCTACGCGATGACCTCGCGAGGCCTCGGGGGGCGTCCGTTTGAGGTAATCCCTTCCGCCGTGGACCTCCTTCGGTTTCGGCCCGAGGTGGACGGAGCCCAGGTCCGTGCGCGGCTAGGTCTGGGGGACGGCCCGGTCCTCGCTTTCGCCGGGCGCCTCGTCCCCCACAAGGGGGTGGAGCAGCTGCTCCGCGCCCTCTCGCGACTCCCTCCTGAGGTACGGCTCATCGTTGTCGGCCGGGGACCGGACCTCCCGGCGCTCCGAGGCCTCGCCGAGCGGTTGCGGATCGGGGACCGGGTGCGCTTCTGCCCCGAGGTGAGCGACGCCGAGCTGCCCGCCTACCTCCGCGCCGCCGACCTGTTCGTGTTCCCCTCGATGAATCGTCTCGAGGGGTTCGGCCTGGCCGTAGCGGAGGCGATGGCATCGGGGCTGCCCGTCATCGTGGCCGACATGCCCGGAGTCCGCGAGGTGATCGAGCCGGGCCGCGAGGGTCTCCTTACCGAACCGCTCCTCGAGGGAGACCTTGTCGACCGCATCCGGGAGCTCGTCGGGGATCCCGGCCGGCGTCGTCGGATGGGCGCCGCGGGGCGGCTACGGGCGGAGGAGCTGTTCGACGTTCGCGCCGTTACGCGCTCGCTCGTCCGGACGTACGAAGCCCTGACCGCAGCTGGTTGATCTGGGTCTTCAGACGCAGCGTCTCCGCCCCGGCCGCCTTCGCCCACGTGGGGCCGTTCGAAGCGTAGAGGATCGAGCGGGACGCCCCCACGAGGAGGCCCCGACCCCGGGCATCCACCCCCTCCCGGACGGCGGTCGTGAGCGCTCCACCCTGCGCGCCGACTCCGATGGCGAGGATGGGGACACCGTTCCCGAGGATCTCCCGCGCGCTCCTAGCGGCGTCGGCGTAGGTCGCCCCGATGACGACGCCCGCGTTCCCGTGTTTCTGGGCGAGCTCCTTCACCTCGGCGACGACCGCCTGCCAGAGCGGGCCGCGGGGTGTGGGGATCTCTTGGAAGTCGGGGGCGCCTGAGTTCGAGGAGTGACCCACCACGAAGAAGCCGTGGCGCGTATCGTCGCAGAACGGCTCGAACGACTCCCAGCCGAACCAGGGGGAGACCGTGACGGCGTCGAAGCCGAGGCGCCCGAAGGCGGCGTCGCGGTAGAGCCGCATCGTGTTCGGAATGTCGTTCGCCTTCAGGTCGAGGATGCGCAGCCGCTCCGGACCGATGCTCTCGGTGAGCTCCTCGAGCAGCGCGATGCCCTCCGAACCGTAGCGAAGGAAGCTCGCAAGCTGGAGCTTGTAGGCCGCGGCGTGGGGCAGGGTGGCGCGCACGATTCCTTCGAGGAACTTCGAGACCGCCCGATGCTCGGTGAGCAGACGGAGCGGCTTGGGCATCTTGGCGGGTTCCGGGTCGAGGCCGACGCAGACGAGCGACTCTCGCTGCTTCAGGATGCGGTCGAAACGGTCGTTGAACCGTACGGGCACACCGACCGTTCCGCGAGGCAGGGGAAATATGTTGCGCACGGCCGAGCCAAAGGCCGGGTCGGGGGCACCCCGGCCGCTTCGGCGGCGGAACGGCCTGGGCCGGGACTCGACGCCGGGGTTCCGCCCTCGTCCGCTGAGCTGGTGAGAGCCGAGGCGGCGAGTGAGGCTTTATGCGAGCGCCGCGATGACCTAGGTGACTGTGCTGGTTCTCAACGAAACGGCCTCGCGCCGGTCGAGCACCTCGCGCTGTTCGGGGTGCGGCCGGATTCTCTCGGCTTTCTCCATGGGCGGCGCCGCCGCGCGCTGCTCCCACTGCGGGAGTACGCGAACCTCCGGCGGGTCGCCGATGGTCCTCGTCCGGTGCGTGCGATGCGGCCGTGTCGGTCGAGTCGCCCCGCGCGTGCTCGTCGCGACACCGCGGGACCGGATCTGCTGCCCTCGCTGCAGGTCCCTGCTGCACTCGAGAACCATGGTCCCCCGCCTGGACTCGGCCGCGCTCGCGAGGGACTTCCCGCGGCGGGCTCCGCTCGGTACCGTGGCGGTCCGCTGTGCGAAATGCCACCGCAACGGCTACGTCCCCGCCCCCAGGGCCTCGATCCTCGGCGCAGCGGCGATCCTCTGTCCACCTTGCCGCGGGGTTCAACCGCAGCCGCGGTGGTCACCCCCGGCGGCGGTCCGTCCGGCGGACCCCGCGCTCGTTCGACCCCGCCTCATGGTCGGTCGACCGCCGGAGATCCTCGCGCGTTCCGCCCCTCGGAAGGCCTCGGCTTTCGCGCCGAGCACGGCGCTCTCAACCCCGGGACTTGGTTCTGTTTCGTTGTTTGAAGTGCGATGCTTTACCTGCGGCCGCCAGGGTCGCCTCCCCGTGCGGCCAGGCGTCTCGCTTCGTCCGGAGGAGATCATGTGCCCCAGGTGCCGGCCACGCACGCCCGGGTCCGGGTTCGTGGCTCCCCGCCGGCGTGCCCGTCCGGAGCGCCCGGTCCCGACGGCGGCGCCCGCCGCGTAGTCGCGGTTCCGGGAGCATTTATATGGCCCCCGGGCTCGGGGCCGCGGGGAATGAGGAACACCTGTCTCACCGATTTCCGTGAAGAGACCGGCGACATGCTGACCCCCCGGTCCCACTAGCGCCATGGCGGCCGGACCCTCCTGGATACCGTACGCCGCGCTCGCGGTCGTCGTCATCATCGTCGGCGCGGCGGTGGGACTGTACGTCTACTATCACGCGAAGCCGACCGGCCCTGCGGCCGTCCGAACGGTGCACCTGGGGGACAACGTGACCGTCAACTACGTCGGAGTGTTCGGGAGCGGCTCCCAGAACGGCCGGGTGTTCGACACCTCGGTCTACTCGGTCGCCACGAGTGGTGCTTCCTGGCCGAAGTCGCTCGAGTACACTCCTCGAGGAACGGGACCGAGCGCCTACAAGCCGCTCGCCGTGCACGTCGGCTCGAACACCCCGAGCTCCGGCTATACGATCGGCAACCTCTCCTTCATCTCCGTCGTCCCCGGCTTCTGGCAGGGCCTGCTCGGGCTTCCAGGGAACCAAACCTCCTCCGTAGTGGTGCCGCCGCCGCTCGGCTACGGGTACGGCGACCCCGCCTGCCGGCTCACCCGGCCCCTTGTGCAGACGCTGCCCGTCCTCAACACGGTCACGCGGGCGAACTTCACCACGGTGTTCAGCGGTCAGACGCCGCAGACCGGCTCGACGCTCACCGACCCTCACTACGGCTGGCCGATCTTCGTCCTGAACGCGAACGCGACCTTCGTCTCCTACGAGAACCTCGCCACCGTGGGCGACACGGCGAGCCCCGCCGGTTGGCCGGTGCTCGTTACCGCCGTGAGCTCTACCCCGAACGGTTCGGGCCTCATCACCCTCCAGAACGAGCTCAGCCCGGCGGACGCCGGCGTACTCCTCGGCAAGCCCGTGGGGGAGAGAGCGCCCTGCACCACCGGCACGAGCAACCAGTTCCTTGTCTCTTCCGTCGACCTCTTGAACGGGACCTTCACCGAGGACTTCAACCGCGAAGTGAACGGCCAGACGCTCATCTTCCTCGTCACCGTCCTCAACATCTACCGGTAGCGCCCGAGGCGCTAGCAGACTAGCCGCCGAGCCGGACCCGGCCGTTCCGAAGGAGCACCTCGAGGTTCTCCTCCGCCGCGTGGGCGAGCGCGTCGGGGCCGGCGACGCTCTCGCGGACTCCGCGGTTGTAGGAGACGATCGTCTGGCGCGCCTCCCGGCGCCGGTCCCGGGAGCCCTGGAGCGCCTCGCGGATCTCCCGGTCCGCCTCGGCGATCTGCCGGTTCAGCTCCTCCATGTGCTGGAAGAGCTCCCCGCGCTTGCGCGCCTTCTCGCGGATCTCCGCCACCACCTGGCCGACGCCCACGAGCTGGGTCTTCACCGACTCGAAACGGTCGTTCCGCGACTGGCGCAGGCGTCCAAACTCCTCCCCCAGGTGGTCGAACTCCGCGCGGGTCCGTCGGAGCTCCTCCTCCACCCCCTCACGCTTCAGCCTCTCGGCCGCGAACCCTTCGGCCTCGACCTCGGCCGCGGCGACCTCTTTGGTAAGGGCCCGGATCCGGTCGATCAGGGCGTTCTCCTCGGCGATCGGCAGGGCCACGGTCTGTTGACGGAGTTCGAGCTCCGCCATCTCGCGGCGCAGTTGTTCGGGGCGGCCGCGGCCCCCCTCCCGCCGCTCGCGGGGGGCTTGGCGAAGGCTCTGCACGAGCTCGGCGAGCCGCGGGCGGAGCGCTTCGCGGCGGGCTCGAATCCGAGCGAGCTCGTGCCCTATCGCCTGGTACTCCCGGTGGAACTCCTCGACCTTCTCCTCCTTCGGCGCCCGGCTGTCGTAGAGCGAGCGTTGCTCGTCGGAGAGCCGTCGGATATCGTCGAGGAGGAGGGCTCGTCGGTCTCGGAGCTCGTGGAGGCGGTGATCCGCGCGGCGCAAGCGGTCGCGGGAGTCCCGCTCCGCCTGCTCGTCCTCCTCCGTGAGATGGGCGGTGCCGGGCACGGCCGGGCACGGCCAACGCCCGTAAAAAACCCTGCGGAGGCTACCCTCGTCGGCGTCGGGGGCTCGACGTGGCGCGTCGCGCCGCCTTGGGGCGCCGGGCGAGGAGCTGGACCGCAAACAGCGCCGCGGGCACCCCCCCATCGATGTTGACGACCGCCAGGGGTGCGCACGACTGGAGCATGGCGTTCAGCGCGGCCTCTCCGCGGCCGCCGCGGCCGTATCCGTTCGAGGTGGGCACCCCCACCACAGGAGCGCGGACGAGCCCCGCGACGACCGTGGGCAGCGCCCCCTCCCGACCCGCGAAGACGAGGTACACGGCGGGTCGGGCTGCCTCCGTGCGACGGAGCGCCCGAAGGAGACGGTGGAGGCCCGCGACCCCCACATCGTACTCCAGGAGCACCGTGGCCCCGAGCCACTCGAGGACCGCCCGGGCCTCCTCCGCCACCGAGCGGTCCGCCGTTCCTGCGGTCAGGAGGGCGACGATCCCGCCGTTCGCCTGGGTCGGAAGCCGGCCCGGACCTAGGCCAAGGCGCCCCTCCACGCGGTAGCTGAGAGGCACCCCCCGATGGGCGAGGTAGTCGCGGTGCTCCGGTAGCAGCCGGGATACGATAGCGCCCACGCGGCGCTGGCGGAGCGCGCGGAGGATCCGTTCGAGCTCCTCCGGGCGCTTCCCCTCCGCCAGGATGACCTCGGGGACGCCGGTCCGACGGGACCTACCGAGGTCCAGACGCGCGATCCCCGGAACCCGCAGCTCGCGTGGCGAGGACCGGACGGCGGACCGGGCGCTCGCGCGACGCACGGCGTCCGGACTCTAGAACCCCTTATAGCCGCCCCGCTCGTCGTGGCCCCGAGTGCGGCCGATGCCGGATTTCTCCCTCACGGAAGAGCAGTCGAGCCTTCGGGAGATGGCCCGCAAATTCGCGCGCACCGAGATGGCGCCGAAGGCCGCGGAGTGCGACCGAACCCCGCGGTTTCCCGAGGAGGTCTACCGCAAGGCCTGGGAGCTCGGCCTGATGAACCTCAACGTCCCAGCGGAGTACGGTGGGAGCGGGCTCTCCGCGCTCGACCAGTGCCTCATCGTGGAGGAGCTCGCCTACGGTTGCGCCGGCATGACCACCTCGATCATCGCGAACTGCCTCGCCCTCGAGCCGATCTTGCTGGGGGGCACGGAGGAGCAGAAGCGCCGCTTCCTGCCCCCGTTCTGCGCCGAATACCATCTCGCCTCCTTCTGCCTCACCGAGCCGGCCGGCGGCTCGGATGCGGGCGCCATCTCCACCCGCGCGAAAAGGCACGGCGACGGGTACCGGCTCACGGGGGAGAAGTGCTTCATCACGAACGCTCCGCACGCCTCCCTCTACACGGTGTTCGCGACCGTCGACCCCGAGCTGCGGCACAAGGGGATCTCGGCGTTCGTCGTCCCCCGGTCCGCGCCGGGGGTGACTCCCGGCAAGGACGAGGAGAAGATGGGCCACCGGGCCTCCTCCACGAGCACCGTGCGGTTCGAGGAAGTGGAGGTCCCGCCCTCCGACCGGCTCGGCGCCGAGGGCGACGGGTTCCCTATCGCGATGCGAACCCTGGACCAGACCCGCACACCGATCGGTGCGCTAGCGACCGGGATCGCCCAGGCGGCCCTCGACCACGCCGCGGCGTACTCGCTCAAGCGGCACACCTTTGGCAAGCCGATCTCCGAGCACCAGGCGATCCAGGTGAAGCTCGCGGACATGGCGACGCGCGTCCAAGCGTCGCGTCTTCTCACGTGGTCCGCCGCGGCACGGATCGACCGGGGTGAGCCGGGGACCCTGGACTCCTCGATCGCGAAGACCTTCGCCTCCGATGCCGCCTTCGCGGTCGCGGACGACGCGATCCAGATCCACGGCGGCTATGGCTACATGAAGGAGTATCCGGTCGAAAAGCTGCTGCGCGACGCGAAGTTGACCCAGATCTACGAGGGGTCGAACGAGATCCAACGGATCGTCATCGCTCGAGAACTTCTGAAGCGGTACGCGTAGGACGCGCCGTGCGGATCGTCGTCTTCGTCAAACCCGTGCCGGAGGCGGAGACCCGGCTTCGCCCCAGCGCCGACGGGGCCCGGCTCGACACGGACGGCGTGAAGTGGGTCCTCTCGGGCTACGACGAGTCCGCGATCGAGCAGGCGCTCCTCCTCAAGGAGGCGAACGCCGGCTCCGAGGTCCGGGCGGTCACCTACGGCCCTTCCCCGCGTTCCGAGGAGGTGCTACGGGCCTGCCTCGCGCTCGGTTGCACGAGCGCCGGCTGGGTGGAGGCGCCGGCCGACCTGCCGCCGGACGTGCGGCTCAAAGTCCGTGCCCTCCGGCAGGCCGCCGTCCGTTGGCCCGCCGACCTGTACCTGCTCGGTCAGCAGTCCTTGGACACCGAGTCGGGGTTGCTTCCGCTCGCCCTTGCGATGGCGCTCGGGGTCCCCGGCGCCAACGGCGCGCTGGACCTTGCCTTCGATGCTGCACGCAACGAGCTCTCGTTCGAACGCTCCTCGGAGGCAGGGGTCGAGGAGTGGCGGCTACCCTCCCCGAGCGTGATCGGGCTCAAGCAGGCGAAGAACGACCCGAGGAGCGCGAAGCTCCAGAACATCCTCAAGTCTCGAAAAATGCCGATCGACCGAATACCCGCCGTCGAGCTTCCGGCGGCGCCGGAGGTGACGGGGAACGCGAACCGCTTCAGGTTCGAGCTGCCCCCGCCGCGCACGGGCGCGAGGCTCATCGAGTACGCCGCCCCCGACGAGGCGGCGGAAAAGCTCGTGCGTGTCCTCCGCGAGGAAGCGAAGGTGTTCCCGTGAGCGGCCCGACTCTGCTCCTTGCCGAAACTGGGCCGCGTGGACTCCAGGCGGCCAGCCTCGAGACGATCGGCGTGGCCCGAGCGCTCGCGGGAGAAGGCCCGGTCGTGGCGGTGATCTTCGCCGGCCCCTCCGACACCGCGACCGCCGCGCTCGCTGCGGCCGGGGCGGACAAGGTGCTCTGCCTCCGCCATCCGTTCCTCGAGGAGGGCCGCGGGGCAGCTTGCGCGTTCGTGGTCGCGGAGATCGCTCGCGAGCTCGGGGTGGAGCTTCTCCTCGTGGGGGGAACCCCCTTCGGGCGGGAGGTAGCCGGAGCCCTCGCCACCGCGTGGGATGCGTTGGCAGCGACCCAGGTCACCGAGGTGCGGCGCACGGCGAACGGCTACTCCCTGAAGCGCCCGGTGTTCGGGGGCCGAGCGAGCGAATCGCTCGAGCTCGCGGGCCCCCGCGTCGTGCTCGCGCTCCGGCCGAACAGCTTCGGCGGGGCTCCGCCAACCCCCCGCGCCTGCGCTATAGAAGAACATCCGGTCCCCACCATTCCACCGGCGCTGCTCCCGGGCACTCGGGTCCGCGTCCGGCCGGCGGAGAGCTCGGCGGGCCCCGACCTCGGCACCGCGCCCATCGTCGTCGCGGGCGGTCGGGGATTCAAGTCGCCGGAGAACTTCCATCTCCTCGAGGAGCTGGCGGCGAGCCTCGGCGCCGCGGCCGGCGCCTCCCGCGCCGTGACGGACGCAGGCTGGCGGCCGGGCTCCTACCAGGTAGGCCAGACCGGTCGGTCGGTCTCTCCGCAGCTGTACATCGCGGTCGGGATCTCCGGAGCGATCCAGCACCTCGTCGGGATGATGAGCTCCCGCGTGATCGTCGCGATCAACTCCGACCCCAACGCCCCGATCTTCCGGGTCGCGGACTACGGTATCGTGGGGGACCTGTTCGCCATCCTGCCGCCGCTCACGAAGGCGATCCGGACGGCGCGCGGGCTCCCGACCTAGAGTTCCTCGAAGGCGTCGAACCCGTCCCGGGCGAGCTCGGTAAGGTGCACGCCCTCCTCCTTCCGGATCCGGTTGAGGAGCTCGAGGAGGTTCGGCTTGGGGCCTCCCTCGGCCGCGAGACGGCGATGGAGGAACTCGGTCGCGAGGCGTGGGTAGATGCTGTAGAACCGTGGGTTCCACTTCACGCGGTCGAGGCCCTCGAAGTCACGGAAATCCGCGAGCACGCCGCTGGACTCGAGCCGCTGGTCGTACGACGCGAGCGCCGAGGGCCCGCTCGCCTTCGCGGCTCGGGCCTCGAGCGCCGCCTCGGCGGCGAGGATGCCCGTCCGAACGGCGTAGTTCATTCCCTGGATCACGATCCCGTTCGAGAACACGAACCCCGCCGAGTCCCCGCAGACCATCCAGCCGTCGCCGTGGAACGCGGCAGGCCGGCTCGCCCACCCCGAGGAGATGAGCTTCGCGCCGTACTCGACGAGCTCCGCGTCCTTGAGGAAGGGGGCGATCGCGGGATGCTGCTTGAACTGCTCGATGAGCTCGTGCGCGTAGGCGCCGGTGCCGAACAGCGAGCCGATCTGAACGATGAGCCCGAGGCTCAACGTGTCCTCGTTCGTGTAGAGGAATCCGCCCGCCATGACCCCCGCGGGTCCGGCGCCGAAGACCCACTCCTCCGCGTGGCCCTGTCCCTTGCCCAGCTGGAACCGCTCCTCGATCGCGCCCGGGGGGAGACGGTAGACCTCCTTGATCCCGAGCTCGGTCGACTCCGCTGAGAGGCGAGTCTCGGGCCGGATCGGAGTCCCGAGGGAGACGCGGGAGTTGGCGCCATCGCAGAGGATCGTGACGGGCGCGCGCATCGTCTCCCCCGACTGCACGACCCCCCCGACCCGGTTCCCTTCCCAAGCGAGCCGCTCGACGGGGACCTCCGAGACAACGGTCGCGCCGGCCTCCTCTGCCTTTTGGGCTAGCCACTTGTCGGTCTTGGCGCGCAGGACGGAGTGCCCTACGAACGGAGGCTGGTCCCAGTCTGGGCTCTGGAACACGGTCGAAAGGGCCCGGTCTCGGCTGAGGAATCCGAAACGCTTGCGGACAATGTGCCGCTCGAGCGGCATCTCCTTCCACCAGTCCGGGAGGAGCGCGGCGAGGTCGTGGCCCCAGAGGATCCCGCCCGAGAGGTTCTTCGCCCCGGGCTCGGCACCCCGCTCGAGGAGGAGGACGTTGGCTCCGCCGCGAGCGAGCCGTAGGGCGGCGGAGGAGCCCGCGAGCCCGGCGCCCACTACGATGACATCGAAGTCGTCCGCCATCCCGGGTCAGGGGGCTACGGGGTCGGCCCCTTTACGCTAGCCCGAAGGACTACCGGTTCGTGTACTTCTGGGCGGCCGCGTCGACGAGGCGCTGGAACTCCCACGGCTTCGGGACGCCCCGCCAGGCCTCGTTCGCGATCTTGTTGTCCCCTTCGGAAGTGAGCCGTACCGTGCCGAAGCCGAGCAGACGGTCGAACGCCGTCTGGTGCACCTCGACCGCGCGCACCTTGATGACGGGGATCTCGTCGAAGTCGCGGCTGAGGATGCCGCGCTGGACGATCACGCGGTTGGTCGTCACCGCGTAGACCGTTCTCATCCAGCGGAGGTAGCGGACGAGGAAGAACAGGGCCGCAAGCAGGAGGAGGAGTCCGAAGAACAGCTCCACGTCACGGAGCAGCATCGAGCTGTAGTTTCCGAGCGAGGTGAATGCGGTGGAAAGGTACGGAACCGTGGGCCATGCCCGCGCGCCGGCGACGGCAGAGTACTCGAGCCCCAGCAGCACCAGGAGCAGCAGGATCGGACCGGGCAGGAAGTAGAGCCGGGTGGCCCGAGACTCCCGGAGCACCGTCTCTCCCGGGGAGAGGTATGCCGCCTTGACGAGCTTCGGCTTGGGCGAATACCCGGGGGACACTATCGGGCCGGCCATCTCGACGGCCACCGCAGGCCGCCCGAATAAACCCTCCGGCCTCGGAGAGATTCGCGAGCGCGCGCGTTTATATCCGGACCGGGCTCGCCCGGGCCGTGGGAGTGACGGACTGTCACGTGCACATCAACCCGCTCTGGGAGATGCGACCGGAGGTTCGGGCCAAGATGGGTCGCGCCGGCTCCGCGGAAGAGCTCGAGCGGTATCTGCGGGATCCTTCGGCGTTCCTCGGCTACCTCGACCGGTGCGGGGTCGAGCGGGCGGTCCTGGTGAACTACGTGAGCCACGAGGTCGTCGGCTACACGGAGAAATCGAACGACTTCGTCCTCGACTACTGCGAGGCGGACCCGACCCGGCTCATCGCCGTCGGCTCGGTGCTACCAACCCACCTCAATCCCGCCCGCGAACTCGAACGACTGCATGCGGCGGGGCTTCGCGGGCTCAAGATCCATCCGCCGCACCAACTGTTCGCGCCGAACGCCTACCTCTCGGGTGAGCTCCCAGGGCTTCGCGCCATCTACGAGCGGTGCGAGACGCTCGGCCTTCCCGTCATCTTCCACACCGGCACCTCCGTATTCCCGAAGGCAAGGAACCGCCTCGCCGAACCGCTCCTCGTCGAGGACGTCGCGGTGGATTTCCCTCGCCTCACGATCGTCCTCGCCCACGGCGGCCGCCCGTTCTGGATGGAGCAGGCGATGTTCCTCGTGCGGCGCTTCCCTCACGTCTTCCTCGACATCTCGAGCGTCCCCCCCTCCCGCATCCTCCGGTACTTCCCCGAGCTCGAGCGGGTCGCGGACCGCGTTCTCTTCGGCTCGGACTGGCCTGGGCCCGGGGTAAAGGACATCGGAGAGAATCTCCGGGAGTTTCGCGCCCTTCCCCTCCCGCCTGCTACGATCGATCGGATCCTGACCGAGAATCCCGAGCGTGTGTTCCCCCGCAGCGCGGCGGCCGGAGCCTAGTGCTCCTCGCTGCGGGTCGTGACCCGACGCCACCTGCCGTCAGTTCAAATACTGGGCGCCGCTCCCGCCGACGTGCCGCCGAAGCCCGAAGCGCCCGTCGTTCCCGAGCCCGAGGAGCCCGGGCCGGAGGAGCCGGGGCTCGAGGCGGCGGCCCCGGTCGCGTCCGAGGAGGAGCCGGCGGTCGCCCCGCCCGCGGTCGAAGTGGTCGAAGGGGGCGTGGACCTCGGCCGCCTTCCCCTGCCGCGGCGCAATCGAGGCGAGATCTTCGGGATCGCGAGCCGGCTCATGGGGGCGGCCCGAATCCAGGTGATGTGCGAGGACGGCTCGAGCCGGATGGGCCGCATCACCGGGAAAATGAAGAAGAAGATGTGGATCCGCGAGGGGGACCTCCTCGTCATCCGGCCGTGGGGTTTCCAAGAAGGAAAGGCGGACATCCTGTTCCGGTACAGCCGGACGCAGTCGCAGTACCTCTCCCGACGAAACCTCCTCCCCTCCACGATGGACCTCTTCCAGGACACCGAGGCCGCCGCGGGAGCGGCCCCGGCGAGCTAGGCGGCCCTGGTGGTCGAGCGGCCGCTGCCGGCCCGCGAGATCCGGGTCATCGAGACGAACGCGATCGCCCTAGGGACGACGATCGATACCCTGATGGAGAACGCCGGCCGCGCGGTGGCCGAAGAGGCGGTTCGGAATCTGCCGCCGGCGCCGGCCCACGTCGCGGTGGTCGCCGGCACGGGAAAGAACGGCGGGGACGGGTTCGCCGCGGCCCACTATCTCGGTCAATGGGGGTACACACCGCAGCTCTGGGTCGTTCGCGCTCCGGCCGAGATTCGCTCGGGAGCGACGCGGCGCTGCTTCGAGCGGGTCGCGCACCACCACCCGACCCACGTCGGAATCCCAACCGCTGCCGAGCTCACCGGTTTTCCGCTCCTCCTCGACGCGTTGCTCGGGATCGGACAGGCGGGATCGCTCCGAAGCCCGTACCGGGAAGCGGTCGAAGCGGTCAACGCGAGCGGGACCCCGGTCCTTTCTGTCGACGTTCCATCGGGGCTCGGAAGCGACGCGGCCATCCGCCCCAGATGGACGGTCACCTTCACCGCCCCGAAGGAGGGCATGAGCTCCGAGAACTCGGGGGCAATCACCGTCCGAGATATCGGCATCCCTGAGGCCGCGCGACGGGAGGCGGGCCCAGGTGAGTTCCACCTGTATCCTGTCCCTCGAGGGGCACGCTCGGTCCGGGTGGTGGTGATTGGCGGCGGCCCGTTTGCCGGAGCCCCAGCGCTCACCGCCGCCGCCGCGCTGCGTGCGGGCGCGGAACGCGCCACGATTCTCGCACCCCACCCGGCCGCCGGGAGCATCCAGGCGTTCTCGCCCAACCTCGTCGTGCGGACGGTGGGGGTGGATCACTTTCGACCCACCGACCTCGCGGCGATCCGTGAGGAGCTGAGGACCCAACACCCGGCCGCGTTGGCGCTCGGGATGGGCGCCGGTCGCGATCCCGAGACCCTGGAGTTCTTCTCGGAGCTCGCACGGGGGCTCGACCGCTCTACGCCCCTCCTCGTCGACGCCGATGCTCTCGAACAAGCACTCTCCGCCTCGTCGAGAACGGGGGGGGAACCGCTGCTCCTCACGCCGAACGAAGGGGAGCTCCATCGCCTCTTCCCCGAGCTCCCCGAGTCGAACGAGGCTCGCATCGCTCTCCTAGCGTCCCACGCTTCCAAGCACGCCGTCAGCTGGCTCGCGAAGGGGGAGACCGATCTTCTCGTCGGCTCGACCGGGAGCTACGTAAACCGCCACCACACGCCCGCGGCGTCGGTCTCCGGCGCGGGAGACGTCCTCGCTGGGGTCGCCGCGTTCCTCCTCGGCGCTGGCCTCTCCGGACTCGAGGCGGCTCGGCTCGCTTCCTACTGGGTGGGCGACACCGGACGGAGTGCTCAGGAGACGATGAGCTTCGGCGTGGTCGCCACCGACCTTCTCGAACGGCTGCCCCTCGCGCTCAAGCGAGGGCTGGACGGGATCCGCGAGACCGGCAGCTAGCCGGGCCAGCGCCCGCCCCAGGGCTCAGCGAATGCGGGTGAGCCGGAAGCCGTCCGGGAGCGGAGGGTAGCGGAGCCCGAGGGACTCGAGCGTGGCGACGATGCGCCGGCAGACGACGAGGTCCCGGAACCACTTCCGATTCGCCGGCACGACGCACCACGGCGCCCACCGGGTGCTCGTTCTCGTGATCGCCTCCTGGTAGGCGGCCACGTAGCTCCGCCAGCGCTTTCGTTCGAGGAGGTCCGACTCCCGGAACTTCCAGTGCTTCGTGGGGTCCTCGAGCCGCGCGTTGAGCCGACGGGCCTGCTCCTCTCGGCTGATGTGAAGAAAAAACTTGAGGATCGTCGTTCCCTCCTCGGTGAGCTCGCGCTCGAAGGCGTTGATCTCGTCGTACCGCCGCTCCCAGGTAGCGCGAGGGAGGAGACCGTGCACCCGGGTGACGAGGACATCCTCGTAGTGGCTGCGGTTGAAGATCACCATCTCCCCTCGCTCCGGAGTCTCGGCGTGCACGCGCCAGAGAAAGTCGTGTTCGACTTCGAGGGCGGAGGGTTGTTTGAACGAAGCGACCCGCACTCCCTGAGGATTGACCCCCTCGAACACCGCGCGAATCGTCCCGTCCTTGCCGGAGGTGTCGATCCCTTGCAGCACGACGAGGAGCGAGAACCGGTGGTCGGCGTAGAGGAGCTCCTGCAGCGGTTCGAGCTTGCCCTTGAGCTTCTCCAGGGCCTTGCGCGCCTCCTCCTTCCCGCCGTCGAAGCCGGAGGTGTCCTCAGGGTCCCAGTCGGTGAGCCGGAGCTGCTGATTCGGACGAAGGAGGAACTGCTTCACCAGCGGGAGCTCTCCTCGAGCGTCACGGCGGGCTCTCCTGCGCCACGCGTGGGACGAACCCGACTGCGGACCGGCCTGACCTCGGGCTCTCGGCGGCGGCGGATCGTTCGCTACGCGTACCGGATCCTGCCCTTGATCGCCTTGGCCCGCTGTCGGACCTCCTCGGCGCCGGCCGGGTTTCCCGCGCTGTAGCCCTCGAGGAACTGGCGGTAGAGCAGGTTTCCCTTCGCGTGAAGGCCCGCGAGGTCCTCCTCGACAAGATGCAGGTCGATGCCCCGCTCCTCGAGCGAGGCCGGCCGCGCCCCCATCGAGAGGTCCACGAAGGCCGGCGCACCACTCGCGCCGGCCGGATAGAGCACGTTCGAACTCGTGAGGTCCCCGTGCGACATGCCGCCGGCGTGGAGCCTGCCGAGCGCCTCTCCGAAGGAGCGCACGGGGGCCCCAAGCTCGGCGAGGTCGGCTCCGTCGGCCTGGACGAGCTCCTTCAGCGTGGGTCCGGGGAGCTCTTCGAGCACGAGCCGGTGCCGCGGAAGGTCGATGTCGTAGACGATCGGAGTCCGGACGCCGAGCCCTCGCGCCTCCCGTAGGAGGCGCGCCTCGTTCCGGGTCCTCTCCTTCCGGAGCCGGTCGTCGAGCGGTTTCGGGCGGTACGCCTTGGAGTCCCGGTCCTTCCGTAGCGCAGCGAGGCCGAGCCACTCGACGCGCGTGAGGGCCGCCTCGGCCCCCCGCGCGACCGGCTTCCCGGCGGGCTCGTTCGTCGAATCGATGTCGGTCACGGCTTGCCCCGGGCCACATGCGACCGGAGGATCGCTTCGCGCGCGAGTCGTGCGGCGAGCGCGCTCGTGTTCCCCTGGTCGTACGGCGGGGAGACCTCCATGATGTCCATGCCTACGAGTCGCGGCGCGACGGTGTCGAGGATCTGCTTGATCTCCCTGGGCGCGAGCCCGAACGGCTCGGGGGTCCCGGTTCCGGCGGCGTAAGCCGGGTCGACGACGTCGATGTCGAGCGAGACGTAGACGGATTCCGGGCTCAATCGGTCGAGGGCTCGCTTCGCGGTGGCGGTGATCCCCTCCCGGGCGACCTCGTGCGCGGAGATGTAGGTGAGCCCGAGCGACCGATTGTCCTCGATCTCCTCCTTCGAGACGGAGCGAACCCCCACGACGACGATGTTCTCGACTCCGACCCGCTCGGCGATCCTCCGCGCGGAGCAGGCGTGGCTCCGCGCGTCTCCTAGGTAACTGGAACGGAAGTCGAGGTGCGCGTCCAGGTAGAGGACCGAGAGCGGTCGCCCTTTCGGAAACGCCTCCACGCACGGGGGGGCGCAGGCATGGTCGCCGCCGAGCGTGATCGGTACCTTGCCGTCCCGATAGATGGGTTCGACCTCGGTCCGGACGGAGGCCACCATCTCCTCCGCGCTCCCGAACTCCCCGGCGTTGCCCAGGTCGTGGATCGGGATGTCGGCGAGGTCGGTCCCGGTCTCGAGGTCGTACGATTCGAAGTTCCAAGAGTGCTGACGGATGGAGTCGGGCCCGAAGCGGGCACCGGGACGGAAGGAGGTGGTGCGGTCGAACGGGATCCCCAAGATGACGTACTGGCTCTCCGCGTAGCTCGCGGTCGCGTCCGCGAAGAGGCCCGGGCGGTCCACGCTCGTTCGAGCGGCGGCCGATATATCATGGCTCCGGCGCGCGGAGTTGACGTCGGGGCACGGCGCGGAGGAAGAGGTAATGGCCCGCCTACGGTCCCTGCCCCGAGGAGCAGATGTGGCGGCAGGCCCCCTCGTAGTCCGGAAGAGCGAGGCGGACGGCGTGGAGCTCCTGCTCCTACGCAACCCTCCGGTGAACGCTCTCTCGTCGGCCCTGCTGGGGGAGCTCGAGCGTGCTCTCTCCGGACTGCCGAGCACCACGCGATGCCTCCTTCTCACCGGGGATGGAAGCTACTTCAGCGCCGGCGCCGACCTCAAGGAAATGGGCCGGATCGATCTCGTCAAGGCTCCGCGGCTCGTGCGCCAAGTCCGGGCGACGTTACGCCGGCTTGCCGAGGTGCCGTACCCCTCGATCGCGGTCTTGAACGGTCTCACCGTGGGGGGCGGGCTCGAGCTCGCGCTCGCCTGCGACCTCCGCGTCGCCGGGGAGTCGGCGAAGCTCGGAGCCCCTGAGACGAGCTTCGGACTGATGCCTGCCTATGGTGGAACGCAGCGTCTCGCGCGCCTCGTCGGCCAGTCGAAGGCGATGGAGCTCGTGTTCACCGCGAACCTGCTCACCGCGGCCGAGGCGCTTCGCATCGGACTTGTGAACCGCGTCGTCCCCTCGGGGCAGGAACTCCGGGCCGGGCGCGACCTCGCCCACGGCATCGCCCAGCACGCGCCCCGTGCCGTAGCGGCGGCCAAGCGGGCGATACGACTCGGGCTCGAGCGCACTCTCGAGGCGGGCCTTGCCCTCGAGACCGAGGAGTTCGAGCGCGAAGTGCTCCCGAGCGACGATCTCCTCGAGGGGATCGCGGCCTTCGCCGAACGCCGACCGCCTAGGTTCCAGGGGAGGTAGGCGTGTCGATCGAGTTCGAGTTCAGCGAGGAGCAACAGGCGCTTCGCGAATCGATCCGGTCGTTCCTCACGAAGGAGGTTGTACCGATAGTGGCCGAGATGGACGCTACCGAGGAGTTCCCGGCCGCGACGGTCGGGCGGATGCAGGAGGAGGGATACTTCGGAGTCCCGGTTCCCGAAGCCTACGGCGGGCTCGGCCTAGGCAAGGTCGCCTACTGCATCCTGCTCGAGGAGCTCGGACGCGTCGACGCCTCCCACGCCACCATCGTGGGTGCCCACACCTCCCTTGGGACGACCCCGCTCCTGTACTTCGGGACCGAGGAGCAGAAGCAACGCTGGCTCCTCCCTGCGGCGAAGGGGGAGAAGCTCCTCGCTTTCTCCCTTACCGAGCCCGGGAGCGGGAGCGATTCGGGTTCGTTGACCACGCGCGCCGAGAGGGCGGGGGACCGGTTCATCCTCCACGGCAGCAAGCTCTACGTCACGAACGGGCGGGAAGCGGACACGGTCGTCGTTCTGGCCCTCACGGACCCGGCGCAAGGTCCCAACGGAGGGGTGAGCGCCTTCCTCCTCGACAAGGGGACACCGGGATTCTCTGTCGGTCGGTGCGAGAAGAAGATGGGGCTCCACGGCACCTCGACCGCGGAACTCATCCTCGACGGGGTCGAGCTCGGGCCGGAGCATCTGCTCGGGGAGCTCGGCAAAGGCTTCTCGATCGCGATGACGGCGCTCGATGTCGGGCGGGTCTCCCTCGGAGCCGCCTCGCTCGGCGCGCTCGAGGCCGCGACCGAAGGGGCCCTCGCCTTCGCCAAGGAGCGCACGCAGTTCGGCCGCCCGATCGTGGAGTACGAGGCGATCCAGTTCAAGCTCGCCGACATGGCGATCCACGCCCAGGCGCTCCGATACCTCGTCTACAACTCCGCCGCCCGCCAGGACCGCATGGGGGTCGACCCGACGAGGTGGAGCCGCGTGGACCGTGCGGCCAAGACGCGCGAGGCGGCGGTCGTCAAGTGCCTCGCCTCCGAGTGGGCGAGCGAGGGGATCGACGAGGCGCTCCAGATCCACGGCGGGATCGGGTACATCCGAGGCTCGCCCATTGAACGCGCCTACCGCGACGCCCGCATCGCCCAGATCTTCGAGGGGACGAACGAGATCCAGCGGCTCGTCATCGCGCGCGACCTTATCGCACGGGGACTCTAGCACCCGACGCCGGCGGAGGCGGAGCGGCTCCGCTCAGCTCCTCCCGTAACACGCGGCGGAGCACCTTCTGGACAGCGGAGCGGGGGAGCGTTTCCCGAAACTCGACCCTGCGCGGCGCCTTGTAGTGCGCGATCCTCTCGCGGACGAACTCGATCAGCTGCTGCTCGGTGACCTCGGTCCGGGGCTTCCGTACTACAACGGCCACGAGCACCTCGCCGAGATCTCGACTCGGAACGCCTACGGCGGCTGCGTCGGCCACCGAAGGGTGCTGGAGCAGCACCTCCTCGACCTCGCGCGGGTAGACCTTGAGCCCACCGACATCGACCATGTCCTTCTTCCGGTCGACGATGTAGGCGTACCCGTCCGGGTCGAGCCGCGCGACGTCCCCCGTGAGAAGCCAACCGTCGCGCAAGACGAGCGACGTCTCCTCCGGCTGATGGTAGTAACCCGACATCACCTGCGGTCCCCGGATCGCTAGCTCTCCCGGCTCGCCCACCGGAAGTTCCCGCGTACCGGTCTCGAGGTCCACCACCTTCTGTTCGGTGAGCGGGAGCGGGAGCCCGATCGAACCGACCCGCCGTTCCCCCTCGATCGGGTTCGCGTGCGTGACGGGTGAGGCTTCCGTGAGACCGTAACCCTCGACGAGGTACCCTCCGGTGAGCGCCTCGAACCGCGTGGCGACCTCGAGGGGGAGCGGTGCCGAGCCGCTCACGCAGACGCGGATCGATCGGATCGCCTTCACCGGCACGTTCGGGTGCGAGTTGATGGCGTTGTAGAGCGCCGGGACGCCGGGGAACTCGGAGGGATGGTACTTGCGAATGAGCTTCAGAATCCCGTCCACGTCGGGGCGGAGTTGCATCACGATCGTCGAGCCTTCCGACACCGGGAAGTTGAGGGCGACCGTCATCCCGTAGACGTGGAAGAACGGAACGGAGGCGAGCGTGATCGCGGAGCCGGGAGCTTGAAGACTGAACCAGGCCCGGCACTGGAGGGCGTTGGCCAGGAGGTTCCGGTGGGTGAGCATCGCCGCCTTCGGCTTGCCCGTCGTCCCGCCCGTGTACTGGAACACCGCGACGGCCTTCGAAGGGTCGAGTGCGACCGGCGGGGGGGTGCCCGGAGCGAGGAGGCCGCGCCACGGCTTCGCGAGGGGTGGGGCGGGGACGGAGGTCGAGACCTTGCGCAGGAGGAGCGCGAGCCGTACGACCGGCCGCATCGAGAGCGGATAGAACTCGCTCAAGTGGGCCACGTACGCGGTCATCGGTTGGGGCAGGCCATCCCGTATCGAGGCGAAATGGGGGTACAGGACGTCGATCGTGACGAGCCCCTTCGCGCCGCTGTCGGAGAGGACACGGCTCAGATCCTGGCCGAGGTAGAGCGGACTCACCTGGACGACGGTGAGCCCGAGGCGTAACGCGCCAAAGTAGGCCGCAGGATAGGCCGGGCAGTTGGGGAGGTAGAGCGCGAGCCGGTCCCCCGCGACGAACCCGTCCCGCGCGAGATTGGCCGCGACATTTCCCGAGAGTTCCCAGAGAGCGGCGTAGCTCCACTTCCTCCCGTAGAAGATGAGCGCCGTCCGTTGAGGCCACTTCTCGGCCGCCTGCTCCAGCAGCGAGGTGAGCGGTAGGTTCGGGATCTCGAGGGTTCGCGGGACGTGAGCCGGATACTTCGCGATCCAAGGCGGGGCGCTGGCCGCGGGCAAGGGGGAATCGATCACGGGAGAGCCTCGCGGTTCATCCCGCGTCCTCGGGCGACGACGACCGAAGCTCGAACTGAAGCCCAGGGCGGTAGGAACTCACCCATGCGACCGCCGCGCCGATGAAGAGCTCCTCCGGTCCCCGGACACCTGGAATCCAGCCCGTGATGCGTCCCCCCTCCTCGAGCTCGACGACCACATACGCGTACGGCGCGTCGTTCACAAATTCCTCCGCAGGTACCGTCTGCACCGTGAGCGCTGCGACCCGTCCGCGGCCCGAGAGAGTGACCTCCTTCAGGTCCCTTTTCCCACACCGGGGGCAGAGAAGGCCCCAGGTCGCGCTCACAAATCCGCAACCAGAGCGGAACCCGAGCAATCGTTTCTCCTCGGCGTAGCCGTGCACGTACGCGGCAATGGAGTGGACAGCTGGGGCAGTCTCCTCGTTCACCGCTAGCGCCTCGAGAAGAGGTGGACCGAGCACGAGCTCCCGGTCGCGCCCACGTTGTGGGTGAGCGCGACCTCCGCGTGCGGGACCTGGCGGGTTCCTGCGAGCGCGTTCATCTGTTCGAACACTTCGACCACCTGGGCGGCCCCGCTCGCGCTGACCGGATGCCCCTTGGCCTTGAGTCCTCCCGAGGGATTGACGGGGAGGCGGCCGTCGCGTGCGGTGGTTCCGTCGGCGCCCGCCTTCGCGGCCGCCCCGGCGGGGAAGAACCCTAGATCCTCGAGGGCCACGATCTCCGCGATCGTGAAGCAGTCGTGCACCTCGAGAAACTGCACCTCCCGGCGCTCGATTCCGGCTCGCTGGAACGCCGCGTCCGCGGCGCGTCGCGTCGCGGAGAGGCTCGTGAGGGATTCTCGGTCGTGAATGTCCCCGATATCTCCGGCGCGCGCGCTCGCCCGAATCACTAGGGGCTCGGCGGCGGGGCGGGGAAGCGCCTCCCGGGCCACCACGACCACCGCAGCAGCGCCGTCCGAGAACGGGCAGCAGTCGTAGAGACGGAGCGGGGAAGCGACCATCGGCGAAGCGAGGTACGTGGCGAGGGAGATCTCCTTCTGGAAATGGGCGTGCGGGTTGCGCGCACCGTTCGCATGGTTCTTCACCGCCACCGCGCCGAGCTGCTCGGGGGTAGTGCCGTACTTCTGGCTGTGGGCGTTCGCGATCGTGGCGTAGAGTCCCGGAAAGGTGGCGCCGTTCTGGGATTCGAAGGTGTAGTCTGCACCGGTCGCGAAGTAACTCGTCGCGGCGAGCGTGTCGAGATGGGAGAGCTTCTCGAACCCCACGACGAGCACCGCCTCCGAAAATCCGCCGGCGACGTGGACGAACGCCTCGTGGAGGGCGGCGCTCGAGGAGGAGCAAGCGCTCTCCACCGTGAAGGAAGGGACCTCAGGAATTCCTAGCGCGGTGTTGAGCAGCGGGCCGACGTGGGCCTGGTGCTCGGCGATCCCAAAAGCATTCGAGACGATCGTTAGACCGAGCCGCTTCGGTTCGACGCCTGCACGGTCGAGCGCCTCGAGCGCCACGCGCGCACCCGCCTCACGGCCGGTTTCCGCCATCTTGCCAAAGCGGTTCATCGCGGCACCGGCGACCCAGGTCTCGCGCATGCGTCAGGAGACCGACTCAGGTGGGACGGGCGCTTATCGCTTCCCCGGCACCGATGCACCGGCGGGAGTCGACCGAGCCGTCCCGTACTCCAGGGAGAGTCTCGCGCAGAGGTCGCGGAGGATCCGGTCAGCGACGACGGGGTCGGTCGTCTTGATCAGAATCCGCCCATCGCGCGCTAGCGTCACCTCCTTCTCCAGCCGGGCGATCAGCATCACGCGCGCGTCGACCACCGAGACACCCGCTGCCTCGAGTTCCTTCCGAGCCCGGCCGAGGTCGAGAGCCAGCTTCGGTGTGGGGATCGCCTCGAAGGAACCCCCGCCCGAGCAGAGGCGGACGGTCGAGTAGGTCACATCACGACGGCACGTCGAACGACGTCGTCCACGATCGCCTCAACATCGAGCGGGCTCTCCTCCGCCTGGATCTGGAGGATGGTGCTTCGGGTAGCTGGTTTGTCCGGCACCGCCTGGCAGCAGACGCCCGGACGGATCGAGATCCCGTACGTGCCGATCTCCTTCGCGACCCGCTCGATCTCCTGCTTGTCGAGGCCCACGAGCGGCCGGACGATCGGCAGATCCACGGCGACCGTGGCGCTTCGCATGTTCGCGAGCGTCTGGGACGCGACCTGGCCAAGGGCCTCGCCGGTGGCAAGGAAAC
Source organism: Thermoplasmata archaeon (assembly GCA_022749845.1). Taxonomy (GTDB): domain Archaea; phylum Thermoplasmatota; class Thermoplasmata; order Lutacidiplasmatales; family UBA184; genus JAKIVR01. The sequence continues at coordinate 26,662 of JAKIWX010000011.1, forward strand.
GGGCCCCTTCGCGCTCCCCGATCCGAGCCGCGGAGCGCCACATGAACCGTCGGCACATCACGCATCCGACGTGCCGGTCGGTCGAACGCATGAGCGTGAGCTGGGTGGGTCCGTGAGGCAGCACGTAGAGGGGAATCGGCTGGCCAAAACGTTCCCGGAGCAGGGCGAGATGGTCGACCACCTTCTCGAGCGGCGAGTCGTCAGTGAACGGGCGATTGTCCATATGGACGCCGATCATCTCGTGGCCCTGGCGAAGGAGGTAGTAGAGGCTCACCGGGGAGTCGATTCCCCCGCTCATGAGCATCACTCCCTTCATGGTCGTGGAGCGAGAACCCCGACCGGGCTATTTGAATTCGCGCACCTCGCTCCGAACCGTTCTCGTCTGTCCGCCCCGGGTTAAATATCGTGTCCGGGTCGGCCCACCGATGGGGAGCGACGGCAACGGTCACGCGCACCTGTTCGTCAGGGAAGCCGGAAGCGGCACTCCCGTGCTCCTCGTCCACGGACTCGGCACAGACCACACCATCTGGAACGGCGTCCTGCCCTCGCTCGCCGAGCACCATACGGTCCTCGCGCCCGACCTCCGGGGCCACGGACGGAGCGACACTCCCGAGGGGTCCACCTTCGGCTTCGACGAGCTCGAAGGAGATCTCGCGGCGCTCCTCGAGGAACGGGGAATCGGGAAAGTCCACCTCGTAGGATTGAGCGCCGGAGCGTTTCTCGCGGTGCGGTTTGCGATCGACCGGACCGCCTCGTTCCGTAGCCTCACCTCGATCTCCGGTGCTTCCCATTGCGACGCGCACACGCGGGCCGTGGCGGAGAATTGGGCGCGAACCTACCGCGACGCTGGACTCGAACTCTACGTCCAGCGTCTCCTCCGCGACGTGTACTCCCCGACCTGGCTCGACGGTCACATGGACCTGGTCGACAAGGCCACGGCCCAGCTCCGCTCGGCCGACCTTCGGGGCCCGATCCAGTGGTACTCGGCGATCCGATCGTTCGATGTCCGCACCTCCCTCGGGCGGCTTCGACTTCCGACGCTCGTCGTTCACGGCATGGACGACCGCGTCATCGACCCCACCCACGCGCGGCTTCTCCGTCAGGCGATCCCCGGCGCGGAGCTCAAGCTCTTCCCGTACGCGGGTCACATGGTCCCGATAGAACAGGGGGAGGAGACGGCGCGGACCCTCACCGACTGGTTCGCTCGTGCAGAGGCCCGTGCGGCCCCGCCCGCCGGCTCGTAGGGCTCAGGCGCCGATGTCGCCCGCGGACGAGCGAGCACCCGTGTCCTCGCGCGCAAGCGGCGAATGGGCGCGACTCCGGGGCGCGCTCGCCAGGGCCACAGCTCACTCCCCTCGCGTGGGAGGCGCTCAGGCCGCGGTTACAATCGTCTTCCGTCTCGGTGAAACGGCCACCGAGGTGCTCCTGTTGGAGCGGGCCTACCGTCCGGAGGACCCGGGTTCCGGCCAGATCGCCTTTCCCGGGGGACACACCGCGGCAGTCGATCGTCTGCTCTCCGACACGGCGCTACGGGAGCTCGAGGAGGAGGTGGGACTCCTCCCGGACGACGTAGAGCTCCCGCTGCGCTATCTCGCGACCTCGCCCGCGCGTGCCTTCGGAGTGAACGTGGGCGTGTTCGCGACCGGCCTCGAGGCGGAGGCCCGACCGGCCACGCCCGCCGATCCAGCCGAGGTGAGCTCCGTTTTCTGGCTACCGCTGACCGCGCTTGGGAACCGCGCTCAAATCACAGTGGGCCCCAAAGGGCGGCCCCGGGTCGTGGACGCGACGGTCTTCGAGGGCAAGGTGCTCTGGGGATTCACTCGCCGGGTGCTGTTAGAGAGCTTGGCGAGCTTTGGGATGGAGCCCGAGACGGGGCCCGCCTCCGCCCGGAAGCCCTGACGGTCAATCCTGGGGCTTGGCGAGGGCCAGCACCGCCTCGAACGTTTCCCACCAACGGGTTGTGCTACGGACGGAGAACTGCTTCTCGACGACCGTGTTCGGATACAGGATGCGCTCCCCGATCCGGCGGCTGTAACCTGCCGCGACCGGTCCGTCGATGGCCGTGACCACGACCTCCCACTTCGTCTTCTCCGGGAAAAGGAGCGGTAACTGGGGCGGTTTCGGAAGGCGAGACGCTGCGACCGTCAGGAACCTTCTCACTCCCGCCTCCGCCGCCTTTCCCTCGAGGGGGTCGACTCGGAGCGCTCGATCGATCGAGGTAGCTGGGACGACGATGACATCCGCGTCGAACGGAAGTTCTGCGCCGATCGCCCGTCGGATCTCTTCCGCGCCGGCGCTACCGCGGGCGAGGAACGTGCCGGCCGCCCCAACGCTGGCGAGCTTCAGGTGGGCCAGCCGCTTCACGAGCTCGGTGGGCCGAAACGTCTTGCCACCGACGTTCACCCCGCGCAGCAGTACTACGGAGGCCACGGGCAGCGAGTCAGCGGGCCACCCAGATAGCAACGCTCCTGCCGGCAACGCGACATTCGCTTCTGTGCGAGTACAATCGGCCGGGTCGACGCTCCGAAACCTCGACCCTAACCAGGGGTCTGCCCGAGGGGGTGCGCCGTGCGACGGCGGGGCTTAGTCTTACTTATACCCTTCGGCGGCCCTTAAATATATGGAGCAACAAGTTGACGCAGCTAACAGAACAAGACGCCCGCCAAATGATCGCCGTAGTGAACACCCGAAACGTCGAGAAAGTCGTCGAGCAGTACGCCGAGGACGCGACGTTCCAGGTGCCTAGCCTCGAGACGGCGCTCCGCGGCAAGGACGCGATCCGCGGCTTCCTCACGGGGAGCTTCGCGGCGTTCCCGGACTGGACCATGGACATCACCAAGGTCATCGTCTCGGGGAACGAGACCATCGTCGTGAACTCGGTTCGCGGGACCCACACGGGGCCGCTCACCGGGAAGAACGGCGAGACGATCGCCCCGACGAACCGGAAGTTCGTCCAGGAGCAGCTGACCCGCGTCGTCCTCAACGGGGACGGCAAGGTCCAGTCGCTTCGAGCCTACGGGAACCCGTCGGAACTCTACCACCAGCTCGGCCTGTCCAAGTAGTCCGACCCCCCGAGTGGTTCGGCCCATCGCCGAACCGCGCCTCCCAACCCTTTCCCCGGCCCGTTGGGCCGGGCCTCTCCGGGGGAGCGCGAAGCCTCCGCCGGGAAGTTGCGCGCCCCGTAGTTCCGGCTCCTTCGACGGCTCGTGACGAAGCTGGTCGACCGTGAGGATTGAGGGCCGGGGGCCCGGAATTCTGAGAGTGACGGCGTTCTCTGTCCCACGAACAGATCGAAGTTCCGCATGGTACCTCTTCCGGACCTGATGGGTTGATGGAAGGGGGCATATCCGCAGGTACTGCTGCTGCGCAGGTGTTCCGGGCGAAGAAGGTGGCCCTGCGGGACGGGCGGACAGCCATGATTCGGCGGGCCGGACCCCGAGACGCCGAGGCGGTGATTGCCCATGTCAACGCCGTCGGCGCGGAGGGTATTCACATCATGACCGAGAAACTACGACGCACCCCTAGGGAAGAGAAGGTTGTATTCCGCAACGCTGACGGCAGGGCAGGCCTCTACATCGTAGCTAGCGTCGACGGCGAGATTGTCGGCTCGGCCGACATCGAGCGCGGTCGGCAGACGAAGAATCGGCACACGGCGAGCCTCGGGATTGCGATTCGAAAGGATAGCCGCGGGCTCGGACTTGGGCTCGCCATGATGCGGACGTTGATCGCTTGGGCACGATCGGTCGGGATCCGGAAAGTTACGCTGGGGGTGTTTGCGAGCAACACCCCGGCCCTAGCGCTCTACCGTAGGCTGGGATTCACCGAGGAAGGCCGATTGCGGGGCCAAGTGATCTTGCGAACGAAGCCCGTGGACGAAATCCTGTTGGCCCTCTGGCCTTGAGCCCATCGAACGGTCACGCGCTGTCGGGGCGAGTCGAGCCGAGGTGGTAGCGCTTGAAGAGAGGGAAAGTGGGAAGCAAGCTCTAGAAGACCTCGGAGAACCTAGTGCGGCTGTGAGAATCAATCCACTTTCTTTGTTCAATTTATTCCGAGACCCTCAGGCAGCCGCCGGGACCGCTTCGATTCGGGCCCCGCCCTGGGCGTAGGTGCCTGCCCGAGTTTCGGGTAACTCAACTTGGTTCTCGTACGACAGTCGAACGAGCGCAGTGATGTTCCAGCACACCGCTTTCGCGAGGACTTCACAGAACATCGCGCCCTGGTTCTTCGAGCGCAAGCCCTCTTGGAAACGCTTCTTGATCGCCCCGAACACTGATTCAACGTTTGATCGGGCGTGATACTTCTCCTCGAAGAACTTCCGGTGCATCGCAAACTGCAGGCACTTGCGATGATACTCCGGAGAGCCTCCTGCCTTCCCGGTGTTGCTGATCTTGAACGGGATGTAGCCGTCGATGCCGTGCTCAGCGAGGAAGGTGTAGGCGTCCCTTGACAGGTATCCTTTGTCGCCGGTGAACGTGTCGGGGAGGAAGCCGGCGTCGATGACTTGCTGAATCAAAGGAATCAGTTGTGGAGAATCCGCCCCCCGGTCATCGGTGACCACGATGGCGAGAATTGCATGGCTCCTGGTACCGATGATGACGTGCATCTTGACGAACCGCCGCTTCCGCCCGGTCATGTCTACTTGGTCGTTGTAGCAGGGGCGTACAGTCGTGGCGAACCCTGTAGAATCTATCGCAACGGTCCCGTGCTCTTCGATCTCCCTCATGGGCAGAGCGGAAAGTTCGACCAACCGGAGGAGAAGTCCCTCGGTCGACTCGCGATTGAAGACACGGGAGGGAGTGGTGTTGTTCAACACGCGGTTGAAGAGCCCGATTCCACGCTGTTGGGCCTTGGTCAGTTCTCCCCAAAACCAGTCGCTCGACTTGGCGTAGTAGACCTTCTTGATTGCATGGAATAG
>JAKIWX010000110.1 GCA_022749845.1 Thermoplasmata archaeon
ACCGCGGCTCCGAGGCCGGTGAGCCCGAGCGCGAACGCGGGCGAGTAGCGACCGGTGGCGAGCGCACGGGACTGCGTACGGGGATTCTGCCGGTCGTACTCCCGGTCCACCCATCGATTGAAGCTGTGGCCGGCGGTCCGTGCACCCACGAAGGCCACGACCGCGAGGACGAGGACGCGGAGCGAGGGGACTCCCCGCGCGGCCGCGAGCAGAAACGCAACGGCGAGCGGCAGGTTGAGCCCGAGGTTCTGAAGCTCGAGGTAGCGGGCAAGCTCGGAGAGCCGGTTCGTGCCGTTCATCCGGGCGGACGGGCCCCGAGGCGGCGCTTGAGCTCGGGCTCGTGGCCGAAGAGCGCCTCGACCCGGTCGAGCACGGCCGGGTCCATACGGATCTCCTCGGGCCAACCGCGGTCGTAGCCCTCATCAGGCCCCTTGCGGGTCGCGTCGATGCCCACCTTCCCTCCCAGGTTCGGGATCCGGTTCGACACCGAGAGCTGGTCGACCGGTCCGTGGACGAGCTCGAAATCCTCCTCCGGATCCGCCTGGAGTCCCACGCGGTACAGTACCTCCGAGAGGTCGTGCACGTTGACTTCCGCGTCGACGACGATGACGTAGCGCGTGAAAATCAGCTGGCCGAGTCCCCAGAGCGCGTGCATCACCTTGCGCGCGTGGCCCGGGAACTGTTTGCGGATCGAGACGACCGCGACGTTGATGAAGAGGCCCTCGAGCGGGAGGTTCATGTCGACCACCTCTGGGAGGACGAGCCGGATGACCGGGAGGAAGACCCGTTCGACCGCCTTCCCCAGGATCGCGTCCTCCGTGGGCGGTCGGCCGGTCACCGTGCCCAAGTAGACCGGCGAAGCGCGCCGCGTGACCCGGGTCACGTGGAAGACGGGGAACGGCTCGGGCGCGGAGTAGTAGCCCGTGTGGTCCCCGAACGGCCCCTCGAGCGAGCGCTCCACCGGATCGACGAATCCCTCGAGGACCACCTCGGACTGGGCGGGCAGCTCGAGCTCGCTCGTGGTGGCCTTGACGAGCTCGAGCGGGGAGCCGCGGAGGAAGCCCGCGAACACGAAGTTCGACACCCCTTCGGGGACGGGAGAGAGGGCGGCGAAGAGGGTCGCCGGGTCGCAGCCGATGGCGGCGACTACCGGCATGGGTTTGCCGAGCGCCGCCCACTTGCGCAGGTTGTTCGCGCCCACGCGGTGGAGCTGGGCGTGGAAGCCCAACGTGTCGGGGCCGTACTGCTGGAGCCGGTAGACGCCAGTGTGGCACTCTCCCGTCTCGGGGTCGGAGGTGACGACGATCGGGAAGGTCACGGTCCGGCCGCCGTCCTTCGGCCAGCACCGGAGGATGGGGAGTCGTCCGAGGTCCACCTCGTCCTCGACTACCTCTTGGCAGGGTGCGCTCCGCACCCGCTTCGGTCCGAGCGAACGCAGCGTCTCCAGGGTCGAGATCGTCCCCCCCAGGTCCCGGATCGCCCCGAGGAGCCCTGCGGGCGGTCGAAGTCGGAGCAGCCCGCCGATGCGCACCGCGACCTCGTCGACCGACTTCACCCCCAGGGCGAGCGCGATGCGGCGGGGGGACCCGAGGAGGTTCGTCACGACCGGCATCGAGGCTCCGGTGACAGCATCGAAGCGAAGCGCCGGCCCGTCCACGCGAACCGAGCGCTGGGTGATCTCGGTGATCTCGAGGTCGCGGGAGACCGCTGTCCGTATCCGTAGGAGGTCCCCTCGGCGCTCGAGTTCCTCGAGGAACGCGCCCAGGGAGTCGAACGCCATCGCCCCGCGCACCTGCGCGCGATATTTAACCCCCCAACGCTCCGCACGGGGTTTCCCGGCGAACCTGGGAACGAACGACGATGCTCACCACTACGTTGGAGTTTCGAACGGACGACCTCGCCACGCTCGGGGTCATCCCCGCGGGGTTCTTCGACGGGTACGAGGAGGTGGAGCTCCTCGAGACGCTCCGCCTCGAGCGGGGCTGGCGCCTCCAGCTGCTCCGCATCAAGCGGCGTGGACCTCTTCGGTCGACCGCGGAGCTGGAGCGCGAATCGCGCAGGATCCGGAAGATGTACGGTCTCACGAGCTTCGAGGTGGTCGAACGTCGTCCGCGGACCCGTGAGTGGGTGCTGCTCGTGCGCCAGCGCAATCCGGAGCAACTGGCGAAGCTCCTCTCGCTCGCCGGCGGGCGCATCGCCCCGACCGCGCCGTTTCGTATCGACGCCGAACGAGTGGTCGCAAGCTTCCGTGGCGAGGCGCGGCCGCTACGGAGGGTGCTCGAGCGGCTCCGCAAGGACGGGCTACCGTTCCGCGTGCTCCGATCCTCCCAGCGCCCCTACCCGGCGCCCGAAGCCTCGGAGGAGGTGACCCCCCGGCAGCGGGCCGTCCTGGTGCGCGCCTGGGTGCTCGGATACTACTCGGTGCCCCGAAGGATCACCCTCACCCGGCTCTCCCGGCTCACCGGCCAGAGCTCTCCCGCGCTCGGCAAGATGCTCCGCCGCGCGGAGGGGCACCTCGTCGCCCGCTTCCTCGCTCGGGAGGCGGGGGTCATCGTGCCCGACTCCGACGCCGAGAACGCTCCTCCGGCGGGAGAGGGTTAATGGCGCGCTCGCGCTCGACGGCCCGCATGCCTGCGCGCACCCGCGAGGTGTTCGTCGAACGCCTTCCGGAGTTTCCCTCGGTGCCGCTGCCGGTCCGGTCGACGCCGGGTGCCGCCTGCTTCGATCTCCATGCCGCCGAGGCCGCGATCCTGCGGCGGGGTGAGGTTACTCGCGTTCGAACTGGATTGAGGATGCGCGCACCTCCGGGCACGTTCCTAGAAGTCCGGCCGAGGAGCGGGCTCGCGACCCGGGGCGTGGCGATGGCGAACGGCCCGGGCACGATCGACCGGGACTACGCCGGCGAGGTCCAGGTGCCCCTCACCTATCTGTTCGAGGGGGAGTACACGGTGCAGCCCGGGGATCGGATCGGGCAGGTACGTCTGGTAGAGGAGCACCCCGTCCGGTTCACCGAAGGCCCGGTCGCGCCGGTCTCGGGCCGCAACGGCGGCTTTGGAAGTACGGGACGCTGAGCGAGGAACTACGCATGGCCATCCGGCGTGCTGCCTCGACGGAGCCGTGGCGTTCGGTCGCGGAGAACCGGACGCTGGGCGCGGCCGCGCTCGAGCGGACGGCGCTGCGGGCGTTGCTGGGGGATCTGCGCCAGTGGCCCGAGCCTCGCGTCCGGGCCCGAGCGCGGCGCTGGGCACGTGCCCTGAGGAGCGCCCAGCCGGCGATGGCACCCATTCAACGGCTCGGTCGCGAGCTCTCCGCACTGCTAACGCGACTACCTCCTACTAGAAGCGCCAAGCCGGCGCTCCGGGGCTGGGTGTTGGGGGAGAGCCGTCGTGCCGCCAACGAAACCTCTCGCCTGATTGCCTTGGTGGGCCGGCGCCTCCCCCGGTCCTCGCGCCTGGTCACGTTCAGCCGGAGTTCGACGCTTCTGTCCGCTCTCTCGCGCTTGCCCCGAAGACGTCGCCCGTACGAAATCGCCGCCCTCCGGTCCAACCCGGGAGGAGAGGGAGTAGCGTTCGCGCGCGACCTACGTCGCACCGGTCTCCGTGCCCGAGCGATCCCGGATCGCGCGGCCCGGCAGGTGCTGGATGGGCCAGGCGCTCTGCTCCTCCTCGGGGCCGATGCCGTCGCTCCGGACGGCTCGCTGCTTCACAAGATTGGCACACACCGTGTCGCGAGGCTCGCCCAGGGCTGTGGGGCTCCGGTGGTCGTCGTGGCTGGTCGGTCGAAGTTCCTCTCCCGGCGGGCTCGCTCGGGCTGGGGTCGCCTGTTCGATCTGACGCCCGGCAATCTGATCGACGAGTTCTGGACGGACGAAGGGGTGCTTCGAGTGAGGGATGGGAGGCTCAGGCCGGTCCGTACTCGAACAGCTTTCGCTGGGTCTCGGTACGGACCCGGTGCGTTGGGGGGAGCCCTCCCGGCGACTGCTCACGCTGGATCTCCTCGAGCCGCTCGGCCATCTTCCGCTCTCGCGAGACGGAAGCGCGCCATAGCCCGACGTCCCGTGTCCCTTGGGCGATGAGCACGACGGCGCGGCCCGTCCGGGCCCGGCCCGTGCGACCTCTCCGCTGGATGGTCCGGATCTCGTCGGGGATAGGCTCGTAGAGCACGACGAGGTCGGTCGACGGCACGTCGAGGCCCTCCTCGGCGACCGAGGTCGCGACGAGGCAATTCACCTCCCCCGCGCGGAACCGGTCGAGGAGGTCGATCTGGGTCTTCTGGCGCATGCCAGGGTCACCCGCATGGGAGGCCTGCCCCACGAAACGGGCCGCATGGACGAGCGGGCCGCCGTTGCGCTCGAGCTCCTCGACGATCCGCTCGGCGCTCTGGCGGTACTGCGTGAAGATGATCACCCGGCTCTCCGGATTCCGCTCGAGCTCCATCCGGACGAGCTCCGCGGCGCGGGCGAGCTTGGGGTGCTCGAGCTCGAGCGAGCCCAGCTCACGTTCGACCGCGATCACGTCGGGGTCGGCGAGGAAGCCGCGGAGCGAGCCGGAGCGCCGGCGACCGGACTCGGCGCGCTGGCGTGCGAGATACTGCCGGAGCGCATCGACCCCTTGCGATTCGATGAGCTCGACGCCGTGGGAGGCCTTGAGGGCGATCGCCTGGAGCGTGCGCGCCGCCCAGAGGCTGCCGACATCCCGCTCCCC
>JAKIWX010000111.1 GCA_022749845.1 Thermoplasmata archaeon
GCACGCCGGCGTAGTTCTGAAGCCCGGCCTCGAACCGGTGCGGCGGCGGCCGGAGGGCGTGGCCCGCGAGCGTGCTCCACTCGACCGTCTCTCCTCCGCTCAGGAGAGGACGGAGCCCGAGGAGGCGGTCGTACGGGGCGGCGAGGAACCCGGTCCCCGTCGGACCCATCATCTTGTGGGCCGAGACGGCGTAGTAGTCGACACCGAGCTTCTGGAGGTCGACGGGGGCGTGCGGGGCGGCCTGGCAGCCGTCCACGAGGAGCTGGGCGCCGTGGGCGTGGACCTGCTCTGCGATCTCGCCGATCGGGAGCGACCGGCCATCCAGGTTGGACGTCTGGAAGAGGCTCACGAGCCGGGTCTCGGGCTTCAGCAGAACCTCGAGCGCGTCGGCGTCGAAACCGTCCCCCTCCGGAAGGTGCAGGATATCGATCCGGATGCCTCGCTCCTCGGCGAGCCGCTGCCACAGGACGAGATTCGAATTGTGCTCCTGATCGGTGATGACGACGCGGTCTCCCCGTTTCCACGGTAGGCCCTGCCCGACGAGGTTGAGCGCCTCGGTCGCGTTCCGGAGAAAGACGATCCCCCGAGCGTCGCGCAGACCGATGAACTCGCTCAGGAGTTCGCGGGTCCGTTCGTACCGGTGGGAGACCTCCTCGGCGAACCGGTGGAGGCTTCGGCCCGCGCAGCCAGGGAAATCACGGTAGTACTCCTCCATGGCGGCGAGAACTGCGTCCGGGACAAGCGACATGCAGGCCGAGTCCAGGTACACCGGTGCCGTCCCGTCCTTTCGGGGACGGAGGGCGGGAAAGTCGGCCCGCACCTGCTCCACCGAGTACGTCATGGGATGCCGCGAAAGCTACTCCTTCCGTCCTCGTACACCGGTCGATTATTTCCGCCTCACGCGGCCCTGTGGGACCCGCGCCGGCGGGCGAGTTCGCGAGTTTCGGCGACTTGGCGCTCCGGGCCGCTCCCCCACGGGGACTCGGTGCCGCACCGGAGTTCCGCGAAAGCCGATGGAGCGGCTCAAGTGGAAGGGGTCAGCAGTTTGACGAGATGGGTGTCCAGCGGCACGTACCCGATCTTCGCGTACAACGCGGCCGCCCCCGGATTGTCGACGTAGACCGAGAGTTCGATACGGTCGGCCCCCAGCCGACGGGCCCGTTCTGCCAGCTCGGCCAACACCAACGACGCGTACCCCTTTCTTCGGTGCGGCAGGTCGATCCAAAGCCAATCGACCCAGAAGTGAGTTTTCCCGCCCTCCTCGTTGACGATGAACCAGGTCTCCCCTACCGTGACTCGTGCCTCCTCCTCAACGACCATGCAGAAGGACTTGCCGGGGGTGTTGATTCCTTGCGGGAGCCGCGCAGCAAACTCACGACGACTCTCCTCCAAGGCCTGGGCCTCGGTCCAGTGGCCGCGACGCACGGCGTTGGCGGCATGCCGAGGTATCCCGCGTTCGACAGACTCGTCGAGTTGCCGCTGGGTCATCAGCTCGAGTCGGATCACAAGCGGGGGAATCGTGGTCAAGTTAAGAGAGCCTGTGGAGAGTCGGGCGGGGCCCTTCCGCGACGACCCGCTCGGTCGCAGCGCCCAAGGGCGGTGCAGAACGCAAACGACCGCCGCGGCCGAGACCATGCAGAGTCCAATCCGCCGGGGGCGAGCTCTCCCCTCGGATGGACCGGGCCTCGGATAGTCGCTATATCGCTGCGCGCAGTGTTGCCGCGACAGGCTCGAGCTGGCCGTCGAGTGGACGCTCACCCCGGTCTAAGTTAAGTTCTTATAGTAACGCATCCATCCCATTGCTGTAATCGTCGGGCCACCGTCGCCCGGCGCACAAGGAACCAACCATGGCAAAGATCATCGGAATCGACCTAGGCACGAGCAACTCTGCGGCCTCCGTCCTCGAGGGCGGACGCCCGGTCATCATCCCGTCCGCTGAGGGGACTACCGTCGGCGGCGGGAAGGCCTTCCCGTCGTACGTCGCGTTCGCGAAGGACGGCAGCCTCGTCGTCGGGGAACCGGCCCGCCGCCAGGCGGTCTCCAACCCCGAGGGGACCGTCACCGCGTTCAAGCGGAAGATGGGCACCGACTACAAGTACCGCCTGCAGGGCAAGGAGTACACGCCCCAGCAGCTCTCGGGGTTCCTCCTCCAGAAGATCAAGCGGGACGCGGAGGCCTTCCTCGGCGAGAAGGTCGAGAAGGCCGTCATCACCGTCCCCGCCTACTTCAACGACAACCAGCGCCAGGCGACGAAGGACGCGGGCGCGATCGCCGGCCTCGAGGTGGTGCGGATCATCAACGAGCCGACCGCTGCGAGCCTCGCCTACGGGCTCGACAAGGCGGGCCACACCCAAAAGATCCTCGTCTTCGACCTGGGCGGAGGCACGCTCGACGTCACGATCATGGACTTCGGCGAGGGGGTCTTCGAGGTGCTCTCCACGAGCGGGGACACGCAGCTCGGCGGCACCGACATGGACTCGGTGATCACCGAGTGGGTCGTCTCGGAGTTCCAGAAGGACTCGGGCGTCGACGTCCGCAAGGACAAGATGGCGATGCAGCGCGTGCGCGACGCTGCGGAGAAGGCGAAGATCGAGCTCTCCTCGACGCTCGAGACGCAGATCAACCTCCCGTTCCTCACCGCCACCTCCGACGGGCCGAAGCACCTCGCGCTCACGCTCAACCGCGCGAAGCTCGAGGAGCTCGTGCGCCCGATCATCGACCGATGCCGCTCCCCGGTCGATCAGTCGATCAAGGACGCCAAGCTCGAGAAGTCGCAGGTCGACCGGATCGTCCTCGTGGGGGGACCCACGCGGATGCCGATCGTCCAGCGGCTCCTCGAGCAGGAGGTCGGCCGGCCCATCGAGCGCGGCGTCGACCCGATGGAGTGCGTCGCGATGGGCGCCGCGATCCAGGGCGGGGTGCTCGCGGGCGAGGTGAAGGATGTGCTCCTCCTCGACGTGACGCCGCTCTCGCTCGGCGTCGAAACCCTGGGGGGCGTCTTCACAAAGCTCATCGAGCGGAACACGACGATCCCGACCCGGAAGAGCCAGATCTTCACGACCGCCGCCGAGAACCAGGGCTCGGTCGAGATCAAGGTCGCCCAGGGCGAGCGGCCGATGTGGCCGGACAACGTCGCGCTCGGGAGCTTCATGCTCACCGGCATCCCGCCCGCGCCCCGCGGCACGCCCCAGATCGAGGTGTCGTTCGACATCGACGCGAACGGCATCCTGAGCGTCTCCGCCAAGGACATGGCGAGCGGCCGGAAGCAGGGAATCACGATCAGCGCCTCCAACAAGCTCTCGAAGGAGGACGTGGACCGGATGGTCAAGGAGGCCGAGCAGTTCGCGGACCAAGACCGCAAGCGCGCGACCGAGGTCGAGGCCCGCAACAAGGCCGAGTCGCTTGCCTACGAGGCCGAGCGGGTGCTCACGGACGCGAAGGAGAAGATCTCTGAGGAGGAGGCGAAGGAGGTCCGGGCGAAGGTCGCGGAGCTCCGCGAGGCGCTCGCGAAGAACGACACCGCCGCCCTCACCTCCAAAGTGGAGGAGCTCACCAAGGCGCTCCACGCCATCGCCGAAAAGCTCTACCGACCCGCCACGCCCGAGGACTCCGGCCCGAGCGGCGGCGCAACGCCGCCCCCCGAGTCGCCCGGGGAGCCGAGCTCCTCTTCGGGCGGCGCCGGACCCGTCGACGCCGACTTCAAGGTGGTCGACGAGAAGGACGGCGGAACGGGCGGGACCCGACCGTAGGGCCCGGCTCTACGGCGGTTCCCGCCGCGGCGCCCCGGTGGGGAAGCTCAGCCCCCGGAGGCCCGTGTACTCTACCCCCGGCCGGATGAGCCGGTTGTTAGCCGCCTGCTCGAGGGCATGGGCCGACCAGCCCACCGTTCGCGCCATCCCGAACACCGAGGGGAAGAGGTCCCGCGGAAGGCCGGACGCCTCGAGGACGAGTCCGGCGTAGAACTCGACGTTTGTGAAGAGCCTCTCCTTCGGCTTGGCCCGGCGGAGCTCGGCGAGCGCGGCCTCCTCGACCGCCGAAGCGAGTGCGAAGCGGGCCGCGGGTGCGGTTCGTCGCGCGATCTCCCGGAGCAGGATCGCCCTCGGGTCCTCGACCTTGTAGGCCCGATGACCGAACCCCATCAGTCGCTGACTGCGGCTAAGGGCGTCGCGGATCCAGGGGAGTGCGTTCTCCGGCGTGCCGACAGCGTCTAGCATCTCGACCGCCTTGGAAGGCGCTCCCCCGTGGAGCGGACCCTTGAGAGCGCCGATCGCGGCGGATACCGCGGAAAGGAGGTCCGCTTGGGTAGAGAGGACCACCCGAAGCGCGAAGGTCGAAGCGTTCATCCCGTGGTCCGCGACCGAGATGCAGTAACTCTCGAGCGCGTAGACCCGTCGCAGACCAGGTCGCTCCCCTTCGAGCATGTAGAGAAAGTTCGCGATGTGCGTGAGCTCCGGGTCGGGCTCGACCGGCTCGAGCCCTCGCCTGCGGCGGTGAAATCGCGCGAGCACGGTCGGGGCGGCAGCGACGACCCGCATCCCCTGCTCCTCCGTCGGCGGATACGGAAAGCTGGGAAGCGCCGAGAGCCCCATCCTCAACGCGTCCATCGGGTCGGTCGACGGGGCAAGCGCGTCGACCACCCTAGCCGTCTCGGGC
>JAKIWX010000112.1 GCA_022749845.1 Thermoplasmata archaeon
CGCCTCGAGGGTAGCCATCCGCGAGGGTCGCAGGTCGGAGATGAAGGTGGCCGGCGGCCGGCTCGCTGCCATCCGTCGTCCAAACCCCCGGGGCTGCTTATGCGTTGCTCGGCACGCTCGGCCGAGGAGGCTCTGCACGCAGGCATCGGTCTAAGGGGTCGCTCCCAGAAAGTCGCTTACTCGAACCGTCCGATCCCAGGCTGGTTCGCCTCCATCTGGCCCTTCTCGAACTTGGAGTTCGGATTGATGCCCGACTTCGCGGCCACCGCCACCGCGATCGGCCGGTTCTTCATTCCGATCCGCAGGAACCCTGCGGCTAGGAATCCCGCGGCCACCCCCTGAAGCGCCACGCTCCCGAGACTCACCGGAGCACCGACGCCGACCGCGATCCCCACCGCGACGGGCGGTCCAACGGGCACGACGGTGGCGACGGGTGGTGGGGGGCCAGCAGGCGGCAAGTTGGGCGGCGGTAACGGCGACTGGGCCGCGAGCACCTCTACCGAGGCGAGCGGGAAGGAGACGGTCGCGATGGTGCGGCTCGCGAGGGGGACGTAACGGGCCCACGTGTACACCCCTCCTTCCGGACCACTTCCGCCGGAGACGCAGTCCGGTTTCAGGGTGCACGCATCCACCGGCACCCTCGCGTAGGGCGGCCCGTTCACCACGATCCAAAAGGAGACCGACCAGGAGTCGCCGAGGTGCATCGCGTTGGCCAGGGGGTCGTCGGACCAGTTCCAACCGTAGAACGCCTGGCCGCTCGGGGTGGACAACTGTTGCGGAAAGGACGGGCAAGGTGCGGCGCCGCCGTTGGCAAACCGGCAGCTCGCGTGCCAATCCGGCACGGGGGCCACGGCGACGTGGCCGAACGGGACGAAGGTGAAGAGCGGCTTCCCTGTCCCGTTCGCGACCACGGTGTCCACGACCGGCCCGAAGCTCACCCCACGAAACGCCGCAAGCAGCGTCGGGTTGTTCAGGTTCGGGCGCTGGGAGTTGGTCACGAAGACGGGTAGTAGCGTCCCCGCCTGGCCGTTCGGGCAGCTCGCGAAGTTGGGTCCGTCCCAGCTCCCTCCCGTCGCCGCGGCCAGGTCGCAGCCGGCCTCGATCACCTTGGCCGCATCGGCCATCTCGGGCGCCTTCCCCGGTCCGATCTGCGGTCCCATGGTGGGCCAGTCCAAGGCGCGCCCGTCGGTCATCGCGTCGTAGAGGTCGATGGTGTCGATCGTGCAGACACCCCCGGTCGAGTTGGTGCATTGGGGGGCGGTCCTCGCGAGACCCGCGATCGAGTGGGCCGCAAACCCGTCCTGCGGCCGGACCCACCCCTCGCACGACGGGCTCGCGAGAGCGCCGTAGGAGTAGGAGGGCTCACAGGTGGACGAGGAGCAGCCGCCGAATCCCCCGCCGGAGCTGGAGGGGGCGACGCAATAGTTCGCGGAGTAGCTCGGGTCACGGGGGACGGTCGAGCCGATCCAGACGACCACGTGGTGGACGTCGGCGGCCCAGTTGAGGCCACTGCCCACAATCGCACCGTAGAGCGCCGTGATGGACGAGGAGTGAAGGATGTTGTCGGAGTAGTCCGAGTCCGAGTACACGTACCCTCCCCCAAGTTGGTTCGCCTGGAAGGTGCCCTGGACCTGGGCACCGAACTGGGGGGCCGGGACGAAGGTGGGGATGTCGACGTTGTACTCGGAGCCGTCGCCGTCGTCGAAGTTGTCCTTGGTGGCGAAGTAGTCAACGAGGGCGAAGGAGACGAGGGAGTGGGGGTTGGCGGACTGGATGGCGTTGGCGATCTGCTGGGCGTGGGCGACGAAGAACGGCACTCCGTTCGACTCCTCGCAGGGCATGAAGGTCGGCGCGGTCGCCGTGCAAGGATCACTACCTCCGTCGCTGACTCCTCCGTCGTAGACGCCGTCGAAGAGGGTGGTCTCGATGACGAAGGCGACCTGGACGGCGGGCCAGGTCTCGAGTCCCTGGAGGCCAGCGACGGCGGTCATGGTGACGTGGGAGAGCCCGGTCCCGGCGGGACAAGTGGACTCGCCGTAAGCGCAGATGCGGGAGGGACTCGCACCGATGCCGAGCGTGAGCCCCGAGGCGCTGTCGGTCGCGATTTGTGCAGCAGGGGCGTCACGTGCTGAGGCGGAGAGATGGTCGGTCCGACTCGGGGAATCCGTACTAGGCGTCGCTAGGTGCGCGACGACAGTGGGGGGAGGGAGGAGGAAGAGCGTGAGCACGCCGATCGCCGCCACTCCAAGGAGTAGCACCGAAGCCCGTCGGTTATCGCCGCCTGTCCTGCCGACGCGCGTTCTCCAGCGTCGCGCGCTGAGGTCGAGCTCGGATGCAGCTGCGGATGGCTTGTTGGATTGCGACGTCGGGTGCTCGAAGCTCAGCGAGATTCTGGTCGATGAAACCCGAATCGCTCTCAGCAGGGGTACGGAGGTCCGCGGTGTTCGGGGAGAGCCCGTTCTCGTCGAAAAACCCAGCTCCATGGTGCTGGGCGCCTTAGGATGGATTACGACGCTTAAACTCTGGTTGTGAATATCAGCATGTTACGAGTCCGGGCAGCATGATCCGGACCTCGCCGGAAGCTCGCGGCTTCGAGCTCAAGTCAGCGTGGAGTAGATGCCTGCGGTCGGGGGGGCCAACAAGCCGGGCAATCCAGCCCGAATTCGTAGCGTGCCGGGCACTACACGTTCGTAGGCCATAAGGGGGGGCGAGTGAGCTCCACGCGCTCAGGGCTTGCAACATGAACCAACCGGGCTCGGTCCACACGGACCGGGGATCGAACCTCACGCTTGTTCGCTACACGGAAGGGGCCGATGGAGCCGCGCTCCGGTGATTGGGTTGCTCCCAGTGGGCGCATGGTTGGAAAGTTGCGCTCACCGGCTCTTCGCGCGCCGACTCACGGAGTCGGCCGATACCCGGAGTTGCCCTCCCCGCATCTTGGCGCACGAGGCAATCGCAACCTCGCTTGCTCCGACCCTCCTTGAAAGGTGCCTGCATTTTCCGGACAGCGTGCCGGCGGCACGCTGTCCGATGGACGCTGAGGAGACTGTGTTCGAAGGGACCTACTCGAACCTGCCGATGCCCGGCTGGTTCGCCTCCATCTGGCCCTTCTCGAACTTGGAGCTCGGGTTGATCCCCGACTTCGCGGCCACCGCCATCGCGATGGGTCGGTTCTTCATCCCGATCCGCAGGAACCCCGCGGCGAGGAACCCCGCGGCTACACCCTGCAGCGCTACACTCCCGAGTCCTACCTGAGCTCCGACCCCGATGGGCGTGCCCACGGCGATGGGCGTGCCCACCGGGATGGCGAACGGAGGCGGCGGGGGCGGGGCGGCGGGTGGCAAGGCCGGCGGAGGTAACGGAGATTGCGAGGCGAGCACCTGCACCGTGGCCAACGGGAAGGAGATCGTGATCACGCTCTTGTTCGTCACGGGGATGTACGACGCCCAGGTGTAGGTGCCGCCCTCCGAGCCGCTCCCGCCCGCTTTGCAGTAGGCGGTCGTGCAGGCGTCGACCGGGACGGTCGAGTAGGGCGGGCCGTTGACGATGATCCAGAAGGAGACCGACCAGGCGTCGCCGATGTGCATCACGTTGTTCGTGGAGTTGTTCGACCAGTTCCAGCCGTAGTACACTGCGCCCGTGGGGGTGAACAGCTGCTGGGGAACGGAGGGGCAGTGCGCCGAAGCTCCGTTGGCGTAGAGGCAGTTCGCGTGCCAGCCGGGCACGGGGGCCACCGCCACGTGGCCGAACGGAACGAAGGTGAAGATCGGCTTGCCCGACCCGTTCGCTACCGTGGTGTCGATGACGGGTCCGAAGCTGACGCCCCGGAGGGCGGCGAGCAGCGTCGGGTTCTGAAGGTTCGGAGAATATGCCTTAGTGTCGAACACGGGCAGGAGGGAGCCCTGCTGGCCGTTCGGGCAGCTTGCGAAGTTGGGACCGTCCCAGCTGCCGCCGGTTGCGGCGGCGAGGTCGCAGCCGGCCTCGATCACCTTGGCGGCGTCGGCCATCTCGGGCGCCTTCCCGGGTCCGATGGTGGAGCTCAGGACCGGCCAGTCCTTCGACGTTCCGTCGGTCATCCCGTCGTAGAGGTCGATGGTGTCGATCGTGCAGACGCTCCCGATCGAGTTGGTGCACTGAGGGGCGGTCTTCGCGAGACCGGCGATCGAGTGGCTGAAGTTCTGGTCCGGTGAGCGAATCCAGCCCTCGCAGTTCGGGCTCGTGATGGAGCCGTAGGAGTACGCAGGCTCGCAGGTGGGGGAGGAGCAGCCGCCGAATCCCCCGCCGGAGTCGGACGGAGTGATGCAGTAGTTGGCGGAGTAGCTCGGGTCACGAGGGACGGTGGAGCCGATCCAGACGACCACGTGGTGGACGTCGGCGGCCCAGTTGAGGCCGCTCCCGATGATCGCCCCGTAGAGGGCGGTGATGGAGGAGGAGTGGAGGATGTTGTCGGAGAAGTCCGAGTCCCCGTAGACGTAGCCACCGCCGAGCTCGTTCGCCTGGAAGGTACCCTGGACCTGGGCACCGAACTGGGAGGCCGGGACGAAGGTGGGGATGTCGACGTTGTACTCGGAGCCGTCGCCGTCGTCGAAGTTGTCCTTGGTGGCGAAGTAGTC
>JAKIWX010000113.1 GCA_022749845.1 Thermoplasmata archaeon
GACGGAGCCCGAGGTCGCGGAGTATGCCCGCTGGCTCCTGCGGGGGAAGGATCCCCCGCGGGAATCCGTGATGCGCTGGTACTCCCAGACCGAGGGGAACCCGCTCTTCCTCGAATCGCTCGTGCGGGGCGGCGCGGGACTGGGCCCTGCGGCGGCGGGACTCGAGTCGCGCGACCTCGAGGAGATCCTCCGAGGCCGTGTGCGAGCGCTCTCGGAACCGGACCGGCGGGTGCTCGTCTACGCGACCATCCTCGGCAAGGAGCTCGACTTCCCTACGCTCGCAGTAGCGGCGGGGGGCGAGGAGGAGGAGCGGCTCGCCGAGAGCGTCGACCGGCTCGTACACGCGGGTCTCCTGCGGGAGAAGGGCGGAGAGGTCTACGAGTTCGTCAGTGAGCGGATCCGCGCCGAGGCGTACGCCCAAATGACCGAGACGCGTCGTCGTATCCTCCACCGCAAGGTCGCCCGCGCCATCGAGGGTCGGGGCCGCACCGACGCGGCCACCGTCTTCGAGCTCGCCCGGCAGTTCTACCTTGCGCGCGAGGACGCCTCGAGCCTCGAGTACAACCGGCGCGCCGCGGACCTCGCCTCCCGCTCGTACGCGAACGACACCGCGGCGATCCACCTCGAGCGGGCGCTCGAGAGCAGCGCCCGTCTCCCCAAGCCCGACCTCGCGGTCGAGCTCCGGCTTCGCATCGAGCTCGGTCGGGTGCTCGGTGAGAGCGAGGAGCTCTCCCGCTCGCACCTCGTCCTCACCGACGCCGTGGAGCGGGCGCGTAAGGCCACGGGGCTCGAAGGGGACCGCGCGCTCGCGCTCCTCTGGCTCGCCCGCACCACCTCGGACCTCGGCGAGTTCGCCCGGGCGCGGGAGCTTGCGACCGAGGCGTATGGCATCCTCGACCGGCTCGGGAACCAGCGGGGCCTCCTCGTCGCGCACCGCGTCCTCGGGATCGCCTGCTGGCGCGTGGGGGACGTGGAGCAGGCCGAGCACCACCTGCGTGCCGAGGTCGCGCTCGCCGAATCGGAGGGAGATTCCCGCGAGCGAGGCCACGCGCTCATCGACCTCGCGAACGCGCTCCTCACGATCGACCGTAGCCGCCTCCCCGAGGCGCTCGAGTTGTACTCCCTCGCGGAGACGATCTTCGCGGAGACCCGCGAGCACACCGCGCAGGCTCGGGTCCTCATGAACCTCGCTATCCTCTACCACAATTCTGGAGATCTGAAGCGCGCGTTCGAGAAGCTCCGCGCCGGCATCGAGGTCGCGGAGCGCACCCGCTCCCGGATGTGGATCGGCTACTGCCGGCTCAACGAGGCGCAGTTCTACGTTGAGGAGCACAACCCCAAGGCCGCCCGGATCTCGCTCGACCTCGCCCGGGCCCGCCTCGTTCCGCTCGGGGACCGGTTCGCGCAGCAGCAGTTCGTCACGATCGAAGGTATGATCCGCGAGGAGGAGGGGGAGCTCGTCCAGGCGGAGGAGGCGTTCACCGAGGCGTATCGGCTCGCGCGGGAGCTCGGCCTCGAGCCCGAGGCCGCGGAGGTGCTGTTCCGGCAGGCGCGCCTCTCCGCGAAGGCGGGGCACCTCCCCGAGGCGCGGGCGCGTATGCAGAGCGCCAGGGATGCCGGCTTCTTCCGGTTCAAGGCCGAGCTGGCCTCGGAGTTCGAGGCGCTCGAGCGGACCCTTTCGAGCGCTCCGCCATAAGCCGGGGAAGTCTTCGCCGCGCCGTGACCGGCGCCGACACCGTGCGCACGGCCCCCGACGGTTCGCCCTACCCGGACCGATCGAGTCCGGCGTTCGAACGGGGGGTCCAGGCGATGTTCGCGCACATCGCCGGCGGCTACGAGGCGCTCGACCACCTCGCCTCCCTGGGGCAGGATTTCGTCTGGAGGCCGCTGGCCGTCTGGGCGGCCGACCGGTACCGACGCGGACGGCCCGTCGCGCGCGTGCTCGACGTCGGCTGCGGCACGGGCGAGCTCACGCGGCTCGAGGCGCACCACTACCCACGGGCAAAGGTCGCGGGACTGGACTTCACGGAAGGGATGCTCCGGCGCGCCCGGCTCCACGGGAACGAGGACGGACGGGTCGAGTACTGCCGGGCGAGCGCGCTCGCGCTCCCCGTGGCGGCCGGCAGCGTCGACCTCTGCAGCTCGGCGTTCCTGTTGCGCAACCTCGCCGACATCGCGCAGGGATTCCGTGAGATGGGGCGAGTGCTCCGCCCGGGCGGCACGCTGCTGGCGCTCGAGATCACCGAACCCGAGAACCCGAGACTGGCCGCGTTGTTCCATGCGTACTTCGACCGGGTCGTGCCCGCTCTCGGGGCGGCCGTCGGCTCGGCCGGCCCCTACCGCTACCTTCCGGAGTCGCTCCGGGACCTCCCGCCCAGGGCGGAGCTGCTCCACCTCCTCGGCGCCTCGGGACTCGAACGGCCGTGCGCCGTTCCCCTGTCGGGAGGGGTCGTGACCGCCTATCTCGCGGCCGCGCCCGAGAGATTATAGCTCGGGCCCGGCTCGCGCGGGCCGATGGCGGCGGCGAGCTCCGACGCGTTCCGCTACGCCCACGCTCACCGTGCCGAGATCGCCTGGATGAGCCAGAACACGAACCACCTCGTCCCCCCGGGGATCGTCGCACGGGCGATCGACCGGGCGCTCGAAGAGCGGGTCTACGAAGAGTACCCGTACGCCCCCGGGGACCCCGAGCTCCGCGCGCTCGTCCTCAAGGACCTTGGGTTTCCGCAAGATGCCGGGTTCTTCCTGGCGGCCGGTGGCACCGAGGCGCTCTACGCCCTCACGCGGGCGCTCCTTGCGCCCGGGGACGACGTGCTCGGCTCCGACCCGAGCTACCTCATCATCCACCGCTTCGTGGAACTCTCGGGCGCCACGACCCGCATGCCCGACATCTACGCCCCACCGTTCCGTCTCACCCCCGAGATCGTCGAGGCGAACCTCACCCCCCAGACCCGGATGATCCTCCTCATCGACCCGCTCAACCCGCTCGGCTCGGGCTACCCCCGCGAGGCCGTCCGCGCCATCGCCGAGATCGCCCGCGACCGGAAGTTGCTCCTCCTCCACGACGTCACCTACCGGGACTTTGCGGACGCCCCCACGAGCGCCGCGGAGTTCCACCCGGAGGGAACGCTCACGGTCTGGAGCGTCTCGAAGAACTGTGGCCTCGCGGGACTCCGCTTGGGCGGCCTCGTCGCCCGTCCCGAGCTGGTGCGACAGGTCGCGCGGTACAACACGAACGACCTCGGCGTGAACGTCCTCGCGCAGCGGGCGGCGATCGCCCTCCTCGAAACCAAGGCCCAGTGGATCGACGGTGTCCGGGCCCAGACCCGCGCGAACCAGGACCGGATCCGGGAGGCGGCCCGGGGCTGGCCCGGCGTCGAGCTCCCCGTCTATCCCTCCCAGGCGAACATGTTCGTTCTCGACGTGAGCCGGACCGGGATCGCTCCCGAGGCGCTCCAGAACGAGCTGCTGTACCGCCACGGCGTCTTCCTCCGCTCGGGCGCCTACCTCTCCCCCGCGCACGGGGGCCGGTTCGTCCGGGCCTCCTTCTCGAACGTCCCGGCCGACATCGACCGGCTCCTCACGGCCTTCCCGCTCGCGCTCGAGGCGCTCCGCCCGAAGCTGCCGGCGAGCTAGGGCGACGCCGCATCCGGGGCGACGGTAACGTCCACCACGAGATGCTCGCGCCCCGGTCCGTACGGTTTCACCCTGCGAGCGTTCGAGAGGGCGACGTCCCGTCCGGCTCGTTCCACCTCGCTCGTCACCGCCCTTTCGGCCGAGCCGTTCGGGGCCCGTCGCTCCCAAGTGAGGTGTACGTGGAGCACTCCGCCGCGGGGTCGCAACAGCTTGACCGCACCGCCGACCCAAGGTAGGGAGGACGGCAGGAAGCCGAGGAACACGCGGTCGGCTTCGCCGACAGGGAGGGCGACTTCCCGGTTGTCCCCGAGAAAGGCGGTGACCTGGGCGGCGACCTCGTTCTCCTTCACGTTCTCTAGTAGGTAGTGGTAGGAGACCGGGTTC
Organism: Thermoplasmata archaeon; assembly: GCA_022749845.1. Lineage (GTDB taxonomy): Archaea > Thermoplasmatota > Thermoplasmata > Lutacidiplasmatales > UBA184 > JAKIVR01. The sequence goes on from JAKIWX010000113.1 coordinate 4,021, forward strand.
AGCTCGACCGCGAGCACCTGCACCGTGGGGTCGGCGCGGGCGGCAGGGATGGCGAAGTAGCCGATCCCTGCGAACAGGTCGACCACCCGCTCCCCCGGTCGCACCATCGTTCCCGCGCGCGCCCGCTCGCTCTTGTTGCCACGAGCGAAGAGGATCCTCGCCGCATCGAACCGGTACCTCACCCCGTGCTCGCGCACGACCGTCTCCGTTTCGGTGCCTGCGATGCGCTCGAGCGCGGGACGACGCTGCACTCCCGCCACCGGTCCTGCGTGCCGCAGGACGCTGGCGAGACCCAGCTCCTCGAGGTAGGCGCGTCCGATCGCGGGGAAGAAGGGCCGCGCCTCCTCCGGGAGGCGGAGCAGGATCACCCGGCCGAGGCGCTCGTGCCCCCGCGGCAGGAACTGCTGGGCCGCCGCCGGTGCCTCCCTTCCCAAGCGGGCTCGCACACGCTCGAGGGGAGCGAGCGCGCGCATCCACTCACGAGGAAGGGGGCGGCGTTCCCTTTTCGAGGACCACGTCGAGGAACTGCTTCAGGTGGGCGACGA
>JAKIWX010000114.1 GCA_022749845.1 Thermoplasmata archaeon
CGTGCATCCCGGAGCCACCGAGGCCGAAGACGGTCGGCGCGATCGCGTCCTCGGGGAGCGCCAGGTAGTACACTCGATTCCCGGGAAATCCCGCACGTTTCTCGACCGCCTCCACCTCGGCCCGTAGCGCCGAGTAGTCCTCGGGTGTTCCTGCTCCGAGGGAGTGGTAGCTCACGCTCTCCTCGAGCCAATGCTTCGCGGCGGGGCGCGGCGCCGCCTTCGCGGCGAGGAGCGACCGCAGGCAGAGGGTCCGGTAGGCCGCGTCCGTCATCGGCTGGCGAGCGCAGCCAAGGAGCCGCAGGGCCTTCGGCCCGCCGCGTAGACCCGAGGCGACGGCGTAGAGGCTCGGGAGGAGCTTGCGCTGCATCAGGTCCCCGGTCGCCCCGAAAACGAGGAACAGCTGGGGCTCCGCCGCGCCTCGGGCCATCTCGGGCTCACTCCTTTGTGATGGCGTGCCCGCCGAACTGCTGGCGGAGCGCGGAGAGCATCTTCTCCACGAGCGGGTCCTTCTCCCGCGAGCGGATCCGCCGCTCGAGCGCGAGAAGGATCACCGGTGCGGAGACGTTGAGGTCGAGCGACTCGATGGCGGTCCAGCGTCCCTCTCCCGAGTCCTGGACGACGGGAGCGATCTGGGCGAGCGCGACCGGGTCCTTGAGCGCCTCGGCCGCGAGGTCGAGGAGCCAGGAGCGGACGACACTCCCTTGGCGCCAGATGTTCGAGATCTGGGCGAGGTCGAGACCGAACTCCTCCTTGGCCGCCAGGATGGCGAACCCCTCCGCGTACGCCTCCATGAGCCCGTACTCGATGCCGTTGTGGACCATCTTCACGAAGTGGCCGGTGCCAGTGTTCCCTACGCGGCCCCAGCCAGCGTTTGCGGCCGGGGCGAGGGCCTCGAACAGCGGCCGAAGGCGTGCGACGTCCTCCGGCTCGCCCCCGATCATGAGGGAGTACCCCTCCTTGAGCCCCCAGATTCCCCCGCTCGTACCGACGTCGACGAAGTGGACTCCCTTGGCGCGGGCGAGCTCCGCCCGTCGCATCGTGTCCTTGTAGTACGAGTTGCCACCGTCGATGAGCGTGTCCCCCGGGCCGAGGAGCCCGAGAGCCGCTTGGACCGCGTCCTCCGTCGGGGGCCCGGCCGGCACCATGAGCCAGAGGGCCCGCGGGGGGGTCAGGGCCTTCACCAGCGCTTCGAGCGTGTACGCGGGGGCGATTCCCTGCGTCGCTGCCTGGTCGACGATCTCCTTCCGTCGGGCGAAGCCCACGACGCGGTGTCCCGCCTGCACGAGGCGGGTCGACATGTTGAGTCCCATGCGGCCGAGGCCGACCATCCCGAGTTCCATTCCTCTCCTCCGTTCCTTGCGAGAACTGTCCTCACGCCGCGACGTCGGCCGTCAGCGCCCGAAGCCCCGCGGCCGCATCCTGCCCCAACTGGACCCGAAGCAATCGTCGGTGCTTCTCCCGGAGCGCCTCAGCGTCCCCGGCGGCCTGCGCCCGTAGAATCCCGCCGAAGCTGCCGGCTCCCCCGGGCAGCTCCACTTCCTGCCTCGGCTCGTCGACCAGCTGGAGGAACAGCCCCGTCGGGGGTCCCCCCTTGTGGAGCTGGCCCGTCGAGTGCAGGAACCTAGGGCCGTAGCCCAGAGTGCTCGAGATTCGAAGCTTGCGCCGGAGCGCCGACCGCAGCGCGAGGAGCTCGCGGTCGAGATCCTCGCTCGGGGCGAGGAACGCCTGGATGGCGAGGTAGTCGCCCACGTTGGCGAGGTCGAGCCATCCGGTGAACGCCGAGAGGAGCTCCGCCGGCTGGTCGACCCGTACGAGCGGCACCTCGGGCCCTCCCCCGCGAGGATCACGGGTCATCGCGCGGCGCGCGAACTCCTTCGCGCGCTCGACATCCGGCTGGTCGAACGGGTCGATCCCGAGGATAGGGCCGGTAGCGGCCACGGCGAGCTCCCAACGGAAGAACTCGGCCCCGAGGTCGTCGAGCTCGTCGAGGGAGAAGCGAAGGACGGGAATGCCGGCCGCGGTCGCCTTCGCGAGACCCGCCTCGAGCCCGGAGGCGTCCTCCCCCCGTAGGCAAAGCGCCACGAGGACGCGGTCACCGGAGTTGGTCGGCTCGAACGGAGCGACCTCGCCCGCCACGGGAACGATGCCCGTGCCGCGCTTTCCCGTGCTCTCGGCGATGAGCTGCTCGGCCCACGCGGGGAAGGCGGAGAGGGCGGGGGAGGTAACGAACGTGACTTTGTTTCGGCCCCGGCGGGCGAGCTCGCCGAGCGCCGCCCCAAGAAGTAGTCCGGGGTTGCGCGAAGCCGTAACGGCGGGCGAGGACTCCTCGGCCATCTCTCGCGCGCGCTGGACGACGCGACGCACGTCGATCCCCGCGAGGGCCGCGGGAATGAGCCCGAACTCGGTCAGGGCGCTGTACCGACCTCCCACGTCGGGCGGGGAGGAGAAGAGTCGGCGGAACCCGTGGGAGGTTGCGAGGGTTGACAGCGGTGTTCCCGGGTCGGTGATGGCGACGAAATTCTCGCCGGCGGAGCTGCTGTGCTCCGAGAGCCGGGCCCAGAAGTGCTCGAAGAGCGAGTTCGGCTCGAGCGTAGTCCCGGACTTGCTCGAGACGAGGAAGAGCGTTTGGCGCTCGGGCTCCTCCCGGGTGGCGCGTCGAACCGCGGCCGGATGGGTGCTGTCGAGGATCTCGAGCTCCGGGTACCCTGGCACGCGTCCCCACGTCAGCGCGAACACCGAGGAGGCGAGGCTCGAACCGCCCATGCCGAGGAGCAGGATTCGGGCGAAGTGGCTCGCTCGGACCTCCTTGGCGAAGGCCGTAATCTCCTCGAGCCGTGCGCCCATGCTCTCGGGGAGCCTGAGCCAACCGAGGCGGTCGGGGACCTCCCGAGGGTCCGCCGCGGGCCAGAAGGTGGGGTCCTTCCTCCAGATGGACCCCGCGGCGTCGTTCGCGTCCCAGCCGGCGAGCCGGGCCGCGACGGCCGGTTCCGCCTCACCTAGAGTCCAGCCTTCCGGCAGGTGGCTCCGCACCGCCTCCGTTGAGGCCGCGTCGACCACTTTAGCCTCCTCCCGACGAGCCGATGACCTCAAGGGCCGCCGCTACGACCTTCTCCGCGGTGAAGCCTAGCTTCTCGAGGACTACTTTCCCCGGCGCGGAGGCCCCGAACCGGTCGAGTCCGATCATCCGTCCCGTTCGACCTACGAACCGTTCCCAGCCGAGGGGCCGGGCCGCCTCGACCCCCACGACAGGAACGCCGGAAGGGAACACCTCGTCGCGGTAGCGCTCGGGCTGTTCGGCGAACAGCTCCCACGAGGGCATGGAGACCACCCACGAGCTCTGCCCGCGCCCGGAGAGGAGCTGCTGGGCGGCGAGGCACAACGACACCTCGGAGCCGCTCGCCGCGAGGATCACCTTCGGAGTACCCGGCTGCGATCGGTTCACGACGTAGGCTCCCCGACGGACACCCTCCTTCAAGCGGACGGTCGCCGGGTCGAAGACGGGGAGTTTCTGACGGGTGAGAAGGAGGGCCACGGGGCCCGCTCGGGCGACGGCGATCCGCCACGCTTCCGTGGTCTCGTTACCGTCCGCCGGACGGAGCACTGTCAAGTGAGGGATGGCGCGGAGGCTCGGGAGCTGCTCCACGGGTTGGTGGGAGGGCCCGTCCTCCCCCAGCGCCACACTGTCGTGGGTGAAGACGATGACGACGTGGGTGCCCATCAGGGCGGCGAGCCGGATTGCCGGTCGGGCGTAGTCGGAGAAAATGAGGAACGTCGCGCCGAACGGAAGGATACCTCCATGCAGGGCGAGCCCGTTCAAGATCCCCACCATGGCGTTTTCTCGAACCCCGAAGTGCAGGTTTCGCCCGCACTCGCCTTCGTAAGAGAAATCACCCGTTCCCTCGAGGTGAGTCTTTGTGGAAGGTGCGAGGTCGGCCGAGCCTCCGAGGAATCCCGGCAGGCTCGCCGCGATAGCTTGCATGACCTTCGCGGAAGCGTCCCGGGTGGCGAGTTCCAGCGAACCGCCCGGGAAGGTCGGGAGCGAAGCATCCCACCCCTCTGGGAGCCGAGAATCCAACATGCGTGCGAGCTCCTGCGCAGGCTCCGGGTACTCCGAGGCATATCGGAGCCAGAGTTCGCGCCAGGAGCCTTCAGCGGCGGTGCCACGCTCGCGACACCGAGCTCGATAAGCATCCGCCTCGGGCGGGATGAGGAACGGTGGGCTTACGGGCCATCCGATCTTCTCCTTCGTGGCGATCGTCGCCGCAGGGCCTAGCGCCTCGCCGTGAGCCTCCTTCGTATCCTGCTTCGGGCTCCCGTACCCGATGTGGGTCCGAACTCGAAGCAGCTGCGGGACCTCGGGGTGCTGGCGCGCTGTTCGAAGGGCCGCCTCGATCGCGTCCAGGTCGTTGCCGTCCTCGACGTGGGAGACCCGCCAGCCGTACGCCTCGAACCGCCGGCCCACGTCCTCCGTGAACGACCACTTGGTCGGGCCCTCGAG
>JAKIWX010000115.1 GCA_022749845.1 Thermoplasmata archaeon
CGTCGGCCAGGACGAGGCGGTCGAGACGGTAGCGCGCGCGGTGCGACGAAGCCGCTCGGGTCTGGCCGACCCGAACCGGCCGATGGGGGCGTTCCTGTTCATTGGCCCGACGGGGGTCGGGAAGACGGAGCTCGCGAAAGCACTCGCGGCGTTCCTGTTCAAGAGCGAAAAGGCGCTCGTGCGGATCGACATGTCGGAGTACATGGAGAAGCACACCGTGGCGCGGCTCATCGGGGCCCCGCCCGGGTACGTAGGCTACGAGGAGGGGGGGCAGCTGACCGAAGCCGTACGGACCCGGCCTTACACCGTGATCCTCCTCGACGAGATCGAAAAGGCGCATCCGGACGTCGTGAACGTCCTGCTGCAGCTCCTCGACGAGGGACGGCTCACCGATGGGCAGGGTCGGACGGTCGACTTCCGCAACACCCTCGTGATCATGACGAGCAACCTCGGGACCGACCGTCTCCGGCCGGAGCAGAAGCCCGAGGAGCAGCGCGCGATCGTCGAGGAGGCGGTCCGGCAGTACTTCCGGCCGGAGTTCATCAACCGCCTCGACGACGTCGTCGTCTTCCATCCCCTCGCCGAGAAGGAGATCGAGGCGATCGTGGGACTGCAGCTCGCCCAAGTCGCCGAACGCCTGCGCGATCGCCGTATCACCATCCATGCCACGGAAGGAGCGAAGCGCAAGCTCGCCGCCGACGGGTTCGACCCCCAGTACGGAGCGCGCCCGTTGAAGCGCACGATCCAGCGGCTCGTCGTCGACCCGCTCACCGCCCAGCTGCTGGCGGGGGAGGTGAAGGACGCTTCCGACGTTACCGTCCAGGAGAAGGACGGGGCGATAACGCTCAAGATCGGGGTCCCCCCAAAGGCGACCCACACGGGGAAGGCTTCGTGAGTTCGGGACTCACGCTGTCGGTCGTGGGCGGGGCGGGCCTCTCCGCGCAGATCGGCAAGAAGGGGACCGAGAGCGACCTCCGACTCTACCATCACGTGAGCGAGGGCCACGCACTGACGCTGGTCGAGCCCGTGGGGTACCCCGAGAAGTACGGACCGCTCCTGCAGTGCCTCGCCCTCGGCGACTCGATCCTCCTCGTAGCGGACATCCTGGACCGGGGCTTCGCGGAGTCCGCCGCGACGGCCGACCTCTTCGGTGCGCCGGTTCGGATCGTGCAGGGGGAGACGGTCGGAGACGAAGAGTTGCGTCGGGCGTTGCGGGGGTTGCGCTTCGAGCGAGCTCCGCTCCTCGCCAGGGACCCCGCGCGCCTCCGCGCGATGTTGGAGACCGAGAACGCTCCGACCAAGAACGGCCCGACCCAGGTACGCCTCGATCACGCCTTTCCGGTGAAGGGCGTCGGTACCGTCGCCCTCGGGTTCGTACGCCAGGGCACCCTGCGTGCCCACGAGAGTCTGCGCCTCTACCCGTCGGCGACGATCGTGGAGGTGCGGTCGATCCAGGTCCACGACGTCGACGTGAAGGAGGCGGGTTGCGGCGAACGCGTCGGCGTAGCGCTACGCGGCGTCGAACCGGAGGAGCTCTCGCGGGGCGCGATCCTGGCCCCCGAGGGGAATCTCCGTGCGGGGCGTTCGCTTAACGCCGGTGCCGTTCGGAAGGGTGCCTACTACCGCGGGACCCTCGCCGCGGGGCGCAAGCTCCAGGCACTTGTCGGAGCGCAGCTCGTACCGGCCGAGCTCACCTCCGTCACGGCCGAGGGCTTCAGCATCGAGCTCGATCGGGACGTGGTCTGGGCCACGGGAGATTCGGTCCTCCTGGCCGACCTGAACGCGCCGGTAGGCCCGCGCGGTGCCGGCGCCGGAACGCTAGTGTAAGCCGCAGAACTGGCCGAGTCGGGCTAACCCAAATACCATCGAGGCAGGGGGTGCACGGGAGGCCCCTCGATGGAATCGACAGCACACGTGCACCTCGTCTGGCTGCCGGTCGCCGTCCTTCTCCTGAGCGCGCTCGCGCCCCCCGCTCTCGCCGTGGCCTCGAGCTCGACCGTGACCGAGCTCCTCCACTCGGTAACGAACATTTCGAGCACCAACTGGGCGGGGTTCGCCGTCAGCTCTGCCAAGAATACCGTGACGGACGTTCGCTCCTCCTGGGCCGTGCCGGCCATCTCGGGCACCTGTCCCCTCCTCACGAACCAGTACTCCTCCTTCTGGGTGGGCATCGACGGATACAGCTCCACGACCGTCGAGCAGATCGGCACCGACTCCGACTGCTCGGGCGGCTCGCCGTCCTACTACGCGTGGTACGAGTACTTCCCGAACCCCTCCCGCACGATCACCTCGCTCACCATCTCCTCGGGGGACAAGATCTACGCCGAGGTGAACTACACGGGCGGGAGCTTCCTCCTGACGCTCAAGGACACGACGACCGGGAAGAGCTTCTCCGCCAACAGGACGTTGCCGGGCGCACTGCGAAGCTCGGCGGAGTGGATCGCCGAGGCGCCGAGCGGGCTCACGGGGGTACTTCCCCTCGCGGACTTCGGAACGGTCGGCTTTGGTCACGTCAACACCGGCATCAACCACACCTGCGTCGCGACCATCAGCGGCGTGACGGGACCGCTGACGAAGTTCTCGAGCATCCACCGCATTACGATGGTGAACGTGCTCGGGACCTCCACGAAGGCGCAACCCTCGACGCTAGGACCCTACGGTGCCGGCTTCACCGTGAAGTGGGTCAGCACCGGCCCTTAGGGTCCACGGCCCGAGCCCACCCGATTAGGGGACCTGCCGCGGAAGAGCGGCCGTCGCGAAAGGAGGAAGCGGAGCCGCGCCGGGCTCAGGCGAACATCGTGACGGATTCCTTGCGCATCTCTTCGTCGCCGACGACCTTGTCGATCGCCCGCTCGAAGTCCGCGCTCGTCACCGTCTCCCGCTCTTCGCGGATCGCCCACATGCCGGCCTCGGTGCAGACGGCCTTGATGTCGGCGCCGGTCGCGCCCTCGCAGCGCGAGGCGAGCGACTCGAAGTCGACCACCTCCCGGATCGCCATCCCCTGGCTGTGGATCTTGAAGATCTCGGCCCGCCCCTGGTAGCTCGGGACCGGGATCTCGATGATCCGGTCAAACCGCCCCGGGCGCAGGAGCGCCTCGTCGAGGATGTCCGGCCGGTTCGTGGCGGCGACGATCTTCACGTTGTCGAGCGGCTCGAACCCGTCCATCTCCGCAAGGAGCTGCATCAGCGTGCGCTGCACCTCGCGGTCGCCGCTCGTGGCGACCTCGAGGCGCTTGGCGCCGATCGAGTCCACCTCGTCGATGAAGATGATCGTGGGAGCCTTCTCCCGGGCGAGCTGGAACAGCTCGCGGACGAGCCGCGCGCCCTCGCCGATGTACTTCTGAACGAGCTCGCTGCCGACCAGGCGCACAAAGGTGGCGTGGGTGTGGTGCGCGACCGCCTTCGCGATCATCGTCTTCCCGGTCCCCGGCGGCCCGATAAGCAGCACGCCCTTGGGCGGGTCGACGCCCACCTTGCGGTACAGCTCGGCGCGCAGGAGCGGGTACTCGACCGCCTCGCGGATGTCGCGGATCTGGTCGGAAAGCCCGCCGATGTCGTTGTAGCTGATGTCCGGCTTCTCCACAACCTCGCTCGCGGCCACGAGCGGGTCCAGGGAGGCCGGCAGGACGCCCATCACCGCGAGCGTCTGCTTGTTGAGCGCGACTCGGGAGCCGATAGTGATCTTCTCGTGGTCGACCGTCTCGGCGGAGTTCACTACGAAGTCGGGGCCGGTGGAGGACTTCACGACGACCCGGCCGTCGGTCAGGATGTCGCGCACGCTTCCGACGATGAGCGGGGGGTAGCGGAGCCGGTCGAGCTCCGTCTTGAGCCGCTTCACTTCCCGCTGGAGCCGGAGGATCTCCGCCTCCATGTAGTGCCGCTCGCTCTCGACCCGCTTGATCGCCTCGGTGAGCTGGCTGTTGCGCAGCTCGAGGAAGTTCACACGGTCGAAGCCATCCGCGGGCGCGGGTGGGCTTTCGGTTTCTGCCATCTGAGTCGCCAGCTCCTTGCGTGACAGGCCGGGAGGCTCCTCGGCCCGGTCTAGTGCGGCTCCCCATATAAGAGGTCGTCATCCGACGGGCTGCGATGGGCAG
>JAKIWX010000116.1 GCA_022749845.1 Thermoplasmata archaeon
GACCCCGCAGGAGCTCGCGGGACTCATCGTGCGCAAGGCGATGAACATGGCCCGCGACCTGCACGTCCCGCTGCTCGGTGTCGTCGAGAATTTCTCCTTCCTCGCCTGTCCGCACTGCGGGAAGTTGGTCGAGCCGTTCGGGCCCAGCCGCGCGAGTGCCCTCGCGGGAGAGTACGGGATCCCCGTGGTGGCGCGTCTCCCTATCGACCCGGGCATGTCGAGCCACGGCGACGACGGTACGCTCCTCTCCTATTCGACGCAGGAGGTTTCGGGCCTCGGCGAAGGGTTCCTGGCGGCGCTCGCGGACGCCAAGCGTCGTGAGCTCACGGTGCTCTGACCGCGTTGAGCTCGGAGAACGGGATCCGCTCCGAACCGACGCCACGGCGCTGCAGCGCCTCGCAGAGGCCAACGAGATGCGCGTCACCGATCACCGCCGCGATGCGCGTGAGCCCACGCCCCCGCGCCTCCACGAGGCGGTCCGCCATGTGCTCGTTCCGGTCGTCGAGGAGCACCTTCGCCACGCCGGGCATCGCGCGGCGCAACTCGTCGGTGTAGGCGGTGGGCTCCGCCTGGTAGGCGTCGAGCTGCCGGCCCACGAGCTCTCCGGGGAGGAAGAGCCCCACGATGGCACCGGCGAAGAGGGCGACCCGCTCCTTCAAGGAGAGCGAGTGCAGCAGCCGGAAGAGCGTCTCGCGGATCGGGTCGTCGATCAACAGCACGGGGAGCTGCCGTTCCGCGGCGATCTGGGTCGCCGTTCGCATCTCCGCCCCGGCGCCCACGCCGAGCTCGTCCCCCAACCGGCGTTGCACCATTCCCCACAATCGCATCAGCATCGGTTGGCCGCCTCCGCCGCCGGTCGAGGTCCCGGCGGGCGCGGAGAGCGCGCGGAACCGGTCGATGTCGAGCTCGACCGCGATCCCGTCGAGCGGACGCTTCCCCAGGACCCGACGCAGGGGGGCGGCGAGGTCGACCACGTGCGCCACTCCGACGACGAGGATGGGAGGACCGGACGCTGCCACGCCCCCGGAGCCCGTGCCTGCGATAAGTCGTTCCTTCCTCGCGCGAAACCCCAAATACAGGAGCCGGGTCGGCGCGCCCGATGGCGTGGACCCTCTACTCCGTCCCCTCCGCGCAGCGGGAGGGGCTCGACGCCGCCCTCCGTGACGATCTCGTGGCCCGGCAGAGCCACAAGCTGCGCGAGGCGAGCGCGGTCGGCGGACCTTCGGGCACGCTCTACGTTCTTGTCGAGGGAGCACCAGCGGCCGTGGCGCGCGCGGAGGAGCTCCTCACTCCCCTAGGATCGAAGCCTCCGGCCGCCGAGGCAGAAGCGCTCTATCGGCGTTTCAAGGACGAAGAGGAGTCGGCGAGCGCCGGTATGGGACTCTTCTTCACCGAGTAGGTTCGCTAAGGCTCGGCCGGAGCGTGGGAGGGCTCGAGGTCCTCGCCGGCACCGAAGGTCTGCTGCAGCCTCCGATACACCGCCTCGAGCCCGGTCCGGTCGACCGCCGAGGTGGGTAGGATCGTGGTGAGCGGCGCGAGCGCTTCGATCGCGCGGTAGAGCTCGGTCGAGAGCTGCACGTCGGGGGTCGGGGCCTCCGTCGTGACCGCCTCGCTCAGGCGACCCGGCTCCTCCGCCCAAGCTACAATCTCTTCGATCCGCTCGGCGGCCAGCAGGTCCGTCTTCGTGAGCAGGTTCAGCGTGGGCAGGCGGAAGCGGAACTCGACGGTGGCGGAGAGCATGAGCAGGGAAACGAACCCGGACGGGGTCTTGGCGAGGTTCGGGTCGAACAGGAAGGCGATCGCGCTGCGGTCGCCGCTCAGCGCGTCCACGATCGCGCGCGAGGATTCGCGGAAGGCGAACAGCTCCACCTGCCCCGGCGTGTCGACGAGCACGTAGTCGGTGCGCAGCTCCTCGAGCGCCTGCTTCACCTCGAACACCTTGAGCGCGATGAGGTCGGAGGCGGCGACCTGCGCCCCGTTCGGCCCGAGCTCGTACTCGTCCATCACGTCCGAGAGTCGGACCCACTCCCGAATGTCGATGTCGCTCGCGGTCTCGCTCGCCTCGCTGCCGGGATCGAGGTTCACGGTCACGGCGTCGTACCCCGAGCTCTTGAACCACTCCGCGAACGCTTGGACGAGCTTGGTCTTACCGGCGCCCGCGGTGCCGGTGAAGTAGACCGTCCCGGGTTCTTCCGCCATCAGGGCGGACTCGGGCCGGGACCCATGGCTCGCAGCTGCTCCGCGAGCGACCGGAGGAAGGCGGTCTTCGGGATGCCGGGGCGCTTCGTGACGCGAACGCGACCTGGACTTCCGAGCGGCGTTCGGGGGTAGGCCTTGGTAGGCTCGGCGACCGCCTTGAATCCGAGCTTCTGGGCCGCCTCGACGATGCGCTCGACCGTGGCCTCGGGAACCGCGAGCGCGGCGGGGACGCGACGACCGAGCGCGCGCGTTCCCTTGCGGCCGAGGTACGATGGATAGACGAAGAAATGGTCGGGCATCCCCGACGACCGTCCTAGGTTCCCGACGGCTTCGCGACGCGCACCGCGTTCAGAACGCCGTCCTGACCTGGGCGGGACCGGACCTCGACGAGCCCCAGCTCGGTCTCGAGAAGCGCGCCGCGGGTGATGATGTTGCGTTGGACATAGTTCGGGTTCGCGGGGTTCTCCCGGACGGTGATGATCTTCGTCGTCTGCATCTTCCCCGTCGCCGGGTCGAAGACGTTCACGCTCGACGTCGTAAGGATCCGCATCTTGACGTTCCCGCCACGGCCCCGGTACGGCTTCACGTGCCCCGGGCCGATCGTCGCGTGCTGGACCTCGGGGGCGATCTCGAAGCGCCGCTTGCCCCGGACCGGCCGCAGCCGCCCTCCGCTCGGGCTGCGCCGCGAGCGACCCTGCCAGATCCCCATCGTGAACCTCGGAGGCCGCGGGAGCGGAGGCGCGCTATAAGAGGTTTCGCGGAGGAAGCTTTCTCGCAGGGATCGTAGGACCTTCCCGCGACAATCAGCCCAACGGTCCCGCAGGCTGCAACGTCGAGGATTCGAGTTCCGCCCGACGTGTTATCAAGCACCCACTCCCTCGCCTCACGGTGCTGGGAGTCCCGCGACCTTCGGAGCGCTCGGGCGGCTCCCGCCGGATTCTCGGCCTCGACGAGGCAGGTCGGGGTAGCGTCCTAGGTCCCCTCGTGCTCGGAGCTCTCGTCGTCGAGGAGCGCCGCCTCGAGGAACTCCGCCCGCTCGGAGTGCGGGATTCGAAGCAACTCTCGCCGAGTCGTCGGACCGAGCTGTACGCAGCGCTCGCCGAGGTGGGCGAGCGCGCGAGTATCGCCCTGAGCCCTCGCGAGATCGATCCCTGGGTACGTCGAGGTGGTTTGAACCGGCTCGAGGCACGTGGTTTCGCGGAGCTCGTGAAGCGCACGCGCCCCGATGCGGTGTTCGTGGATGCCTGCGACCCTGTCGCGGCCCGCTTCGGCCGGGAGGTGGCCCGACTCTCGGGATGTAGGGCGGAGGTGGTCGCGAGTCACCGGGCCGATGTCGAGATTCCCGTGGTGGGGGGAGCGTCGATCGTGGCCAAGGTGGAGCGGGACGCCGCGATCGGGACGTTGAGCCGCGAACTCGAGCACGACCTCGGGAGCGGTTACCCCTCCGACCCGAGGACGATCGCTGCCCTCGAATGGGGGTTCCGTCGCGAGCCGTACCCACCCTGGGTGCGCCTTTCCTGGTCGACCGCGCAAAGGGTTAAGCCGCGTCCCTCGGTCGAGCCGCTCGAGGCGTTCGCACCGTGATCGAGGATGCTCTCGCCGGGCTCGTCGACCGGTTCAACCGGCACGCCGAGCGGAACCCGGGCATCCAGACGGAGCTCCAGGGTGTGAACCGCGTCATCTCGATCCGGCTCACCGACGAGGGGCAGTACTCGCTCGAGCTCAAGGGCGGGAAGCTCTCCGGCCTCCGTAGCGGGGGGGCCGAGAAGCCGGACCTCACCATCACCACCGACTCCCTCACCTTCCTCGGACTCATCC
>JAKIWX010000117.1 GCA_022749845.1 Thermoplasmata archaeon
GGTCGCCTCCGCTCCTCGTTCCTAGTTCGCACCAAAACCGAAGCCGATTCCTACCTCAGCCATATACACTCGAACGCCACCCCGGAGACTCCGGATGGCCCTGCTCGCGGACTCCCCGGCATTCGAGGTGGGGAGCGAAGTAGCCCTGGAGCAGTCTCCCGAGGTCGACGCGATGTCGGCCGTGGGGTACTCGCCTGTCGACGCTTGGCGTGTGCTGGTCGGCGGAATCTTCGCGTTCAACGAGGAGGAGCGACTACCAGCGGCCGTGGAGTCGCTGCTGATCCAGGAACTCCCCACTGGGGTTCGGTGGGGCTCCATCTGGATCGTCACGAGCGGATCGACCGACCGCACCGCCCAGGTGGCGAGGGCACTCGCCGCCGCCGATTCCCGGCTGTGGGTCCTCGAGGAGCCGGAGCGTCGCGGCAAGTCGGCCGCGATCGCCGGGGTGCTCGACCGCGCGGACGGGGACTACCTTCTGTTGCTGAACGCCGATGCGCGCGCCGAGCCTGGGAGCGCCGCCGCGCTCCTCGCACGAGCCGCCCCCCTAGAGCCTCCGTTCGCCGTCATGGGGCGGCCTCTCCCGCCGGCGAGCGAGGGCGCCTTTGCAAGCGCGATAGAACTGCTCTGGGAGCTCCACCACGAACTTCACCAGTTTGCCCTAACACGGGGAGAAGGTACCCACCTTTCCGACGAGCTCCTCCTGGTCTCGCTGGCCACCCCGCCCCCCTTGTCCGCCGGAATCGTCAACGACGGGGCGTTCGTCGGCGCCTGGCTGAGCACCCACGCGGGCAGCCTCAGGTATTCCCCCTCCGCGGGGGTGCGGATTGAGGTCCCTACTCGCTGGCGGGAGCATCTACTCCAGCGCCGCAGGATCCATTTTGGGCACCGACAAGTCAGCCGTCTCGTAGGGGTCGCGCCCACGACGCTCCCCTCCTTGCTCCTGCGCCGCCCTCGGTCGGCCTTGCGGCTGCTACGAAGAGCCGTGCGGAAACGCCCCGACGGCGTACGCTCGCTCACGCTGCTCGCGGCCGCGGAGCTCGCGGCGGTCGGCCTCTCTTCCTACGACCAGCTCCGTTCCCGGGACCACGTGCTCTGGAGACGGATCAGGGAAGTGCCGGAGCCCCCGCATAGATCGACCTCAGCCGCTCGAACTTGAGGGTCTTGAGGGACAGTCGGCCCGGCCGCGTGATGGTCCGGAACTGCTGAGCGACCTGGCCCGAGCCGCGGAGGCGGTGACCCGCGAGGAGCCCCTTCCCTTGCAGGTAGGCGGCTAGCCACGGGTAGAGCGCCCAGTTGAGGAGGCGGATGCCCAACGAGACTGCCGGGATCCGAGCGGAGAGCGGACCCGCGCTCTCGCGTGTCCACCGAGAGTACAGTCGCGGCGCTTCCCGTTCGAGCCAGTTCGCCCGTTCGAGGAGGGAGCGGTAGTAGCTGGCCCCCACCAGAATCTGAACGCTGAGCGCCTCGCGCGCGAACAGCAGCCCTCGGGCCTGTGTGTAATCCTCCTCGGCAGCCCGTTCGTCAAGAACGTAGTTGAGGCAGAACTCGGGCAGGGCATTGCCGCGTCGACTTGCGCGGGCACCCCGCAGGCGCAGGAACGCAAGCGCAAGGACCACCCATAGGGACCCAGGACGGGTCACCAGCATGAGGTCACAGTCGTCCCCTTCCTCCGGTCGGCCGTACGCAACCGAACCCGTGAGCGCGGCGCAACGGAGGTAGGGCCGCAACGTGGCGAAGGGACCCCCCATGAGCCACTCGGCGGCGAGGGCGTACTGGATCGCCCGCTTCTGCCGACTCGCGACTTCGGGATCCTGCAGCGCCCCCGCCCTACTGACCTCGCCGTCCGGCCCTAGGACTCCCACGGCCGGGTGCGCCTCGAGCCAGGTGGCGAACTCCCGGACAGAGGTGGGCGCATCTTCGGGCAGAAGCTCGGTAAGATCCTCGGCGGATACACCACTCCGGTGCTCCTCCGCCACCCGGAGGAGGGAGACCACCCGCCGTTCAATTTCTGCGGGGCTAGCGGCGTCTCCCATGCTGACTCCCCCGGAATCCGTACCGGTATTAATCCGTCAGGAGTCCGAAAGGTCGAGGCGGTCGGAGAGGGATAGGAGTCAGCGGTGCGCATCTTCCCCCTAGTCGAACGTCGGTCCCAGGCGGTCGGCGACCAGAAACACCGAGGGCGCGAACGGCAGGGTGCGGAAGGAGCTGCTCACCTTTACCCACATCTCCGCCGGGAAGCCCCGGAATGGACGGAACTCGGCGAACCCACAGGGAACCTCGCCCACGATACGGAACCCTGCCGCCGCCAGCTTTCCACGGGTGAGGCGGAGCGTTTCCACAAAACCGGGTAGACGGCCCGATTCGACCTGAACTCGCTGCGCGCGCGTGAAGGTGAGCGTGCCGTATTCGCCACGTGCCTATAGTTCGTTCTGAAGATCTACGGCGAGCGTAAGGAGGCTCGGACGCGGCTGGACGAGGAGGACGAGCCGCCCCCCCGGCTCGAGGACCCGAGCGATCTCCCGCAGTAGGCCCTCCGAACTCTCGACCCTATGGTAGACCCGCACGGCAACGACCGCTGAGAAGCTCGAGTCCACGAAGGGCAGATGCGAGCCGTCCCCCTGCAGAACGCCGCCGGCACGAGCGTGGTCGAACGCCGCGGCTCCCCATTGGAGAGCCTGACGGTCCACGTCCATCCCGACGTAGGTTGAGCCTTCGACCCTCAACGTCCCGAACAGCCGCCCTGACCCGCAACCGAGATCGAGGATCCGGTGCCATCGCCGCTGAGGGCGTAGCGCCCAAGCAAGGAGCCGGAGTTCAACACGGCTCGCCGTGTCAGGTGCCCGTAACCACTCCTCGGTCATCCCGCCCCTAGTGGCGCTCCGGCCCCTGGCTGCACCGCTATGCGAACCAGGGCTCGTGGGACGCAACTCCAGGTGCGCTGAAGTTCGCCGTGTCCCCCCCGTCGCTCGACCGAGGTCCGCCTTGCACGCTCTTCCGAGAGTCGCCCATCGTGATAGGTGCGGGGAGAGTCACTCGCCAGCATAGTGCTGCACCGTACGCGAGGAGGTCCGCGGAAGCGGCCCTCTCGTCCTACTCGACGGCACCCGGCGGTGGGGGTCGGCCGTTTATAGTGGTCGAGATTCGATAGGCCGTCCGCGGGCAATGAAGGTCTACTCCGAACGATTGCCGCTCAAGTACCTGTTCTCCAACTACGGGGTTTGCCTCGGCATCGACACGAAGCGCTGTTCCTTTCTCTTCCTCATGAGCCGAGCCGGTCTGCTCCTCCAGAGGCGACCCGTAGGAGACAAGGTCGTTGAGAATCTGAGCTACGAGATCCCCGAGATCGTTCGCGCCCTCAGGGAAGAAGCGGGCATTCGACCCGCGTAGCGCATGCCCGGCTCGACAGGCCACGTCGGGATGGGCTTCGCCGGGCCCGCCGACTCGGAACGGAACCTCGAGCTGCTGCTCTCGGGCACGTCGGTCCCGCTAGGGTACTTTCGCGAAGGCGACTCCGTCTTTCTCATCGCACGGGAGCGGAGCGCCAGGTGGCCCACGGAAGTCCTACGCGTTCAGGCCGCGCGGCTCCGCTGGGGGTCGGGGAGCGCCGAGGGGGTGGCCGAACTCGTGACGGCCGAAAAGGAACGGCTCCGGATCCTCGAGTTGTTTCGCGGAAAGTACGGAGAAGAGGGGTTCCGACGCTGGTACGACCATCCCGCGCGCATCCTTCGAGTCCGGCTCTCGGCCAGCCCACCCGGCTCGACGCCGGAGCGGTACTACGCCTGGCTCGAGTCGGAGTTCGACAACATCGCCGAGGACTACGACCACCACATCACGGGCAACCGGATGAACTTCCTGCTACGGAACCGCTCGCTCGCCCGCCTCAAGCCCTTGTTCGCCGGCCGGGATCCCCTCCTCGAGATCGGCTGTGGGAGCGGCATGGAGACGCTGCCGCTCCTCCAGCTCGGTCACGAACTCACCGCCGTCGACATCTCCGA
>JAKIWX010000118.1 GCA_022749845.1 Thermoplasmata archaeon
GGTCGGGGCCAACACCGCCACGCTGACCGACCGCCTGCGACAGCTCGAGCGACTCGGGCTCGTGCGCCGGGAGGTCATCCGAGTGATTCCCCGGCGGGTGGAGTACGCCCTCACCCCCATGGGCCGCGATCTGGTGAAGCTCTTCACCCCGATGCTGCGCTGGCGAGCGAAGTACTCCGGCTAGCTCCTTCGGGCATCTCCATGGACCGACCACCGCTCCCTTTCCTGCCCCAGTGGTGTACGTGGGTCCCTACTCTTCTCGAGTCATGATTGACGTGGGAACGCTCGCACCGGAATTCAGCGGCACGGCCGCCGATGGTTCTCGCTTCACCCTCTCCTCGACCCGAGGACGCGCCGTGGTGCTCTTCTTCTATCCGAAGGCGAACAGCGCGGGCTGCTCGGTCGAAGCCCGCGGGTTCTCGGAGCACTTCGAGGAGCTCCAGCAGCACGGCGTGTCCGTGGTCGGCGTTAGCGTGGACGACGTAGCGGCCCAGGCCCGCTTCGCCAAGCACTGCTCCATCCCTTTCCCACTTATCGCGGACCTCGACAAGGCGATCGCTCGGAAGTACGGGGTCCTGGGCTTCCTCGGCCTCGCGCGGCGCATAACCTTCTTCATTGACGCCGAGGGCCGGGTCACCGAGGTCGTGAGCGGGGTGCTCCCGACGCCTCACTTTCGTGCCGCACTCTCTCGGTTCGTAAGGCCTCCGCCTTGAGAGCTAACGGGGATTCCCGTGCGGGTCGTCGGTCGAAGCTCGCCCGTAGGAGGTGAGCCTCTTGTCAGGAGCTTCAAAGACCGGAGCTGGGGCGGACCCCTTCGCTTCCAGATATCGCGAGGTCTTCTTCGACTTCTCGGGGACCCTCGTGCACCCCCTCGGGGACAGATTTCCGGTCTACCGAGAGGTGTTCGACCGCCTCGGCCTGACCCTCGCGCGCCCCGAGCTCGAAAGGGCGGAGCGGGCGGTCGCTGAGGCAGCCGGTGAGTTCACGTCGGTCTACCTCGCCCAGCCATCCGGATTCTGGATCCAGTACGAGGCACGCGTGGTCGAGGAGCTCGAACCTTCTGCGCCCACCGCTGAGGTCGTCCAGGCCTTGCGGGATGCGCTCGTCTCCTCCCGACACCATCCCCCATTCCCGGAGACCGAACGGGTGCTCGCGACCCTCGCGAGCCGTGCGGTGCGGCTCCATATCGTCTCGAACTACACGGAGCTGCTTCCCGAGCTCCTCGGTCACCTCGGATGGGCCGAGCGCTTCGCCACCGTGACCTACTCGCAGGAGGCAGGTGCGGAGAAGCCCTCCCGCGCGATCTTCGAGCTCGCGCTCCGCCGCGCGGGGTGTCGGCCCGGGTTGGCGACCATCGTGGGGGATTCGTGGGAAGCGGACGTCGAGGGCGGTCGGGCCGCCGGGCTCCAAGCGATATGGGTCGACCGCGATGGCGAAGCTCCCGATCATCCCGGACCCCGCGTCCGAGATCTGAGCGGGATTCTCCCGCTCCTCCTCTCCCCGGCGGACTCCCCCTCGAGGTAAGGGGCTCGCGCTCGGCTCCCTTCGCGGCTCCGAGTTATACGATACGTCGTAATGCGCATACCTCTCCGCTATAACCCGGACCTCGTGTCGCGGCGTCGATGCGGCTCCGGAGTGCCGCGCACGGCCTGCCGCGGCCCGCGCTAGCATCCATTTCCCGGGCGACGCTCGCGATCCTGCTCGTGGCCGTCGTGTCGACCTCGGCACTCAGCGCGGTCGTGGGGTCTCCCGCCCGTCCCACGCTCTCGGTTCCTACCGCAGGGCAGGCGTTCGCGCATGCCGGATCGGCCTCCGCCGTTCCTTCTCCTTCGAAGGGCTGCGCAGCCCGACCGTGTGTAGCTGTAGGCGCGCATCCTACCTGGACGGCCCTCGTTGGTGCCCCCCAACCGCCGGCGCGTACCGGTGGCGTCCTCGCGTACGACGCTGCGGACGCGTTCACGCTGCTGTTCGGCGGGTACGAGGGGTACGCTCGGCCTCACCACGACCTCAACGACACCTGGATTCTCCGTGCCGGCGTCTGGCAGCTGATCACGCCGCCGGTCTCCCCCTCTCCGAGGGAGGAGGCGGCGTTCGCGACGGACCCCACCACGGGCTGTCTCCTGCTGTTCGGGGGACTCAACGATTCCTCGCACCAGGCGCTCGGCGACACGTGGAGGTTCTGCGGGACGAATTGGACCTCGATCAGCGTCACCACCTCGCCCGCGGCCCGGTTCGGCGCCGCCGCCGCGCCCGACCCTTCCTGCAGCTGTGTCCTGCTCTTCGGAGGGCGGGTTAGCACGATCGGCGCCGTCCTCGGGGACACGTGGAGGTTCGCAAGCGGCCTCTGGACGCAGTCCTCACCGGGGACCTCTCCACCGCCCCGGGTCGGAGCCCAGATGGCGTGGAACAGCGCGAACCAGAGCGTGTTGCTTTTCGGGGGATCGAACGGGACGGCCGGCGCGACCTTCAACGACTCCTGGAGCTACTCATCGCTGGGATGGCATCCGCTGACGCTCGGCACCTCGCCGCCGTCGCGCACGGAGTTCGGCCTCGCTGGCCTCCCCAGCGCGGGAGGCGTTCTTCTCACCGGAGGCGAAGCGGGCGGAACCTACTACAACGACACTTGGCAGTTCACGGCGGGCACCTGGACCCAGCTGCCGATCGTCGGGGCTCCTCCGGCCCGGAGCGGTCTCGGAGTCGCCTTCGATGCCGCGGACAACTACCCGATCCTTTTCGGCGGGGAGAACGCGAGCTCGATTCCCGCGGTCTGGTACGGCGAGAGCTGGGTGTTCGGGGGCTCGCAGGTCCGGTTCGACGAGACCGGGCTCTCCCCCGACACCATTTGGCTCGTGAGCTTGAACGGCTCGACCAACCTCTCCACCACCTCCACGGTGGGGTTCGTGGTCGGCAACGGCTCCTACACGTACACGGTCGGCCTCGTGATGCCCAACGCCTACGGAATCCGCTACGCGCCGGCGCGGCCTGCCGGAGTGATCCACGTGCACGGGGCGGCAACCCGCGTCCCCGTGGTGTTTGGCGAGCAGTTCTACCTGCGGACCGCCGTCACTCCGGCCTCGACCGGGTTCGCGAGCCCCCTCACCGCCTGGGTGGCCTCGGGAGGGGCGCTGAACCTCCTCGCGGCCCCGATACCGGGATTCACGTTCGTCCAATGGGAAGGACAGGGCCCTGGCAACTACACGGGGAACGCCGACCCGCTCAACCTCACCGTGAACGCGCCGCTCAACGAGACGGCCGAGTTCGCGCCGTTCGCCACGTTCACCGTCACCTTCGGCGAGACGGGGCTTCCCTACCCGACGAGCTGGGGGGTCGTGCTGAACGGCGTTCCGTACGCCACCATCTCCGCGAACCTGACGGTGAGGGTTCCTAACGGTTCGTACTCCTGGTCCGCACCGGTCGTCGCAGGGGTGGCGGCCGGGCTTCGGTTCGCCCCAGCACTCGCGAACGGGACCTTCACGGTCGGCGGGACCCCGATGCGGGTTCAGGTCCCGTTCACGTTGGCGGCTATGGTCCAGGTGTCGATCTCCCCCGTCGGGGGAGGCGTTGCCGGGCCGAGCACGGGCTGGTACACGGTCGGCTCCACGATCCTCCTGATCGAGGAGGCCGCGAACGGCTACTCCTTCTCTAGCTGGCAGGGCACGGGCTCCGGGTCTTACACGGGCAGCGAGCAGGGGATCTCCGTGACCGTGGACGGACCGATCTCCGAAGTTGCGAGCTTCGAGCCCGGCGCTACTACCTCCCTCTGGCACTCCTACGTTCCCGTGTGGTTCGCCGCCGCCCTCATCCTCCTCGTGGCGGCCGCTGCGGTGCTCGTCGCGCTCTTCGTACAAGGCCGGCGGCGCAGCGCGCCGGTGGCGTAGCTCCGCCGCAACCACGCCACTTCTTCGACGAATACTCAAATACCGAGCCCGGCTGCCCGCCCCCGCAGCGGGGTAGGGTAGTCAGGAAAGGA
>JAKIWX010000119.1 GCA_022749845.1 Thermoplasmata archaeon
CGCTGCCGGGGACCCGCCCTTTCGCGGGGCGCCGGTGTCGGCTCGCCGCGGGCGAGTGCGCGAAGTTCGTCCCCGAATCGACCGAAGCGCCGGCGGAGCCGTCCAGGGTCGGTGCGACGAAGGTCGTCGATCGTCTTGACTCCTAGTTCGGCGAGAACCGCTTCCGCCTTCGGACCCACACCGGGAATGCTACGGACCGGGAGTGCGGCGAGGAACCCGGCAGTCTCCTCGCCGGCGACGACGAGGACTCCCGCAGGCTTCGCGCGGTCCGAGGCGATCTTCGCCACGACTTCGTAGGGGCTCACTCCGATCGAGGCGGGAAGGCCCAGCCTCGAGCGGATCTCCGATTGCAGCGCGACGGCTTTCCCCCTCGCTTCCAGAGCATCTGGATACTCTCCCTCAAAGACTGCTTCGTCGATGCTGCGTCGCCGGACGTTCTCCTCCGACGCGTCGAGCAGTTCGCTCAGCGCGCGGCTCGCGGCTTCGTACTTGGAGAAATCTGGGGGAATCCACGTGGCGTCTGGCAGCAGTTCGGCCGCGCGGACGGAGGGCATGGCGCTCCGGACACCCCGCGCGCGAGCCTCGTAGCTCGCGGAGAGAACAACGCCCCGATCGTGCGAGCTCTTCGGCTGGCGTCCAACGACCACGGGCGTCCCCACCAGCTCTGGTCTTTCCTTGAGCTCACAGGATACGTAGAAAGCGTCCATGTCGACGTAGAACACCCAGCGCATGTCGCAGGTCCCGATCGGACCGAGGTACCGCTCCGGCTTCTTAGCTCCCGGCTTAGCCCTCTGAAACGGTAGTTCGGCTGACTTCGCGTGGGTCTCTCCGGTCCTTCAAGAGGGCCATACGTGTCGTTGCTCGGGCGTAGCCATGGGCTCAACGGGTCCTTCCTACCGGACCGCGAACCGAGGCGATGTCGACCAGCTCGCGGAGGCCTACAGCTGGCTCGTCGCCCCCCCTGGGAGAGTGCCGGAAGGCTGGGAGGAGAACCGGGCGAAGGCTGCGATTGGTCGTGCGATCGCTGGCTCGGAATCCAGCTTCATCGTGGCCCTGTCGGGGCCGAAGCTCGTCGGGTTCGCCTCGGTGTACCTCGACCTGGACTCGGTTCGCTTCGGAAGGAGAGCGTGGGTTGAGGACCTCGCGGTCCACCCCGCGCATCGCTCCCAGGGCATCGGCAAGCACCTCCTGGACGCGGCGAAGAGTTGGGCGCGGGCCCGGGGGGCGACGCACCTCGGACTCGAATCCTCCGAGGCGAGGGTCGACGCCCATCGATTCTACGAGCGCGAGCGACCGTCCTCGCGCTCGAAGAGCTACGGCTGGGTCCTCTGAGACTCGGCGTCCGTCCGGCCGTCGTCGAGGCGGGCCGGTGCGCCAGCGTCGCGGAAGCTAGAGCCCGAAGTCCACGGCCCGGGCATCCACCTCGATTCCCTTGGGACCGATCGTGTACGGCTGGACGGATCGGAGGTGGCCGGTCCTTCGCATCTTCAGCACGCGGAGGGCTAACCCTACCTTGTGCCCGTCGGCGGCCCGGCTGTACCCGAGCAGCAGCACGCCGTCGGCGGCGTACTCGCTCAGCCCATCGCGAGAGACCTCGGGGTGAGAAGGGTCCGCCTCGGCGGTGAAGAGGGTGGTGGCTCCCGCGCTCCGGCAGGCTCCGGCGAGGCTGAAGAGGGTCGCGCGCCGGCCGACCTCGTCGTCGCTCAGCATGTTGAGGAGCGAGACGGAATCGACGGCGATCCGCGAGACCCCGAGCGCCGCGAGTTCCTTCGGGAGCTCGCTCTGGATGCGATGGAGATTGCCCTTCGTCTCCTTCGGGTCGAGCCGGAGGACGGAGAGCTTCTTCTCCTCGATCGCTTTTTCGATGGGCCAGCCGAAACCCTTCCCGCTCGCGACGAGCGCGGGCACTTCCTCCTCGAGCGAAAGGAACAGTCCGGCTTCCCCGCGGGCCACGCCCGCCATCAGGAAACCGAGCGCGAGGCAAGTCTTCCCTGTCCCAGGCAATCCGGTGACGAGCACGACGTGACCCTTGGGAAAACCGCCGCCCAGCATCTCGTCGAGACCCGAGACGCCGGTCGGGACGCGGATGGCGGAGCTCGACTCAGATCCGCTCATACTGCGTCGTCACGAGTCCCGTGAGGGAGGAGATCCGGATCACGAATCGGCCCTGGTGCTCGTGGGGGACGTGCGCGAGCACGGGCATCGATTTCGCGACGAGCATGGAGCGCTGGCGGCTCGAGCGGAGGGGATTCTGGTTCCAACTGAAGGAGAGGACGCCGTCCACGGAGTCGGCGAGCCCCTGCTCCGTGTCCGCGGAGACGACGCCCCGCGAGAGGAGCAGGTAGACGATCCCTCCCCAGCTCTTCGCCCGCCGCCGCAGCCCCTTGACGAGGGTGAGGAGGTCGGACGCCTCGATACCCCGGCGGACGAGCAGGTCGGTGAGGGAGTCCACCACGACCACGTTGCCCGGACCGCCCTCCTCGAGCGCGCCCGCGAGGGCGGCGAGCGGGCCCTCGCCGCGGCTCGCGGGGGCAGCAGCCGCCGCGAGGAGCCCGCCCGGCGTGGCGGACCACGAAGGCGGGACGATCGTTTCGGCGAAGTAGGCGGCGGAGAGGTCGTGGAACTCGAGGTGCCGTTCGAAGACGGTCCGGTAGAGCGGGTCGAACGAGCCCGAGACCTCTTGGAGCAGCTGCTCCTTCGAGCGGGTCAAGCTGACGTACGCGACAGCCCGAGGGTAGACGTAGTTCTCGCGGTCGAGGGCGAGGTAGAACTTGTGGAGCCGCTCCTCGTCGTAGTGGAACATCAGGTGGGTGGCCGAGGTCAGGGCGAACTCCTGGTGGCCCGCCCCCGTTTCGCCGAGCAACAGCACGACCGATCCGGCCGGAAGGCCGCCGCTCATCTGATCGAAGTCCGCGATCCCCGTCGGAACGCGGGGCTCGTGGGAGGGGGCAGGTTGGTTCGAGGCGGGGGTGAGCCCGTGCGAGGGCGCGACCCACACCGAGACAGGTGCGCTCGGAAGCTCGACCGCCATGAGGAAACGGACTCCGGCCCGAACTCCCGCGGGTCCGGTATTTCTAGGCTCGCTTGGAGCGGCTCTGCTACCCAGGCGAGGACGGCCCGGCCTTCATGAGCTCGCGCAGGAGCACGGTGGCGTAGGCTCCTTTCGGAAGGGAGAAGGTGAGCCGGTACGCGCTCAAGGCGGACTGTGGGGGCGCGGGTTCGCTCACGCGTCCTATCGGTGGCACGGCGAGGAGGAGCGGTCTCGAGTTTCCTTCGCTCGCGATGTCCGGCGTCGCCGGGAGCAGGAACGATTTCTCCGTCACTCCCTCGCGTTCGAGAAGGGGTCCTAGGAGGTCGAGGGGAGCGCCCGAGAGCGGCCCGGACCCGTAGCCCACGAGGGGACCCGCGAGGCGGCCGAGCCCGCGCCGCACGAGGGCCGTGGTCTCCACGACGTTGTCGCTGCTCACGGGCACCGCACCGGTGCCCGGAAACGTACCGTCGCGGGCCACGCGGAGGACCGTCTCGCCGGGCGCCGGGACCTCGAGAGAGAGGCCCCGCTCCAGGCGAGCCGAGAGATATTCGTTGAAGAGCCAAGCCTGGTAGGCGTGAATGAACAGCACGCGGAGCTCCCGGGGGAGAGCACGGAACGCACGCTCCGGCGGGTGTCCCTGAGCAAGGTGGTCGAGCATCCTGCGTTCGAACAGGAACGCGCGCGGGAACTGTTCGAGCGCGCGCTTCGCATCGTGGTGGTCGCGGTAGGCTCGCCGCGCCTCGGCGCCAGGCCCGGACTCGGCGCCAAGCTCGGCGGCCAGGTACAGCTCGACTGC
>JAKIWX010000012.1 GCA_022749845.1 Thermoplasmata archaeon
AGGCCACGCCCTTCGTGGGCGCCGGGGACGAGCCCGGGCACGTCGAGTAGACTCACGGGGACCCATCGCGTACCGTCGACGCACGGTGCGTTCCCTGGTACGCACGGAGTCTGCTTCTCGGGGTGAGGGCAGGGGATTCGCACGGCGCCGACGCCACGGTTGGCGCGCGTGGTCGTGAACGGGTAGGGTGCCATCGGGACGTTGAGGAGCGTGAGCGCGTTGAACAGCGTCGACTTCCCGACGTTAGGCTGGCCAACGACACCGATCTCCACGGTACCTCGGTCGCAGGTACGGAGAAGCGAGGTTAGGGTTTTCGACGGTGCGAGCCCGGTCTAGACCAGGTAGTCGGGGGGGATCTCGACGAACGAGGACTCCTTGTTGAGGGCAAGTGCAAGGGCGAAGAGCAGATCGCTCAGGCGGTTGGCCCAGCGGAGCAGTTCCTCCCGCTGGGGTTCGACCCGGTGAAGCGCCCACAGGGCGCGCTCGGCCCGTCGTGCCACCGTCCTAGCCACGTGCACCTCAGTGGAGGCGCGTCCTCCCCGAGGCAGAACGAAGCTCCGTTGAGGCGGGATCTCGGCGGTGAGCTGGTCGATCTCCTTCTCCAATCGTTCCACGTGCACCTGGCCGATCGTACGCCCCTCACGTCGGGTCTCAGGAGGCGTCGCTAGCTCGGCCGCCGCGAGGAAAAGCTCGTGCTGGAGCCGCTCGAGGAGCGCCCGGTGGGTTGCCTCCTGTTCCGAGAGGAACGCCGCGGCACGTCCGAGGTGGGCGTTCAGCTCGTCGAAGGAGCCGAACGCCTCGATGCGGGGAGACTCCTTCGCTACCCGCGCGCCACCAACGAGACCGGTCGAGCCGGTGTCACCGGTGCGAGTGTAGAGACGGGTCGTGGGTATCGGACCTCCGTACGCCACGGGAGGGCATCGAGAGGCGACGACAGCCCGTGGACTCCGCAGTAGGAGATGCGGAGCACGTCATTATGCTTCGCGTCCTGACGGCACAGTCGGCACACAAATCCGCTACGGTCGCTCCAGGCTCCGCCCACCCCTTCCATGACCTCGTTCCCTTTCCAGGGCTAGCGCTCGAGCAGCCCCCGACTCGCGCGATCCGCCCGTTTCCGGGTTCGGCTCCGCTCGGACAGTCCCCGCGCGGCACCGCGCAACGCGGGGAGCTGCTCTGCGTGGAGTCGGCTGAACTCCCGCAGGCCAAGCTCGAGGAGGAGCGTGAGCGCCGTCTCCTCACTCGTGACCCAACCGTCCTCCACGAGCTCGCCGAGCTCGCGCTCGACGCTCACCGGCAGCGGATGGGCCGCTGGAGCGGGCGTCGCAAGACCTCGAACGAGCCGCCGAACGGCGTCGGAGCGCGAGGGCGCGCTCTCCTTCCGTTGGTACTCGTCGAGGGCCCGCAGCTCCTCCTCGGAGAGTCGCACCCCAAGAAAGTACGGGAGTCCGTTGGGTCGGGCCGATCGCACCTGTGTAACACAATTTAACAAGTATTTAGATTCATGGTCATTTTTTGTTAAACAAACGGGGGCACCCCCGTCACCAACCCATCCAGTCGGCGAAACTGCAATCGCAGGGCTCCTAGCCGCACCCGGTCGTCTCAAGCGCGATGCAGGGAGACCAACCGTCACTCGCCGGGCTGCGCCCGGTCGCCGGCTCCCGGACCCGTTGATCGCGGATCGGCCCGGAAATCAGCCGGTTGCAAGGAGCCGAGTCCCCCCGACTCGGCCCCGGCTAGTGGGCCGCCGTCAATCGCCGAGCGAGCGCCAGTTCGAGCGACCCTGGCCCGAGCGCCAGCCCGCCCGACGGCGAGGCTCCGCCGCTCGACGAGGGAAAGCAGAAGAGCTCCTTCATCGGGGGCGCGGAGCTGTAATTGTCCCCGTAGCCGGTATGGCCTAGGCCGAGCAGCCACTCGGTCGTCGTAAGGAGGCTGTAGTCGGTGTAGTTGACCCGGGAGGAGTAGTTCTTGCAGGCGTACGGGCTGACTGCCGTCGTGTACACGTGGCCGCCGCCCTCAGTTCCGTTCGCTCCGAGCGTGCTGTTGTCGAGCCCCTCGCCGTACGTCACGAACCAGACGGTGCTGTTGAAGAACGGTTTGGTCAGGAGCGGGCCGAGCCAATTCTTGAGGAACGCATCGCAGTGCGCGATGCTCGAATTGTGACAATCGGAGGTAGAGTTGGGGGAGAAGAGGCCGTACGTCGGGAGTAGGCCCGGGTTCCCGCTTGCCAGCGCCCGAGTGAACGAGGAGAATGCGACGTCATGGTGTTTGCAGAAGGTCTGATTGCCGTACACGTCGTTGTACCAGACGAACGGGTTGTGGGCGCTGAGGTAGGAGCCGCTAGAGTTGCGGTCGCAGGCCGTGGGCATCGTTTGCATGTAGGCTTCCCAAGAGAGGACGGGAGTGTGCGCGTCGAGAAGATCCCCCAGGTTGGTGGCACTGAGCTGGTGGACGTAGTTCGTCGCTTTGCCCGAGGTAGCGATCAGGTAGTTGGGGAAGGAGTGGTGCATGTGCGAGTAGTACTGCGCCGCGAACGCGTACTGCTTAGCCAGCGATGCCTCGTACCGCCCCTGGGCGAGGACCGACCCCACGTTCTCGTTCTCCATGAACAGGACATAGACGTGACAAATGGGAGTGGGCAGCTTCAGACCGGGACAGGCGGATGTCGTCGGTGTCGCGGTCGCCGGGGGCTTCGCGGTCACCGCGCCGGCGGCAAAGCCGCTCAGAACGACGGCGGACAGCACGGCAAGCGCGAGCGCTAGACGACGCGGCGAGGGGGTAGGCAGCCTTCTCACGTCGCCCCCGCAATCATGCGCATATATACGTCAGCCACCCTCGCGACCAGAAAACGACGTGCAGGGTGTGAACTGCCAGCGATCGGCCCAGGGCGCGACGGCGACCGATGCGAAGTCGTCGATCCCGCCGCGTGGGTTGGTGAGGGGGGTGCCCCTTTTTGTTAAACATCAGGGGGCAAGGCGTGTCCAAATTCATCCCCCGGCCGACTCCGGCCTGGAGCTGACCGCGCGACGCGAGCACCGCACGGGTCCGCCATATAACCCTCCGCCGTTAGCGACCCAGTGGCGAGCGAGACCGGCGCTAACGCTGGATCGGGAGACCCGGCCCATATCGCATTGGACCGTCGCGCGGAAGCCACCCGTGAGTTCCTCGTCTCGCTCGACAGAGTGGACCCAACGCGGTACTCCGTCGTGGGCACCTATCTACGGTTCGACGATCGCGCGCGACATTCTCTCAAGGAGTTCCGCCAACGCGTCGTCGCTGCGCTGGGGGCCCAGAGCCTCCATCCGGAGAACTTCCTGATCTGGGGCGAGCCGGGGAGCGGTAAGACCTACCTCGTTCAGCAGCTGGCCGCGACGCTCGGGAAGGCGGTCGAGTACCGTGAGGCCAACCTTGCCAGCTCGGACGAACGATCGCTCAGTTCGACGCTCCACGCGCTGACGGCCCTCCGTAAGCCGGTGCTCTTCCTTCTGGACGAGGTCGACGCGCGAGCCGATGAGAGCTGGCCCTACGAGACTTTGATCCCCTACCTCGATCCAGCGGTTCCGCGGGATTTCCCGACCTGCTTTTGCCTCGCGGGCAGCTCGGGCCAGAATCTCGAACAGTTCAAAGAGCGGATCCGGGCTCGTTCGAAGGGTCGTGACCTGATGAGTCGGATCCCGACGGGTCACGAATTCGAGGTCGATGCGCTCTCCGTGAGAGACAAGGTCCTGGTTTCGATCGTGCAACTCTTCCAGGCGGCCGCGGAGGCGGGTCGGCCCATCTGTGAGGTCGAAAAGCTGGCTCTCTACTACATCGCCGTCAACCCGGACCTATCGAGCGCCCGGCAGCTGCGGAGTCTCGCGTCGCAGAGCGCCCAACGGATTCCCGTAGGAGAGGATCGAGTTCGGTACGATTTCTTGTTCCCAGCGGGGGATCCGGCGAACAAGCGTTTTTGGAATGAGACGGAGAAGATTCGGGGGGCGCTGGCGGATGCCTACGTCCGAATCGAAGGGGACCCGCTCACCCCGCCCGGGGGAGCGTCCCCGAGGCCAATGACCGCCCGCGATCGGGGGGCCCCCGGGCCCCAGGAGCCCTCCGGACGCATCGCGGTCTTACCCCTAGTCAACATGAGCCCGGACCCGCAGGATGAGTACTTCGCCGATGGTCTCACCGACGAGATTATCACCGAACTCTCCCGCCTTCCGGGCCTCCGCGTCATCGCTCGGACCTCCGTGATGCGGTTCAAGTCGATGGCCAAGGGGGTCCGAGCGATCGCGGCCGAGCTACGGGTGGGCCGGGTGCTGGAGGGGAGCGTTCGGAAGTCGGGGAGCCGCATCCGCATCAGTGTACAGCTCATCGACGCGGCCACGGAGGAGCATCTCTGGGCCGAGCGGTTCGACCGCGAGCTCGCCGACATCTTCGCCGTTCAGGCCGACATCGCGTCGAACGTTGCCCGAGCCCTCGATCTCCGGGTGAAGCCTGCGACGGGCACCGGTCGCTCGGCACCGCCAACGGTAGAGGCGTACACTCTCTATCTGAGGGGTCGATTCTTGTGGAACCAGCGTACGAACGCCTCCCTTCGTTCGGCCATCCAACGTTTTGAGGAGTCGATCGCCGTCGGCCCAGAATTCTCCCTGGCGTACTCCGGCCTCGCCGATTGCTACTCCGTCCTGATTGACCGTGGGGTCCTCGGCGCCGCGGACGCGCTCCCCAAGGCCCGTGCGGCTGCGCTGCGGGGGCTCGAATTGGACCCGCACCTCGCCGAGGCCCATGCCTCGCTCGGGCTGGTCCGCGAGCACGAGGGCGACTTCGTGGGGGCGCAGCTAGAGTTGCGAGCCGCGATCCGTCTCAATCCCAACTACGCGATGGCCCACCACTGGCTGCACTTGGCCCTCCTTGCCATGGGACTGACTCGCGAGGCGGGCGAGGAGATTGCAAAGGCCGAGGAATCCGACCCGCTGTCCCCGGTGGTCCTCAACTCCGCAGCCCATTTCGCGTGGATGACGGGTCGAGGCGAGGAAGCCCTCCGAAGGTGGGACCGAGCTCTCGAGCTGGCCCCTCCGGTGGACCTGGCCACGTTCGAGCGGTTCGCGTTCCTCGTGATGAGCGGGAAGCGCGACGACGCTCTCGCCATGCTCGCGACCTACGAGTCGGGTCCGGCCGAGCTGCTCTCCAAGCTGTGGGTGGGGGCCTGCGCGCGAGCCCTCCTTCAGGACCGCCCCGGCGCCGAGCTTCGCATGGCCCAACTGACCTCGGAGCCGGAAGGGCTCCCTCTCGTCCGAGCCTGGTCTACCGTAGTGTACGCGCTATTGGGTGACGTCGATACGGCCTACCGGATGCTGCTGGCTCGAAATGAGGCCTCGGCGGGATGGTGGGCCTTCCTTCGCACCTCGCCAGCCCTCGCGGAATTCAGGGCCGATCCACGGTTTGCGGCGTTCGGAGGCGTGCCAGTAGCGCCTCCGGGCCAAGCCGCCTCAAGCTAGGGATTACCAGCGGCCCATCACCCCGGCCCGCCGCTTGGACCTGCTCGATTGGCCCGCGCCCAAGGCGCCTGGAACCTCGCTCGGTGTCCGTCCAGGGCAAGACCGTCACTGCTCGTCGTCAAGGGCCAACCTGCGGTCGCTCGGGAGAGTGTGGGGGAGACCATCGCGAGCCTGCTCAGGAATCTCTCTACCGTCGCAGCCACGCTGCTACACCACCAGCCTCACACCGGCTTCGAGATCGAGTGCGGACTCCCGAGCCGGCCGGCGTAGAATGCCGCCACAAGGTTGGAGACACCCTGCCCCCTTTTGTTAAACAAACGGGGGGGCACCCTTGTTACTCAAGCTTCCGGGGAAAGCGCCGACCCGGGAGCCACGGCTCGGCGCCTCTGTGCTCACAGGATGTTGGGGCCTCCGGACGGCCCCGTTCACGGCATAAATACGGGCGCAGCTCTCGCTGCGGCCGTGAGCGACTCAGCGGAGTCTCTGGCGCGTACGGTCCTTCGAAAGAATCTCGCCGTCGGCAAGGGCGAATCGGTGATCATCGAGACGTGGCCTCACACCCTTGAGTACGCCCGGGCGTTCGTCGCCGAGACCCGCCGTATCGGCGCGGTCCCGACGCTGCTGTACGAGGACGAGGCGGCGTGGTGGGACGCGGTCGGAGCGAAGAACCTAGGGTCCTTCGCGAAGCTGTCGAAAGCGGAGAAGGCCGCGGTGGGAAAGGCGGATGCGTACGTCCACTTCTTCGGCCCAGGAGACCAGGCCCGATTGAGTTCGCTGTCCGAAGCTGACCTGAACAAGGCGTTCGCGTTCAACGAGGAATGGTACGACACCGCCCACAAAGGTGGGCTTCGTGGCACCCGCATGTCAATTGGGCTCATGCCGGACGTGTTCGCGGAGAGGTTCGGAACGACTGGGCCGAAGCTGCGCGAGAAGCTTCTGAGGGCCGGGTCGGTGGACGCTGCGAAGATGGCTCGGAAAGGCGCGAAGCTCCGGAAAGCGATCGAAAAGGGATCGGAGCTTCGGATCCGGCACTCGAACGGGACGGACCTCACTTTCCGGCTGGGGGTCGTGCACGCCCGCGCCGACACCGGCATCGTCGACGCCGCGGCAAAGAAGCGCCGTTACGGCGTCCTTGCGAACAACCCAACCGGTCTCTTGATGGTGGGCGTCGATAAGGCGAACGCGGTCGGAACTCTCGTCGGCAATCGCGCGGTGTACGACACGGTAGCATCGAAGCGCTTCGCGGGTTCCAAGTGGACCTTTGAGGCAGGCAAGCTTACCAAGCGGAGCTTCGTCGAAGGCGCGAAGGAGTTCGAAAAGGCGTTCGCGAAGGGGGGCAAGGGTCGCGAGCAGCTGAGCTACTTCTCGATCGGACTCAACCCCGAAGGCAAGGAGGCGGCCCCCGCCGAGGACACGGAAGAGGGCGCCGTGCTGCTCAGCGTCGGGAACAACACCTTCGCCGGCGGCACCAACAAGGCGAAGTCGCGCGGTTTTGTCATGATCGCCGGAGCGGACGTCGAGATTGACGGGAAGTCGATCGTCTCCGGAGGCCGGATCCGGTAGGCCGGACTCCTACGCCCGCAGTGCCGGGGCGGTCGCCGTAGGCGGTCCCGAGAAGGGGCGCAAAGGGAACCGGGAGGATCATGCTGGGAGTTCGCGGGCGCAATCGCTGTGACCCAAACGGTGGAATAGGCGGCTGACCGTCCGTCCAGCCGCGATGACACCGAAACCGGTCCTGGACTGGCTACTCGAGGATAATCAGCCCTCCGCACGGTACTATGCGCTGACCGATCTGCTCGACAGGAAGGAAGGCGATCCCGAGGTGCGGGCGGCGCGCGCCAAGATCTCTCGGACGGGTTGGGCGAGCGATATCCTGAACCGGCAAGGCCCGAACGGGTACTGGGAGCGGCGCGAGCCGCGTACCGTCCAGGAGTACTTGTTCTTCCTCTGGTTTCCCGAGTTCTCTGCGACGATCTGGAGCGCCATCGTTCTCGCGGATCTCGGTCTCACGAGGGCCGACCCTCGCGTGCGGAAGACGGCGGATCGACTTTTCGAGTACAAGCTCGGGCTCAGTTCGATGATCAACCTGTACCACGAGGAGATGTGTGCCGTTGGAAACGCGGCGCGGACGTTGGTTCGCTTCGGCTACGGGGACGACCCCCGGGTCAAGCGGCTGTACGAATGGATCCTCGAGGACCAACGATCCAACGGGGGTTGGAATTGCAGCCAAGGCACTCCGGGGACGCTGGAGAGGTGGGAGCCTTTGGCGGCGTTGGCCGCACTTCCGAAGTCGAAGAGGACGAATCGGATAGAGCGATCCATCGAACTCGGCGCGGAGTTCTACCTGAGGCGAAGGCTGTTCCACGAGGGTTCGCGGTACGCCCCCTGGTTCCGTTTTCACTATCCAAACCACTACTTCTACGACCTTCTCGTCGGGCTTGACCTCCTCACGAAGCTGGGCTACGCCGAGGACCGACGGCTCCGACCTGCGCTCGAGGTGATGAGCAAGAAGCGCCGGCGCGATGGTTCCTGGGCGATCGACCGGCCAACTCCCGACGCGCCCGCTTCGCTCCTCCATCTGCATGTGAAGAAGGTGCGACCGCTCCAGCTCGAGCCGCCCGGCCGCCCAAGCAAGTGGGTTACGCTCACCGCGCTTCGCGTACTCAAGAAAGTCGAGGAAGCCAGCTAACCAACGCGCCGTGGGCGTCTGCTCGGCAGTTCGCAGGCTGAGTGAACAGCCGCGGGGAGGATTCAGTACGGAGGCAACGCCTGCGGGATCAGCAACGACGGCACCGGACCGAGCAGGGGACGCGCTGCGCAGCCCCCACCACAGTCCCATCACGAAGAGCCCGGAGCCTAGCCCTAGGAACGGGAGCGCGATCCGACTCTCGCAGGCGGGATCGTTGCCTCGACGGGAGCACCGGTCGGACAGAACGGGGCCTGCCGGTCCCTGTCTGCGGTGCCCCGCAGAGAACTCATGAAGCGAGGTACGTGTTCGGGTTGTGTTGCCCGGGCGCGAGACGATCGAGTGGCTGCTGGAGGAGGAGCAGCCGTCCGTGCGCTACCTTGCTTTGACGCAGCTCCTCAAGAGAAAGGAGACCGACTCGGAAGTCAGGGAGGCGAAGGCTCGGATTCCGAAGGCCGGGTGGGCATCGGACATGCTCGCTCGACGGGACCCCGGGGGTTGGTGGGTCCGAGACCGAGGCTGGCTCGAACCTCGTTTCTCGGGCACCCACTGGAACATGCTCGCGCTGGCGGATCTTGGGGCGACGCGAGCGATCCCCGAGGTCAATCAATCTAGCGAACACTGGATGGCCAAGTCTCCGCTGGAAGGGGGCGGCGTCGGCGGCTTCGGGAAAGGAAAGGGCCACCACTGCTACACCGCCAACATGGCGCGCGGTCTCCTTCGCCTCGGGTTCGAGGAGGACCCGAGAGTCCGGAAGACGCTCGAGTGGATCGTCAAGACCTCGCATCCGAAGGGGGGGTGGACCTGTCGATTCTCGACAGCCGGTCCGGCTCCCAGCCGGACGCTCGACGCGTGGGAGGGATTGGGCGCCTTCGCGGCGTATCCTCGCTCCAAGTGGACGGCTGCCATGACGGCCTGCGTTGAGCGCGCTGCGGAGTACTATCTCGAGCACGAGCTCCACCTTCAAGGGGAGCGGTACGAACCTTGGTACCGCTTCCATTGGCCGGTTCACTACTACTACGATCTCCTCGTGGGACTCGACTGCTTGACCGCCCTGGGATATGGGCAGGACCGCCGACTCCGGTTTGCGCTCGAGCTCCTACGGAAGAAGCGGCGGCCCGACGGGAGATGGAATCTGGATGCGGCTCAGCTAGACCCAGATCCCGACACGGCCAAGTGGTTCGCGAAGCACCCCGAGAAGCGACCCGTTCCCCTGACGTTCGAAGTGGCCGGGCAACCGAGCAAGATGATCACGCTTCGGGCGCTCACGGTGCTCTCTCGGATCGGTTGATCCCCTAGAGTAGGTCGCCCGGCCAGGGGCGGCCAGCAGCCTCGCGTGCCATTCCCTCTCCAACCGGTCTACACCCCGAAGGGTCCCGCAATGCCCTTTCCAGCGGAGGACCTCGGTTCGGTCCAGGCCGACTCGGAGAGAGCTCGCCTTCCATTGCCTGACGAAAGTATCGACGGACCTTGGGAATCTTGGCGGCGAGCCCGATGCTCGGAGGCTTGCGTGCTGGGGTGAACTGCCGGCGTAGTCTGCTCACCCGAAGATTCCCCCTGCAGAGGAGTCTCACCTTGCGGTGCCCGGGGTGGGCGCCCGCACCTGCGGCAGGCTCTTAGTGTTCCTCCAGCTCCGAGGATCATCGATGAGCGCCTCCCTGTGGGTCGGGGTAGGTCTAGGTATCGGGCTCATCGGACTCAACCTAGCAGATCTCTTGCTGTTCTCTTACAACCCAGCCTACGTGTTTCTAGCCATTACGATGGTCCTGGTGGGCGGGGCCTTCTTCGTCCGCAATGTGAAGGGCCTTGAGACCGAGCGGGACGAACTCAGGGCGAGCGCGCTCCGATTTCAACGGGCTCGCGAGGAAGCTCCTACGGGTGGCGCGCCGACCTCAACTTCAACCACGCTGCCAACGCCGACTCCCGGAGTTGCCCCGAGCGGGGTTCCCATCGTTCAGTGCGCGCGCTGCGGCGCGTGGGAGACGCGCGTCGACTCGGCTTACTGCCGTGTCTGCGGCGCTCGGTTGGCCTGAGCGCGCATGCTTGGAGCCCTGCGGTAGGCAGCGAGCTTGGACTGGAGGCTGGATGGGCCACGCTCGCGCACGACGGAGGCGGGACCCTAGGTACCCGTTTCCTGCGTCCGCAGCAACGAGCAGCACCGACCAAGCGATGGGTGGGGCGTCCAAGGAAGCGCTTCCGCCGCTCGGGACCGACTCGACCGGGCTGTTCGGCGCCGCTTGGAGGGAGGGCCCGACGAACCAGAGGGAGACAGGTTGGTGCTGGCCTCCGTGCCAGTTCCCGAGCCTGACCCTGCTCCGGTGTCGCTCGTGCCTCCGCGCCCTCCGGCGGTCTGGCCGCTGGAATTGCCGTTCGGGCCGCCACCAGTTCCCGCGGCCGAGCCCGTGCTGTTTCCGCTGGAACTCTGATAGCGGGGCTGTGCCGCAGCTGCGGATTGCGGCCGGGAGGGTGGGGCGCAAGCAGGTGACCGAACCGGCTCGGTGGGGGGGATGGCCCGAGTTCTTTGGGCTCTAGGGCACCGCTCTCGTAGGCAAGCACCGTCGGGAGAGCCCGGGGCGCCGGATTCGATTTCCTCAGCCCCCTCCGAACGGTGGGCGCTGAACCCCACTCGAATGCGACAGCCTTTAACCCCCTGCCTCCGAACGGTTCCTATGGCCGCGGAAGCGGATCCAGCGACCGTCCGTCCGGCGCGTCGGGCCCGACTCCAGGCGGTGCTGGTCGTCGCTTTCCTCCTGGTTCTCCCGCTTCCTCTCTCCCTGACGTTCGGTTGGTTCGGGCTCAATCCCGTGCAAGCCGAACGAACGTCGCCGGTCGGTAGCCTTGCCCACGAGTTGCTCTCGTCGTTTCCGGACAGCCAGCTCGTCGTAGAGATGGCCTCGGCCCCGGGCACCGCGCCACCGCCCGCCTCCGTTTCGCTACTCTGGAACCGAATGAACGAGACGCTGCAGAAGAACTCGATCCGCTTCGTCTCGGAGTCGATCAATGTTCCCCCCGGGAACTTCACGACCGACGGACTGTTCTCGGTCGAGCAGGGAGCGCGTCAATTCTGGCCGTCGGTCGGCCAGATGGCGCTGTTCTACCTGTTCGTGCACGGGACTTACGCCGGAGGATCGGGGATCCTGGGTCTAGCGTACCGTGGGAGTTCCATTGCGGTGTTCTCGGACCTCATCTCCACGACCGCCGGTGGCGGGGATCCCGCGCCCATCGAGAGCACGGTCCTCGTTCACGAGTTCGGCCACGAGATGGGCCTCGTCGGGCTCGTGGGGAGCGCCCCGAACGAAGACCCGGCCCACCCAGGGCACTCCACCGACCCCAACGACGTGATGTACTACGCCGTGGAAACGACTGCGGTACTTGGCGGACTGTTCGGTGGCCCAGCACCGCCGACGCAGTTCGATGCGGCCGACCTCGCCGACCTCCAGACGGTCCGGAACACGGCCATTGCCCTCGAGCTGATCCCGACCATCGTCCTCGTCCTCTGCTGGGCCGCGGCGGGGATAGCGGTGGTAGTGTACTGGGCGGGCCGGAAGATGTCCCGCCGCGGCCGCTAGGGCGTCGTCGTAGCAGCGACGCCTCGTCACGAATCTCCGGGACCCTCACCCTTCCCCGATCGGGCGAGGGGGGACGCGCCTACCGGTGCGGGAGCGAAGGGTCGAGCGTCTGCAGGAGTAGCTGGCCGGGCCCCTGGACGCGCATCGCCTCGTAGCTGAGGGCCGAGCCCATGAGCCCGTGTCCGAGCGGCTGGTTGAACGCCTGCATCCCGACCGAGGCATCCTTGAGGAGGACGGCGCCGTGGTCGACGTCGAACACCTCCGCCTGGGCCAAGTTGAAGCTCAACACGTTGCCGTGCCCGTGGACGGCGATCGTTCCGGGTCCGGTGAGCCGGTCCATCCAGAAGCCGATCATCCGGCCGATCCGACCGGTGCCCTTCACGTAGACCGTGTCGTACTGGACCGTCGCCGCTGCGAGCAGCAGCGAGTGTTCGGCGACGTCGACTTGCTGGCCCGGGGCGAGCTCGATCACGCGTACCTCCCCCGGCTCGGAACGGCTGAACGCCGCGTACCCGGGCCCGAGGTAGGTGTGCATGTAGAACGGCACGCCACCGATCAGGCTCCGCTTGAGGGAGCGAGCGATCCCACCCTGGATCATCGGTCGCATGTGGAATTGCACCGTGGGGTCGCAGTAGACCATCACGCCGGCCTCGCAGTACACTTGCTCGCCGGCGGCGAGCTCGGTGAGCGCGTTCGGGACGTAGCCGCCCTGGACGGTGACCTTCATTCCCGCGGCCCCTCGAAGATGAACTCGCCGCTGTGGACCATCACCGTGCCCGGGCCGCCGACGTCGAGGAGCGGGAAGAAGTGCGACGGCGGGAAGTTGGGCATGCCCCCCCAGACGTTCAGGCGGACGCCGACCCCCGGCGTGATCGCGAGGAGCGCGTGCGGGGCGGTCCGGAGCCACTCCCCGGCTTTGAGCTCGAAGGTGAGGGCGTTGCCGAACGTCTGGATGGCGTACGTGCCCGGTCCGGTGAGCTGGGCACACTCGAGGTACCGGGGGTTCTGCTCTCCCGGCAGCTGGTACACGGAGAGCACGACGAGCCCGAAGCCCATCCCCGCCTCGTGCGCGAGGAGCGCCGCGTGGTGGAGGAGGATCGACTGGCCTGCGGCGAGGGTCATGATCCGGATCTCCCCGACCATCCCCGAGGAGACGGTCGCGGTGCCCGGCCCGTCGAGCGACTCGAAGTAGCGGGTCAGGTTCGGGGGCCAGCGTCCGGCGGGGTTCGGGAAGGTCACCTTCACGCGGTCGACGCGCACGCTCGGATCCCGATAGCGCACGTGGTCGACGGGAACGAGCGCACGTTCCTGCGGGCCAAGCTGAAGTAGGAGCGCGGGGCAGACATCGCCCACGTGGTCGAGCTTCATCGCTCGATCACCGTCCCGTTTGGAGCCCGATCACGCCGGGTCCCGTGAGGACGTACATCTCTTGCGCCATCATGCGACCGAGCAGTCCGCTTCCGACCTTCTGCACCATCGGGGCGAGCGGCATGGTGGGAGTCTTGTGCAGGATCGAACGGCGTTCGCAGATCACGGATTCCCCCGGCTGGAGGCGCATCGTCACGAAGTTCCCGTAGGCGTGGATCGCGAACTTGCCGGGGCCGGAGAGCTGGTCCATCCACATTCCGGCCCAGCCCGCGATCCCCTTCACGTAGATCGTTTCGTAGCGGATCCGGTTCTCCGCGCAGACCAGGGAACCCTCGGCGACATCGAGCACCTCGTTCGGGCCAAGCTCCATCACCTTGAGCTCGCCGACTCCGTCGCGGGAGAACGCCGCGTGCCCGGGCCCGGTGAACTCCGCGAGGTAGAACGGCACGCCCCCGACTGTGGTGCGTTTGAGGGCGGAGAAGAGGCCCCCGCTCGGGATCGTCTTGCGGTCCACCTTGACCGAGTCCTCCTTGTAGAGCACGATCCCGTGCTCGGCGTAGATGGCCTCCCCCGCCCCCAGGGTAGCGAGGACCGAAGGGACGACGCCGGGGACGACCTCGAGATCCATGGACCGAGCCGCTCCCAGCTCAGGCGACCGAACCGCCGTCCACTTCGAGGGAGAACATGTGGCCGCAGTACTCGCACTTCGCGTACCCTCCCGAGACGTTCTTCGCGTCCATCCGGGCCCCGCAGCTCTTGCAGCTCAGCTCCTTGAAGGAGGCGCGGCTGATCGTGACCTCGGTGCGCTTCTTGACGAACTCCTCGGGGACCGGCATGCTCCGACTCTCTCCGCGCCGCGCGGCACAGCGCGGAGAGAAGGTGAGACAAGGTGGTTCTAAGAACTTGCGTTCTCCGATCGGGCCCTAGGCGCTGGGGCCGAGCGCGGCACGGAGTTCGGCGAGCTGCGATTCCGCCAGCAGCTCGGGGCTCAGCGGGACCCAGACCGTGACACCGAGGCGCCGTGCGTGTGCGTGGAGCGAACGCATCCTCTCCGTGACCGCCTCGGAGCCGTTCAGGGTGACGAGGTACTCCACCTCTTGGAGCATGACAGCGCTCACGCGATGCTGCTCCGCCTCGGCGAGGATGCTCGACTCGAGTCCGGCAAGATCGGTCGGCCGAACCGAGTTCGGTCGGTTGGCCGCCGAGAGCCAGAGGAACCGAATGTCGGCGGACCCGCTCGCCGCTCGGAGCGCGGGGGGAAACACACGTCCGACCCAGAGTCCCGCGGCCCCATCGCGGGTTCGTGCCAGGAACTGGTCCCAGAACTCGTCCGCGGATGCCGAAGTCTGCAGTTGCACACCGCCCTCGGGCACCGGAGGCGCGGGAGGCTCGGGCGGGAAGAAGCGTTGGACCGATGGCGAAGGACGAGGCGCGGGCATCGCTCGAGCGACCGCGCGGGGGGCAGCTGGAACCATCGGCGGGAGCGGAACGGCAGCGGGTTCCGCCGGCCGCACGACCGCCTCGGGCTCAGGAGGGCCGTCGCCGCCGCCCCCTACGATGGGGTCGATGTCGTGGGCACTGACGGGGCTCGGCTCCTCCAACGCAGGAAGGCTTGGGGTCTCCCGCACCGGGAGCGGGGGAAGGGTGCGGTCGGGGGCGAGCGACTGTACAAGGCTCCAAGCAAGCACCGGGCCGAACCCCTTCACCCCGGCGAGCGCGGCAGGGTCCGCCGCGGCCATCGACTCCACGGTGCGGAATCCTGCCTCCCACGCGTAGCCGAGCTTGGTGGCACCGACGGCAGCCGAGCCGATCCGCGCATCGAGAGCCGAGAGAAGTTCGCGCACCCCGGCGACGCGGCTCACCTCCTCCTCCGCCAGGAAGTCGGTGACCCCGGCCGGCAGCGCCGCGGCGGTCGCGATCAGGAAGTGCGCCTCCTCTCGCTGGGCACGGCGCTTCGTCGTCTTGGCCGGAGTCCGTACTCCGGGCAGCCAGACGAGCCACTCTTGGCCCCTCCGGGTCCGACCGTAGGAGGTCTCCCCCGGAATGAACAGCCGTGAGGAGTCGACGGGGAGCAGGTGCAGGATGCCGTACCGGGCGGAGAGGGTGCCGGCGTGTCGTTGTAGCTCGGCGAGGAGCGGCTCCTGGGCTGAGATGAACGCCTTCGCCGGGAGGGCGGCGCCGCTCAGCCCCCGGAGGCGCCAGCGAAGGTGAGTAGCCACCCGCTCCACCTCCGCTGGTAGGTGGGCGCTCGAGGGGTCGTTCGAGGGTGATAGGCGGGAGGGAAGCTCGGCGTACGCTTCGCCGCCGGGCCAGGGAAGGCCCACGAATCGGTCGGGGAGCGCCTCCACCACCTCGACCATCGAGGCTGGAACGCGGATGGCCGGCTGTCCTTCGACGGCGACCGCCAGCGTTTTGGTCCGGAGCGCCTCCCGCACGCGCTTCGGGTCGAGGCTCTCGAGCATCGAGAGCATCCGGCGGTAGTAGACGGGGTAGGCCTGACGTATCGCTTCCTTGTCGAACCGGACCATCACCCGTCGCTGGGTCCACGGGCGGCTCGGCCCGTACACTTCGACCTTCTGCGCGTGAGCGATGCGGGCGAGGAGCGGGATCTGGGGAAGGAGGCGGGCCGCATCGTCGTCCTGGAGCGCGACGAGCACGAGCTGCGGGAGCGGTTCGCCCGGCTCGAGCCCGAGCTGCTTGCGCCCCCGCTCGAGGCTCGCGACGAGCCCCTCCCACACGGGCAGCGATCGTTCGGCGTCGGCGTCGAGGAGCGCCTCCTGCACGGGCCCGATCCGGCCCTCGAAGACGCTGCGGTCCCCGTCGGAGGAGCCTCGGTGGAGCGCCTCGGCGGTGAACGGCATGACCGGCGCTAGGAGCTCGGAGAGGTGAACGAGCAGGTGCGCGAGTACCCGGTCGACGGCGAGCCGAGAAGGCCCGGGTGCCCCCGCGGACCTGCGGGGCTGGACGAGCCTCAGATAGCCGTCGCGGAGCTCCCGATCGAGGAAGGAGGCGACGAGATTGAACGCCGCCTCCCACTCCCCGTGCTCGTACTCGCCGACGACCTCGCCGCGCAACCGCTCGAACCTGGCAAGGAACGCGAGATCCTCGGGGAACAGGTCCCCGAGCCGGAGGGCGCTCGTCGCGCCGCTCATCGGAACGCCGTCCTTGGTGAGGCTCTCCTCGATGCCTCGGATGAGCTCCCACAACCGTCGCACCCAACGCGCCTCCCCTGCGACGGCGTCGGCGAACCCCTGACGGGAGTCGGTCCGACGCGCGAACCGCAGGTAGGCGATGCGTGTGGCATCGGCCGAGGGCGGTGTTGACGCTGCCTCGGCCGCCGAGCTGCTCGGGAGGGCACTCACCGGGAAGATGCGGAGCTCTCGCGCGGGCAGCGGACCGGTCGCCCACGCCGACAGCAGGTGGTGGAACAGCGTGGGTGCCCGCCGCCTCGACGGAAGGAAAAGCCACACGGGTCCGAGCGGCCCGCCCTCCCGCAGCCGTAGCCACGACAGGAGAGGCTCCTCGAACGGGGGCCGGAGCCCCTGGCGTGCCGGGACCGGAGCCGCCCGCCCACAGCGACAGGAACCGCTCGAGGTGGAGGGGGAGAGCCGACCGCAGGCCGGGCACTGCCGCAGCAGTGGTGCGGTCGAATCGTCGCTCGGCTTCCCGTCGCTCACCGGCCAGGCAAGGAGCTCGGAGGCGGACGGGAGTGGCTCCTCGGGCAGGAGCTGGGCGTACAGCTCGGACACCGAGGCTGGGATCTTGCCGAGGTCAAGGCTCCAAGCTAGTCCCGGGCGCCAGACCGTCTCGCGCCCGCAGACCATGCAGTGCGGGACGCCGCGGCGAACTCGGAGTTCGGCAAAGATGTACCCGTCGTCGAGGAGGTCCCGCAGGAGGCAGGCCTCCGCCGTATCGAGGGGAAGGCCCGTGTACTTGTGGCGCGGCTCGCCCCCGATCGACCCGTCCGCCCGGAGCACGTCGGCCCCTGGGAATCGAAGCGTCTTTGCGAGGAGCGCATCGGCCGGACCGTGAGCCGGGGTAAGGGCGACCATCCCCGTCCCCGTATCGTTCACCTCCGGGGTCGCTTGGATCGTCCCGAGCGGAGCCTCCACGGCACCGAGTGCCGGGACGCTGTCCGCGAGCGGGGAGCGGTACCTGTGGCCCGCCCAGGCCGAACCGGGTCGCTCCTCGAGGATCGTCGTTTCTCCGCCTGGCATCCACTGCTC
Organism: Thermoplasmata archaeon; assembly: GCA_022749845.1. Classification (GTDB taxonomy): domain Archaea; phylum Thermoplasmatota; class Thermoplasmata; order Lutacidiplasmatales; family UBA184; genus JAKIVR01. Next base: position 17,327 of record JAKIWX010000012.1, read on the forward strand.
GAGTCGCGGGAGCGCGGCCTTCGCGATCAGGATCTGCTCTTCGAACCCCCGACGGCGGAAGGTGGCGCGGACGTACGGCACGTCGGGATTCAGGAGGACCGCCGAGGTCGCTAGGAGCTTCCACACCGCCTCGGTCCAGACGATGAGGGAAGGGGCAGGGGCAGGCTCGACGAGGGGAACGCGGACCAGATAGGCCCGCCCGAACTCGTCGCGGTAGCGTACCCGCTGCGGGGTTCGCACCTCGGCGCAGAACGAACAGAACCGCTGGACGATCGAGCGCGCGACAAGCAGTTCGGCCTCGGCGAAACGGTCGATGGCGCGTTGAACGCGATCCCCCGAGGGCCGCTCCAGCGCGCCCTGGCGACCCGTGCGTCCGAACCAGATGCCGAGGCGGTCGAGGAGCGGGTCGAGGGCGGCGGTGACGTCCTTCTCGTTCGACTCGGCCGTGACCTCCGGGCGGAGCCCGCGACCTGAGATCCGGACGAACCTCGCCGCGATGTCGGCAAGCAAGAGCCGGTGGAGGGTCTCTGGACTACCCTCTAGGCCACGGACGATGGTCGACGCGAGGACGGTCACGTTGCTCGCGCCGCCCTGCGGCGCAAGCACGCCGCTCGGCTCTGGAAAATGACGTCCCGCCCAGTACGACCGAACCTCCTCCTCGAAGCTAGACGGGTCGCGTGGGTTCGGGGTCGGTCGCATGAGCGGAGCCTTTCTCCCGGGAGTACCTCTAGAAACAGCGGGAAGCGGGAATAAACTATGGGCTAGCGCGCGCAGGAGTCCCGCGTCGAGCGAACTTCCGACAACGCTTATCCGCCGGCCCGCGTCCGGGCCGAGGAGAGGGCGGCCGATGGCGTGGACCCAGGCGGAAGTTCGCGAGCTCAAGGAGGGCCGCTACATGATCATCGACGAGGAACCGTGCCGTATCATCAGCATCCAGACCTCCAAACCGGGGAAGCACGGGGAGGCCAAGGCGCGCATCGATGCCGTGGGCGTCTTCGACAACTCGAAACGCAGCGTCGTCTTCCCGGTGAAGCACAAGGTCCAGATACCGCTCATCGGCAAGCGCCAGGCGCAGGTGCTCTCCATGAGCGAGAGCGAGGTCCAGCTGATGGACCTCGAGAAGTACGACACCTTCTCCCTCCCGCTCGACGACGAGCTCCGAGCCCAGCTGAAGCCGGGCACGGACGTCCAGTACATCGACGCCATGGGCAAGCGCCGAATCGCGCGCGCGTAGGGTTCTCGCTGTCCGCGCACGAAAGTGCGCCGGTAGGGCGGGAATTCGGGCCGACTCGGCTCATGCTTTATAATCTCCCCCCGGCATGATTTCTTGCGCCCGCAACAGCGCCGCCGCAAGGCGGCGCCGCGGGCCGGTCGCGAGACACTACACTATGTCCGGTTCGGGGGGCATGGGGTCACTGCCCTCCTCACGGCTCACCAAGCTCCTCCAGGACAAGGCGGAGGCTCTCAAGCGAAGGCGGGTCACCGCCGAAACGCTCGCGAGGGAGGTCGAGGATCGGTACGCCCAGATGCAAGCGCTCTCCATCGTGCTTCCGGAGGGGGAGAGCCGTGCGACGGCCCTCAAGGAGCTCGTGCGACGCTCCGACTGGGAGGCGGTCGAAACGAGCGCCAAGGAGTTCCACGCCTACCTCGAGCAGGAGTCCCGCCCCCGTCTCGAAACGCGCCTCAAGGAGTTCCGCACGCGGGTCGAGCGCCTCGCCCACCTCCAGCATCCTGTTCCCGCCGAGTCGATCGGAGCCCTCGACGAGGCGGCCGTGCTTGCCACCGACGGCAAGTGGACCGAGGCCGTCCTCAGGGTCCGCGCGGTCAACGACGCGATCCGCACGTGCGAGGCGAGCTACGCAAGCTCGCTCTCCGAGCGGCTCGGCCGGGTGATCGAGTGGGCCGAGGAGATCCCCGAGCACCGGGCCTCGGCCGAGGGGCGGCTCAAGAGCTTCTTCGAGGCGTTCGCCGCCGGCCAAGAGGAGCTGCCGTTCGCCGAGACGATCGCGGCGATCGAGTCGGACCTCCCGGCCGCCACCGTCCAGCGCAACCGCGTTCGGACCTCCGGCGAGGCGCTCGAGGCGGCCGCGCGAGAGCTGGGCGTACCCTCGCAGGAGCTCGCGAACGCACTCGCCTCGGACAAGAACCGGCCCCTTCTCGACTGGCCCGAGGGAGCCCAGCTCGTCGAGCAGGCGAGCTCGAGCGTCGCGGGCGCGCTGCGAGAGCGGGTGGGCTCGACACTCGAAGGTTACCGCTCCACCCTCCTCTCGCTCGAGGAGCAAGGGGTCGACCCCAACGCTCCCCTCGCCACCCTCGAGCGGGTCGGGGCCGAACTCAAGGAGGCCACGCCCGAGCGTCTCCCTCAGCTGTTGGGAGAGGCCCGGTCCGCCGTCGAGGAGCCCGTCCTCGGGGTGGTCGCAGGTCTTCTCGACGAGGTCCGACCGCGCCTCGTGGAGGCCCGACGTTTGGGCCGAAACGCGACGGAGGTGTTCTCGGCGATGAACCGGGCGCGGGAAGCGCTGCGGCTCCGCATCTACGGGGAGGCGCTCGCCGCGGCGCAGGAGGCTCTCGAGCGGGCAGAAGCGCTGATCGAGGACCTGGAGGCCGCGCGTGCCGAGCAGGAGGCGCTCGAAGCACTGCTCAATCGGCTCGAGAAGGCGCAGGTCCCCGTGGGTTCCTACCGCGTACCGCTCGCCCGCGCCGCCGAGTTCCTCGCCCGCGCGGAGCTCGCGAGCGCGCGACCGATCCTTGCCGACACCTTCCGTCGACTGGGCGAGGAGAGCCTGACCCAGGTGCGGCTCGACCTAGAGCGGCTCGAGCGGGTAGGTCGTCAGGGAGAGGAACTGGGGTTCACCCCCGCCGGGTTCCTCGACCAGATCGGAGGCGTCCGAAGCCGGCTCGAGGAAGGGGAGATCGCCGAGGGCGCCGAGGCCGCCGCCCGACTCCAGGTGGAGCTCAGGGCCGCCGCGGGTCCGTACGTGGCGCGCCGGATCGACGAGGTGGGCAAGGGGCTCGAGGAGATCCCGGACCCCGCCCTCGCCTCCCCGGTCCGTCGGCTCCTCGCGGACGCCGACGTCTCCCTCCGGGTCAAGGACGACCTCCCGACCGCCATCGACACCCTCCACCGCGCCGAGCGCGAATTCTCCGTCGTCTTCGCCCAGCACGCGAGCGCCCTCGTCGAGGGGCTCGAGGAGGAGCGCCGCCTTCTCGAATCGATGGGCGGGGCCGGGGACGAGATGCAGCGCCAGATCGACGAGGTGCAGCAGATCTTCAACATGGGGGAGTTCGTCAAGGCGTTCCGCGCAAGCCAGGAGATCCGCACGCGGGCGCGCCAGCAGCAGCTCCTACGGAGCGAGGAGGCGCTCTCCCACGCGAAGCTCGCACTCGTCGAGCTCGGCAAGATGGGGCTCGACACGACGAGCCTCAGGAGCCGGCTCGACCAATCGATCGAGGCGGTCCGGGCCGCTCGATTCCTCGAAGGCTGGAGGGCAGCCACAGGCACCTTCGATGAGGCGCAACGGCTGCGGCGAACCGCCCAAGCGATCCTCGACCGGACGGGGGAGGTCCAGGAGCTCATCGAGTCGCTCCGGACGGTCGGCGTGGTCGTCGAGGGGTACAGCGACGAGCTCGACCGAGCCCGGGCGAGCTACCAGGCCCTCGAGTTCACCCGCGCCCGCGACCTGCTCGATGCGCTCCACGAGCGCCTCGAGCGCGAGCAGGCGCGCCACGAGGCGCTCCGCCTCCTCGACGAGGCCGACGCCCTCGCCGAGGACGGCCGCCGACTCTCGGTGCCGATCGAGCCGCTCGCGGAACGGGTTCGGACCGCGCGCGAAGCGCTCGCGGCGAGTCCGGGCCGGGAGAGCTGGGGGCAGGCCCGGGCCGTCCATACGGACATCGTCCAGCTGCTCCGCCCCGTCTTCGAGGAGAACGTGCGGGCGCTCGAGCGGGACGTCGAAATTGCACGCTCGGCCGAGCTCGACGTCACCCCGGTCGTCGAACAGCTCACCGAGCTCCGACGCCGCCTCTCGCTCCCCGTGCCGGCCGGGCTCTCCGAGCTGCTCGAGACCGCGCGGGGCCGCTTCCACGAGACCCGTGGCTTTCTCGAGCACGCGGAGCGGGCGATGCGCCGCGCCCGCGACGCCTTCAACCAGGCCGAGGTGGTCCGCGTCGAAGTCCGGACCTTCCGTCCCCGGCTCGAGCGGGTGGAGCGTCACCTCGCCGAACGGGACTACGCGCGAACCATCGAGCTTGCCTCGACCCTGGAGCGCGAGCTCGCCCAGGCCGCTCACCACCAGGTGTCGAAATCGCTCGCGAACTTCCAAGGGATCGTGAGCCGCGCGCGCCAGCAAGGGGCCCAGACCGCGCTCGCGGAGAACCTCCTCGAACAGGCGCGGGGTCAGCTCGAGAACGCCCGCCCCCTCGAGGCGCTCCAGCTGGCCGCACGAAGCGAGAGCGAACTCGAGCGTGTGGAGCTCCAGCGGATTATCGCACAAGGTTCCTTCGATACCATCCAACGGCGGATCGAGATGGTCATGGCCCAAGGGCTCGCCGCGCCCGTCGCGCGCGAGGAGATCCGCCGAGCGCGCGAAGCGCTCGAGGCCCGGGACTACCCACCCGTGCTGGAGCGCTGCATGCTCGCCGCCGACGCGCTCGCGGATGCGCAGGAGGGGCAGCGCAGGTCCCGAGAGTCGATCGAGTCGGCCGAACGCCAGCTCAAGGAGGCCTCCGAGATGGGAGCCGAGGTGCAGGAGGGGCTCCCGCTCCTGGAAGCTGCGCGCGAGCTCGACCGCACGGGGGAGTACGCCGCGGCCCTCCGTCGTGCGCGCGACGCGGGCGAGTCCGCCCGGTGGTCGACGGAGCGACTGTACACGGCCTCCTTGACGGAGATCCGTACCCTCCTCGAGATCGTCCAGTCGACGGCTTCCGAGGGGGAGGGCCGGGAGATCCTCTCCGCGCTCGACAACGCCGAAGCCGCCCTCAAGGTGCGCGATTGGGCCCGGGCAACCGGCCAAGTGGAGCGGGCCCGGGCCACCGCCTTCCGGGCGCTCGACGTCGTGGTGACGGCCGCGGAGCGGACCGTGAGCCAGCTCTACGCCGGCATGTCGACCGCCGAGGGTCAGGACGGGACGCAGCGCGCCGACATGGCCCGGCGCGTCGCCGAGGCGCGGGAGCGTCACGAGTTCGCCGCCGCGCTCGAGCTGCTCCGGGAGGAGGAGAGCCGCATCCGCGAGCGCTGGAAGCTGAACCTCGCCCACCAGGTGCAGGAGCTCCAGGACCACCTCTGGGTCGGGGAGAAGCTAGGGATCGACACTACGCCGGTCATGGAGGTATTCAGCGAGGCGAAGCTCGCGCTCGACTCGAATCGCCTCGACGCCGTCCCCTCGCTCGTCCACCGCGGCACGCTCCAGCTCGAGTCGCTCGTGCGCCGGCGGATAGAGGAGAAGATTCGGGAGGTCGAGACGGAGCTACTGTTCGCGCAGGACGGGCTTCACGTCACGCTCGGCCCCGTCCCGCAGCGCCTCGAGCAGTCGAGGGGCGCCTTGGGTGAGGGGCGGCCCGTTGACGCCGCCCGGCTGCTGCTCGAGACCGAGGAGGAGCTCGGCCGGCGCAAGGCGCTCCATCGGGAGCTGATGAACCTGCACTACCTCGTCGACGCCGCGCTCGCGCGCGCCACGGAGCGACGACTCGACGTCGTGCGGCCGCGGGAGCTGCTGACGGAATCCCTCCGCCTCCGCGCCGAAGACTACGGCCCGGCGCTCGAGAAGGCCCGGGAAGCGCTGCAGCTGCTGCAAGAGCTGCTTCGGTAGAAGTTGCCCCGTGGGCCGCTGCCCGGGCGGCGAATCACGGAGGCAGGAGAGGAGCGTTCCCGATCGTCGTCGGAACCGGAGCGGGCATGCCCGGCACTGCCCGCGGGGGGCCGAGAGGGAGCCGGTCGTACTCGACCGTGTGGCGAAGGCCCCGCCGCTTGAGGAGCTGCGAGACCCGCTCGGTGATCTGGACGACCTCCTGGCAACGAGTGGGCTTCAGGAAGTAGAACTCCGGCCGCTTGTCGGTCGGGATCGGGAAGACGAGCCGCAGGCCCACCGCATCCTGACGGTTGTAGCCCGCCGGCTTCCGGTTCGCCTTGAGGTCGCGCAGGTTCTCCTCGAGAAGCACCTCCGGCAGGTGCGGCTCGGTCTCCTTCATGAACGGGCGGTTCACCTCGACGACGCGGCGGTGGATCTCGGGGTAGAACCGGATCAGGTCGCGGTACCCGCGGCGCGCGTCGAGGAGAATGTGGCCGCTGCGCGCCTTGACCGGTGCCGTCACCGAACTTCGATGACGGTGGAGTATCTCAAGCCTTCGTTGGCGCTTCCGTCGTCGGGGTTCCCGGCGAAAGCCTCAAACCCCGAGCCCCCTAGGGAGCGCCGGCGCTCCCGTAGTCTAGTGGTCAAGGATAGAGGCCTCTCGAGCCTCTGACGCGGGTTCAAAACTGGACCGGCCCGCCGGTCCGGGGAAACTCCCGCCGGGAGCACCACCCGCCCGTGGAAGAATCGAAGGCCTCGGCTCCATCCGCCAGCCACGGGAATTAGGGTTCCCCGTCTTCGTCAGGCGCTCGAGCACGGAGCTTGACCCGGCCAAGCGGCCGGATCTCGGGAGTCGGCGGAAGGGGAGGATCCTCCTTCGGTGCGACGGGGAGGGGAATCGACGGATCCTGCGGGGCAGGGGTGGTGGTCAACGGAGAGACGTAGTCCTTCTCTGCTGAAGGCGAGTAACTGGGTGCGGTCGTTTGGGGTCGCTGGGCGAGCAACGTGGCCAGATAGGCCGAGAACATGGTGTTCGCCCCGTCGGCCCCTCCTCCGGCCATCACAAGGGTATCCGGAGTGATGCGGACCTTGCCCGCCTGCAGGAGGTCCACCGTCTTGATCAACGCCACCTTGTCGGGGCCGATCACGTCCGCTTGGGCGTGATAGGCATCCGCCTGTGCTTCGCCGACCCGACGGATCGCGGCGGCATTCCCGTCCGCCACAATCCGGGTCGAGTCGCGGACCCCCTCGGCCTGTTTGACCGCCGCCTTCGCCGTGTTCTGGTTGATGACAATCTGCAGGTCCGCCTGGACCACCTGGGGTTGGAGGTTGGCTCGCGCGGTCATTTCTTGGACGGAGATTCGCTGGCGCTCCGCCGACGCCTGCTCGACGTATTGCGCCTGCTGCTGGACAGCGATTTCCTTGTTCGTCTGGGTCGCCAGCAGGGTGGGGTCCACTTGAATGTAGGAGATGAGCAGATTCTGAGCCTCGACCATGTACTTCTGGAAGGCTTGGCGAGCCTTGTCGAGCGCCTCCTGCTGGAGCTGAGAGCGGCTTCGAACGAACTCGAGGGCCTGTTTCTGCCCGGCGTTGTTCCGGAATTCCGCGTCGATGAGCGGGTGGACGATTTGCTGGATTAGGTTGAAGACCGACCCGAACCGGGCGATGACGAAGGCGGCGTTCTCGGGAAGGATACGGATGACCATCCGAACGTCGACCTCGAGCTGGAAACCGTCCTTGGACGTCACTTTCAGTTGATTGAACTTGAAGAACGCAACACCGGCGGTCGAATCTTCGGTAAGGTACGGATAATCGGAGCGGGCGCGTTCGGGCGACGCGGACGGGCGCGACATGCTCGGAGCGCTCGGGCGATCGGAGCTTGCCCAGTCGACCATGATCGCGCTGGTGGGAACGAGGTAGGCGGTGAACGCCTTGGTGTTAAGATTGTAGTTTCCCGGTGCGAGTGGGTTCCGCCAGATGCCCCGCTTGTTTCGGTCGGATGTGAGGAGACTCTCCACCTCCGCGGTTAGCTTCTGGTCGAAATCCGGGGATGCGGAGACCGGCACAGGGTGGGCCTCCGAGCGGTCCAGCTCCTCGCCCAAGTTGGACCGGAGTACCGCAACGAAGCCCGGTGGGACCTCATAGGTCTCGACGACCCCCACTTCGAAGAGCAGCGGGTTCACGTAGTACGTGCCGGGCTGGATCGTGTCCACTTGGGGCCCCCGGAAACCACCACTGTCAAGGAACGCCTGGCCGTCCTGGAAGTAGTTGTGATCACGTGCCGACGGGAACTCCGGGCTGGAGGTCTTGGTCGGCGACGGCGCCACCAGGAGCCGTGAGGGCAAGGGTCGGCCGTCCTGAGCCGTGACCAAGCCGACCTTCCCGGATTCAACCTGAATTGCCGCGAGGAGAGTCATCGCGAACAGGCGAGAGTTGACGCGGTAGCGGCCAGGGCGGAGGAAAGCGACCTGGGGTCCCTTGAACCCCCCTCCATCCAGGAATTTCTCTCCGTCCTGAAACTGATTCGACTCTACCTCGTCCCCCAAACGCCGCCCGTGCCTCAACGCCTTCCCATCGATGGCCTCGACCGTCGCGATGTTGTTCGGACCGACCTCGATGACGGGAACTTTGCCCACTGACCAGATGATGGGCGGCCGATAGTACAGTCCCGGGACAAGTGTAGCGGCCTGCACCCCAATCTGTCCGTGGCGGGCGATGACCTGGCCCGGGGGCATTCGCTTGCCCCCCAGCTTTCGAGTCACGATCCCGACTTGGTTTTCGCGGATGAGGTAGAGCCCCGCGGAAAGTAGGACGACGAAGATGAGAATCGCGACGAGGCCCACGAGGACGAGGGGAATCGTGAGGTCGACCATGGATCTGCCCGCGAGCCCAGCCTACCTCGACGAGGCGCCGAGCAGCGTCGCAACTCAGTTTGACTAGTTGAATGTAGCGTGCAGCCCCTTCGGTCGGTGTCTCCGATCATGATTCGGCGCGTGGTCGAACATCGCCCCGTTGCAGAGGGGCACCGGAGCGAGACGTCCCTCGGTAACGCACGAACGCTTCTTTCTGCACGCGGACCCTGGGGCGGGGGGATCTGGCCGAATTGGCATCTCGATACCTAGATGCGCTTGCCGCGCGAGAGGGATCGCGACAGGCTCGGGCTCGTCGTGTGAGTCCATTGGATTCCCTTCGAGCCCTCGCTGGCGAGCCCGAGAACGAAACAGAAGCCAAGGGCCCGGTTGAGCCGGGCCCTGCTCGTCGTGTGGCCGGTGTCCTTCAGTCGCGCGAGAAGCCAGGTTCGGCTCACAGGATTCCCTGCTTCTTGGAGTGCGGACATCACGATTTCGGTGGTCCCGAGAGTTACGTCAACCCGTTCCCGACGGTGAGCGAGGGCCATGCGACCTAGCATATCTATGCAGTGGTAAGAACTTATCACCCCTCCCGGGTTCCGTACGGCAGGACCCTCGCGGGTGACAGCGCGCGTGTGCGCGAGGCGCGCCGGAAGACTTGATCCCGCTGTTCGATCCAGAAACTCCTGGGGCCAAGCCTGCTCGGCAATCGGGCGAGGGGATACTTCGGGTTCGCATCCGTCGAGAACGGGTATGCTTCCCGCCGGGAGCACCAAACCATGAGGTTAACCCCCTCACCCCCGTCTCTCCCCCGCAACGGATCCCTCGCGCGTTGATCGCGGGCCCGTGCGGGTCATCGGCCACAAACTCTTATAGAGCCGAATCAAGCTCGAGCGCCATGCCCACCGGGCGGCGTTGTCGGCGTGGGGTCCGGCCCGGTCGTCGCCCATGGACTCGAGTTCATCTCGGCCCTCCGTTCGTTTCTTCGTTGGTGATAGTCGGACTGCTAGCGGCATACGTCCCAATCGCGACCGCGAGTCCGACCCACGCCTCCGATCCCCGACCCGAGGCGAACTCGGGGGTTTGGGCTCGGGCCGCACCGTCGACGGCCGGCGTCGTGGCCGGAACCCTCGTCCTCACCAACGGTACCTACCTAGGTGGCGACTACGACGCCACGTGGGCGAACGTGGGAAGCCCGGTCGCGACAGGATGGGACCCGGTGGCGAACGAGATCTGGACCTCCGGCGACGTCATCTTCACCGCGGGGTTGGGCACGTCAGGAGCCGTCGCCGTCTACAACGCGAGTGCGGGGGCGTTCGCCGATCCACTACTGCTGGGCGGGGGCTCGACCGGCTCACCTGTCCTGCCGACCGCGTTTGTCTTCGATGCCCGTCAGGCAGAGATGGATGTCATCGATGAGGGGGTCGCAGCGGTCCGCGTGCTCACGGCGGCCTCCCAACCGGCCCACACCCAAGTGGCGTCCATCCATGTCGGCGGTACTCCCTCCGACGCGGCGATCGACGGAAAATCGGGCCGGCTCTGGGTCGTCGACGCTCTCTCGAACCGGATCGATGTGGTGAACACCTCGGCCGGCACTTACAGCACAATCTCCACTCCGGCTCCCTCCTCTATCCTCTACGATGCCCCCGCCGGCCAGATGTTCGTCGGGGGCTATTCGGGGCTCACGGTGTTCAACGCCACCACGGGCAGTCAAGTCACCACCCTGCCCCTTCCGGCGCTCGGGTTGGCGGTTGACCCTTCGACCGCCAACGTCTTTCTCAGCTCCGGGGGTCGCAATGTGAGCGTCGTGGGGGCGCCCGCCGACCACCTCGTCACGAACGTCACCCTACCTCCCTCGAGCTCGACGGGGGCGATCGCGTACGACTCCGCCGCCCAGTCCGTGCTCGTCTCCGACGGAGCTGCGTCCGTCGTCTGGGAGATCGCGGCCGCCAACGAGTCGATTCTCCGCTTCGCGCCCGTCGGTCCAGGGGCCCGCGCGGTAGCGGTCGACGACACGAGCGGACGAGTCTATGTCGGCTGCTTCTACAGCAACAACCTCACAGTCCTGAGAGCCGACACCCTGCTTCCCGTCGGGTCGATTCGGGTGGGGGCGCTTCCGAGCGCCGTCCTACCGGACCCGGGGTCGGGAGACCTCCTGCTGCCGGATGCCCTAGACCTTGGGGTCTGGGTCGTCCAGCCCAGCCCTACGCCGACCGTGGTGGGGTTTCTAGACCGGCCGTTCGGTAACTCGCTGAGCCTCCTCGGAAGCTCGACGGGGGTCGCCTGGGATCCCCAGATTGGCCGGACCCTTCTGGCCCTTCGGGGCGCCTCGAACCTGAGCATACTCGGGGGCGTGCCACCGTCGATCACCGGCTCCCTACCGACCCCCTTCTCCCCGAACGACGTGGCGTACGACGCCGCCAATGCGAGCTTGGCCGTCGCCGGGCCGACCTCCGTCGCCTTCCTGAACGCCACGACCGGTGCCCTCCTCGCGAATGTCACCCTCCCCGCGGCGGTCGGACTCGCGTGGTGCGAACAGGTACGGTTCGACCCGGTCACCGGGTCCGTGGACGCCTTGGTGGGGAGCCAGTTCGGGGTAGCGGGTACCATCTATCAGCTGTCCGGAGCCACGCATGCGATCCTGCGGAACGTAACGGTTGGCCAGGGCGCGACTAGCCTTACGCTGGATTCGGCGGGCAGCCGTCTCTGGGTCGGCGAGGTGCTCTCAGGAAACGTGACCGTCCTAGACTCGACGAACCTCGGCGTGGTCCATGAGATGCCGGTTCCGGGGCTGTTCTCGGGGCGCGGGTCCCCGTCGTCGACTGCGGTAAGTGCGAGCCACCATGCGATCTATGTCGCCGACTGGAGTACCAACGCGGTGCTGGTGTACGACAGCACGAGCTACGCGCTCAAGAGCTCGTACGACACCCCGAGCGCGCCGCTGGGCCTCGAGTACAACGCAAGCACCGACACCGTCTACGCTGCGAGTGCGGACTCCGCATCGCTCCATCGGTTCACGAACTTGGGAGGGCCCATCATAACGTCCTTTATGGTGAGCCCCGGGACGGTGGGCGTCGGGAATCTGACGACGATCTTCGTGAGCGCGAGCGGCGGCGTGACCCCGTATTCCTACACGTACACGATGCTACCGACGGGCTGCATCTCCGCCAACCTGAGCAGCCTCGACTGCTACCCGAGCGCGCCCGGCAGCTACAGCGTTACGGTCGAGGTGCGCGACGTGAACCAGGCCTCGGTCACGGCCTCCCGCACCCTCACCGTGACCGGCTCATCGAGCGGACCCGCTTACCGAGTTACGTTTGCCGTCACGCCTCCGACCTGCCCGGCCCTACTCGTCAACGGCGTCCCTCGCTCCGACGGGACCTCTGCCAACTACCTTGCGAGCGACTATCCGGTTCGGGTCTCCGCGTGCTCCGGATATCCGTCCTTCGTCCTGATCGGCTCGGGCAACGTTTCCGCCAACTCGACCGTCATGACCGTGCGAGGGAACGGAACCGTCGCCCTGACGTACCTGTCCGCCAACGAGTTCGTGGTTGCCATCCTAGTAACCCCGATAGGTTGCGGCGCGGCCGTCAGTGTTGCCGGCCGGTCGTACGGCCCCAACTCGACCGCGGTGCTTGGCGGAGGCAATTTCGAGGTGGTCGCCGGTCCGTGCGCCGGATTCCAATTCTCGAGTTGGGAAACCTCGGGGAAGGTGGGGATTAGCGCGGGTACCCTGAACGTCACTGGGAACGGAAGCCTCCGGGCCGACTACACTTCCGCTAGCGCACCACGGACAACCTCGCGCCCGTTCGCGGGGCTCTCCAGTACTGAGCTCGTTCTCCTCGGCGCGATTGTCGCCGCGACAGTGGCCGGGGCGGCGCTGTTCCTCATCCGACGCCGGAGGAGTGGGAGTTCGCCGCCGGGGAAAGCGACCGAAGCGCCCGAGCCGGAGGACGCTCCGGCCGAAGCGTCGCGCTCGGAGACCGATTGACCCTGGGGCCGATCGGGGCGGGGTGGCCTTCCTGCAGATGCCGGGCGATCCTCGCGCGGGTGCCCGCTCACGAACCGCCGCCGATGTGCGGCCGATGGGAAGCCGATTTGTGGCTCTCGAGATGACCCCGCCGCGAATCAGTCAACTGGCGGCGGCGGCTCGCTGGGGGCGGCTGCTCTAACCAAGCCATGCGGGCGGAGTTGCGCGCCGGGACACTCGTGTTCGTTCTGTCCGACCTTGACCCTGTCGCCGCTGCGGTCGCCGAGAAGTGGGGGACGCGGCCGTCGGCCGAAATTCAGATCGGGGGAGTACCGATGCGCGAACTGGCACCCGGCCGCCTCCTGCTCCGCCGACCGGGCCGCCACATCGAGGACGAGACCCTGGATGCGGACCTGTTCGAGTCCCTCGAGGGTCTCCCACCCACTCTGGTGTTTCCGTCTATCCATCGGAGCCGTTCGGGACCGCGTGGCTTTACGGTGCATCCGATTGGAAACCCGGGAGCGAACTCCGTCGCCGGCGGAACACCCGGCGAGCTGGTTCCAGCCGACGCACGAAGCATGAGCTCCGCGCTCCGGTCGCTCGACGAGGGAGCGCACTCGCTCGGCATGCGGGCTACGTTCGAGTCGACGCACCATGGACCGGCCGTCCGGTACCCCGCCTTCTTCGCCGAGGTCGGGGGAGGGGGCAGCCCCGACCGCCCCTCGGCGCCCGAGGTGAAGGTCCTCTCCGACTCGTTGCTCTCCATCGAACCGGGGGGGACCGACCGCGTGGCCGTGGGTGCCGGAGGTGGGCACTATGTGCCTCACTTCACCGACCTGGCGCTCCGGCGGCGCTGGGCGTTCGGTCACCTGCTGTCCGATCACGTCCTACAGGGAGGGGGACCCCGCCTGCTCCAACGAGCAATCGCAGCCACCCCTGGGTGCGAGGGAATCCTGTTTGCGCGAGCGCGCGACGCTTGGCTCGCCGACTCTGCCGTCGGAGTGACGCGACTCCGGGAGTCCGCGGCGCCTACTCGCGTTCCTTCCCGGAGCGCTGGAACATGACGGCGCCGCTTCGGTAGACCGCGCGACCGAGCTTGAGGTCCCGGACGGAGGCGACGTGCGGGGCCCGCTCCGCGAGCATCATGCTCTCGACGACCTGGCGGAACAGCGCGCTCTGGTTGATCTCGGGGTGCCGCTCGAGGAACGCCGCCTCCTCCGGAGTGATGGTGATGTTCTTTCGGAGCATTCCGACGTTGCGATTCGGCACAGGCATGTTTCGAGGGACGAGAACGAGATATTAATACGTATTTGTCCACACGGGATGAAATCGGACTCCTTGCGCTCGGGATGACGTATACCCCTCATTTCGGAC
>JAKIWX010000120.1 GCA_022749845.1 Thermoplasmata archaeon
ACTCGAGCTCCTTGCGGGTCTCGGCGTAGCCGACGGTCGCAGCCCGGAGGATTCCGCCGGCGATGCCCGCGGCGCTCGCTCCGAGGGCGATCGCCCGGGCGACATCGAGGCCGGAACGGATGCCGCCGCTCGCGATCACCGGCAGTCCGACCGGGACGACGGCGCGAAGCGACACCGGTGATGGAATACCCCAGTTCCAAAAGGTCCGGCCGAGCCGCGCCTCGCGTTCCGCGCCGCGGGCGACGGCACGGTGGTGCTCGACGGCGGCGAAGCTCGTGCCGCCCGTGCCGCTCACGTCGAACCCTCGGACCCCGGTCGCTTGGAGACGGTCCGCGACGGTCCGGGAAAGGCCGGCGCCGGTCTCCTTTACGAGGACCGGGAGCTCCTTCGCGAGCGCGGCAATCGCGAGCAGGCAGCCGCGCGCGCGCCGGTCCCCTTCCGGTTGGACCATCTCTTGCAGGAAGTTCAGGTGGACCGCGAGCAGGTCGGCCCGAATGAGCGCCATCGCGGCGCGCGCATCAGCTACAGAGAGCACGGGGTCTCCCGGGACCTGCGCGATGATCTGGGGCGCGCCCACGTTGGCGAACCGGAGCGGAACCTCGTGCTTCGCCACGGTCGAGTAGCTTTCCGGATGCTGACCGCGGAGGATCGCGGCCCGCTCGCTCCCGACCCCCATCGCCAGACCGAGTTCGGCGGCCGCCTGGGCGAGGCGTGCGTTGATGACCCCGGCACCTGGATAGCCTCCCGTCATCCCGGTGATCACGAGCGGCGCAGAGAGGTGCTTTCCGAACAGCTCGAGCGACGGGTCGACCTCTTCGAAATCGATCTCGGGGAGAGCGTTGTGCTGGAGCTGAATGTCCTCCCAGTACCGATACCGCCCTTCGACCCCCTCGCCGAGCACGACCTTCACGTGCTCCGCCTTACGGTGCGAGAGCAGCGAGGCCGGGTCGGATCCCTCGGGCTCAGCGGTAGGAGGGCCCTGCCCAGCTCCCATAGACCACCTCTCCCGCCAGCGCCCGCGAGAGCGCTCCATGCCGGAGTCCGCTAATAATCCCTGCGTCGACGCCGGCCTGCGCGAGGGCGAGCACCACCTTGAGCTTGCCCCGAATCCCGCCCGTCACGTCGGGAGCGCCGGAGCGCGGGAGAAGATGGTCGAGGGTCGACTCGTCGAGTCGGGGAATGATTCGAGGCGGACCCTTGGCGGGAGAGCCGGACTCGAGCACTCCAGGCACATCGCTCACGAACACCACGCGGCGCGCCCCTAGCGCGGGCGCGAGCCGAAGCGCAAGTGTGTCGGCGGAAACAATCGAGAATCCCCAGGACTCGTCCTGGACGACGTCGCCAAAGGAGACCGGCACAAGGCCCGCATCGAGGGCGTGCCGGAACGGGGCGGGGTCGAGCTCTGCGAGCGCGCCTGCGTGGTTCTTCGCGAGGCCACCCACCGGGATAGAGAACGCGGGGATTCCCGTCGCGACCGCCGCGCGGAGGACGGCTTGGTGGAGCGTACGCACCTGCGCAGCCACCGCTACCGCGGCGCGACGGCGCTGCGTAGCGGTCTGCTCCGGGGCGGGCGATTCGGCCAGGCCGGTCCGTTTTGCGGCGAGGTGACCGAAGGAGCCAGCCCCGTGCAAGAGGAGCATCGGAGATCGGGTGGTCGCGAGTTCCCTGGCGAGGCGGGCTAGTAGCTTCGGCCGGAGCTTGCCTTCCTCGCGCTTGCGAGTGAGAATGCTACCCCCCAGCTTGACCACCGTGAGGGGCTGGTCGGGCAGGTCCACGCCGGCGACCTTCGAGCTAATGGTCCGAGCCAGCGAGTGGGTGAAGGATCATCAGGAAACCGAGTGCGGCCAAAGCCACGCCGGGGAAGTAGATCCAATTGAAAGTGAGCACCCAGCTCGCGATGAGAAAGAGCCCAAGCCCCATCATTAGGGCGGCCCCGATCACGTACGGAATGGAGATCGAACCGGGGTGCGTCTCCTCCTCCCGCTCGAGGTCGTGGACGGAGACGTACTCTCCCATGCCGGTCCGACAGGTGCGTCCTTAAAATCGATTCCGCCCTTTCGGAGCCGCGCAGGTTTCCCCTTGCTCGGCCGTTCCCACCTGGTCCGCGGCACGGTGCGAATGGCTTCCAGCCCCGCACGCTCGCGGAACTGGCCAAGTCGCTAGTATCTAGAAGAGAGGTATATACGACGGCCGCTCCCCCATACGCCGTGGCTGTTCCTTCGAGCGATACCTACGCGAGGCATCGCCATCGCCTCCCTCCGACCTCGCTGTTTCTGTTGGGGGCGGTAGCCTTCCTCCTCCTCGCTCCTCCGGCCCTAGGCAAGGGACCGGTCCAGCCTACCGGCCTGCCGGCTCCCACGGCTTCTTCCCCCCATCTCGCCCCAGCCAACGGCGTTCGACAGTTCCAGGCGGCCGTCGCATCCCTGGGAACTGGGGCTGGCCCGGCCGAGGGGATTCCGTTGGGGTGCCAAGTCAACCCTGGAGGAATCACCGGCCTCTGCGGGACCCCCTCCCTTCCTCACTTCGGCGGCGGTGTGGGTACGATCGGGCCCCCGATGGGTACCGTGCCGAGAGGCGGAACGCCGGGGGCACTCTTCGGCGCCGCCATGGCCTACGACGCTGCTCCTGGCGTCCAGGCTGTGATCCTCTTCGGTGGTGCTCGCCCCTCCGGCTACGTCTCGGCGGAGACCTGGAGCTTCGTCGCCGGCGTGTGGACGAACGACACGCCGTTCGTCCCCGGACCTCCCCCGCGGTGGGGGGCGGCCATGGCCTACGACGCGCTCGACGGCTACCTCCTGATGGAAGGAGGTTGCCTCTCCCCCAGCAGCCAAGGGTTCTGTGCGATCAGTATCGCCCAGACCTGGAGCCTGGGACCTCAAGGATGGGCACCGGCGGATATCCAGAGCTGGCAGAACCCGAAGCTCGGACCGGGGGCCATCTACGATGCGGCGATGACGTACGATGGCTTCGACAATTACATCCTCCTCTTCGGGGGCGCCGTGGGTTGGGCGAACCCGCCACCGCCCTCCATGGGCCCCCCACCGCCCCCGCCGCTGCCGGAGGTGCACGTGCTCAACAACACGTGGTCGTTCAGTGGTGGATTCTGGAACAACATCTCGGGCAGCGTGGCCCCTCCCCCCCGTTGGGGCGCCTCCCTCGCCTTCTATCCGCCCCTCAAGATCGTGATCCTCTTCGGGGGAACGAATCGGACCGAGATCCATCCGGGCACGGTGGATTCGGACACGTGGCAGTTCTCGAACGGAACCTGGCAGTTCCTCCGGCTCGTACCGGCCCCGGAGGGCCGATGGGACGCGACCTTCTACTACGACCCGGTCTCCCAGGTGCTCCGGCTGATTGGCGGCGCGCTCGACATCGGTACGGCCGGCAACGACGAGTGGGATTTCGCGAAGGGCGGCTGGGGGCTCAATCGACCGAACGTTCCCCCCAACCCGACGGTCCCCGACCCTCGCTACGCCGCGATGTCAGCCTACGACCTCTTCGATAGGATGCTGGTGCTCGTGGGGGGACTGAATCCGGCCGGCTCCACGCTCTCCGACGCCTGGGCGTACTCGCAGGGCCGCTGGACCGAGCTCGCGAGTGGACTTGCGTTCCCGAAAGGCCCGTCCTCACGATGGGAAGAATCCCTCACCTTCCAACCTGGGGCGCTGGTCGGTGAGGGGCAGGGGCTCCTCTTCGGCGGAGAGCAGTGCACGACCGTCCGCTGCTTCGTGCTCGGGGAC
>JAKIWX010000121.1 GCA_022749845.1 Thermoplasmata archaeon
GTGCTCGACTTCGACGCCCATCTCACGTTCGTGGGACGGAGCTCGATGGAGGTGGCGATCGAGGTCCGCGCCGAGGCGCTCATGGGAGGACCGAAGTACCGCGTCGCTCGCGCCTGGGTGACGATGGTCGCGGTCGACCCTGCCGGGCACCCGGTCCCCGTCCGTCCACTCGCGTTGGGTACCGAGGCCGAACGCAAGGAGTTCGAGGCGGGACGCCAGCGCATGGAAGAGCGCCGCCGTCATTTCCGGCCGCGGAATCGTCGCGGCCGCGTTTCCGCTTCGGAGAAGAACATGGGAGCAAAGCATGCTGTGTGAGATGTGCGGAGCCGAGGTCGAGATACCGAGCCGGGTGCGCGTCGAGGGCAGCGTGCTCGGCCTGTGCCCGAACTGCTCCAAGTTCGGAACGGTGCTCGACCCACCGCCGGTCGCCGCCCCCCCTCCGGCGGCCGCGCCGCTCTACGCCGCCAGCCGCGGCAATCCGAGGGGGCGACGGCTCGACGAACGGGACGTGTTCCAGGAGATGCCAGAGCTCGAGCTCGTGGCGGACTGGGGAAAACGCATCCGCGAGGCGCGGGAGAAGCTCACGTGGACACCGGAGGAGCTAGCGAAACGGCTCAACGAGAAGAAGTCGGTCGTCCTCAAGCTCGAGAGCGGAAGCTTCCATCCTCCCGACGCCACGGTGCGGAAGGTGGAGCGGCTCCTCCACGTCCGACTTCGCGCGAACCCGGGCGAGGTCGGCTAGCGGCCGCCTGCGCGCTTCGCCGGCAGCGCCCACTCGAGGATCGCCTTCTGTGCGTGCAACCGGTTCTCCGCCTCGTCCCAGACCACGGACTGCGGCCCGTCCATCACCTCGTCGGTGATCTCGAGCCCACGATGCGCCGGAAGGTCGTGCAGCACTAGGGCACCTGGCTTCGCCTTTGAGAGCAGGGCCTGGTTCACCTGGTAGCCTTGGAAGGCTGCCGTCCGGCTCTCGGCCTCGGCCTCGTCTCCCATCGAGATCCAGACGTCCGTGTAGAGCGCGTCCGCACCCTTAGCCGCCTCCGCCGGGGAGGAGGTTACGGTGAGCTTTGCTCCTGTCGTCTTCGCGAGGGCGAGGGCACGGGCCAGGATCTCCTTCGGCGGCCGGTAAGCCTCAGGGATCGCGCAGCCAAGATCGAGCCCGACCATCGCGCAACCGAGGAGGAGGGAGTTGCAGACATTGTTCCCGTCCCCGATCCACGCGAGGCGGCGACCCGAAAAGCTCCCGTTCCAGCGTTCGTGCAGCGTGAGGAGATCGGCGACGATCTGGCAGGGGTGTTCGCGATTGTCGAGCGCGTTGAGGACCGGGACCGCAGCCCACCCTGCGAGCTCGGCCATATCCTCCGAGCGGTTTGCCCGGTAGACAATCGCATCGACGTAGCGCGACAGCACGCGCGCGGTGTCCGCAATCGTCTCCCCGCGTCCGAGCTGCAAGTCCTTCGGCGAGAGGTAGAGCGCATGGCCCCCGAGGTCGTTCATGGCCACCTCGAAGGAGGTGCGCGTACGGGTCGAGGGTTTCTCGAAGATCATGCCGAGATTGACCCCGGGCCGCACGCTCGAGAGGTCACCGCTACGGCGCGCCGCTTTCATCGCGGCGGCCCGGACGAGGAGGCGAGGGAGATCTTGGCCGAGGTCGGCGAGGCTCAGGAGGTCGCGTTTCGGTAGGCCGCTCACAGGTGCGGCACGAGAAGCTCGACCTAAAGAACTGATGTCGCCCGAGCGGCGGAGCTCCCTCGAACTCTCACCGTGGGGACGATGACCGCGGGCGGTCGGGACCGGCCCCGGGAGGATTCCCTCGGCGACGGTCGAGACGGCGGGAAGCGACGGGCTTTTAGACCGGGCCGGCTCGGTCGAAGACGAAGACCATGGCCAAGACCTCGCGCTCCTCCGGGACCGTCCGAGCTCGTCGGAAGCCAACCACTCCTTCCCGCCCCGCGCGCTCGGAACGGGGTCGGCGCGTGTACATGGTCACGGGCGGCGTCACGAAATTCGCGAAAGCGCACCCAGCGATGGACTTCCGCCTGATGGTCAAGCGAGCCTACGATCAGGCGCTTTCCGAAGTTCCTGGGCTAACGCGAGACCGCATCGATGGCACGCGGATCTCGTACTTCTCCGACCATTTCACCCGCCAGCTGAAGGCCGCGAGCATGGTCCAGGATTACCTCGGGATGAACCCGAAGGGCTCCGTCAGGATCGAGTGGGGTGGAGCGACCGGCGGGGAGTGCTTCCAGGCGGCGTACGAGGCGGTCGCGAGCGGGCGGATGGACATCTGCCTCGCGGCCGGTTTCGAGACGATGAGCCGGGTCGCCACGTGGAAGGGGAACGAGTTCATCGCCCTCGCCTCCGACACGAACTACGACTTTCCTCTCGGTGGCTTCTATTCCGGGTACTACGCGCTCATGGTGGTGCGTCACATGTACGAGTACCTCGCGCTCCGAAAGTTCGCCCACGTCGCGGACCCGCGCGAGCGGGAGCGGCTCGCGATCCAAGAGGGCTCGCGAATCATGAGCTGGGTCTCGGTGAAGAACCACCGCAACGCGATCCACAACCCCTACGCGCAGTACCCGAAGCGGCTCACCGTGGAGCAGGTGCTCGCCTCGGAGATGATCTCCTACCCGCTCACGCGGGAGCAGATCTGCACCATGTCGGACGGCGCCGCCGTCGTCGTCCTCGCGGACGAGGCTCGAGCCAAGGAGCTCACCGACCGGCCGATCCTCGTGAAGGGGGTCGGCTGCGGGACCGACACGATGCGTCTTGCCGACCGTCCGTTCGAGGAGGTGCCCCTCCTCCCGCACGAGAAGGCCGCCGACTACAAGGGGCTCCCCTACCCGGGCGTTCACTCCTTCCGCGCGGGCCGGGCCGCGGGGATCGAGGCCTACCGCCACGCCGGCATCGAGGACCCGCGCAAGGAGCTCGACTTCATCGAGCTCCACGACGCCTACGCCTCGAGCGAGATCCAAACGTACGAAGACCTCGGGCTCTGCCGGTACGGCGAGGGGTACGACTACGTCACTCGGGGCGACCCGTTCCTGAAGAACGTCGACTACGGTCTTCCGGTCCCTCGGGCGGGCACGCTGCCCGTGAACCCTTCGGGCGGGCTCATCGCCTGCGGCCACCCGGTCGGCGCCACGGGCCTCATGCAGGCGGTGTTCGCGTTCTGGCAGCTCCAGGGCACGATCGCGGCGCACTTCGGGGACGCTACCCTGCAGCTCAAGCGGCCTCGCCGCGGGGCGATCCACTCCCACGCAGGCACCGGCTCCTCCGTGACGGTCTCGATCCTCGAGCGGGGGTTCTAGCCGTGGCACGACCGAAGCTGTTCGAGTCGTTCCGGGAGGTGCAGGCAGAGCTCGAGCGGACCGGCGCCGCCCTCTTCCGGGACAAGGACGGATTCGAGGCGCTCGTCATCCGCAACCCCTACGCCATCCAGTACATCCACAGCTACGCCGAGGACACGCCGTTCTTCCTCGGGCTGGCCGAAGGGAAGCTGATGGGGAGCGGCTGCACGAACCCCGAGTGCGGGTTCGTCTACGCGACGCCCCGCGGTCACTGCATGAAATGCGGGACGCGTACCCGTTGGGTCGACCTTCCTCTCTCGGGGAAGCTCCACTCCTGGACCACCTGCCACTTCGGGAGCGAGGCGTTCCTCAAGGAGACGCCGTACAAC